>JAYVUU010000148.1:0-12631 GCA_043787635.1 Synechococcales cyanobacterium | reverse complement strand
CGCTTCTGCATCACAGGCTGTGACACCTTCATCTTGCGCATGTTACGAATTTGTCCTGCACTCAACGGCCAAAGGACAAATCGAGCGGCTAAGGTCAAGGCGACGATCGCCAACCCGTAACTCGGCACCACTCCATAGAAGAAGTCTATGAAGCGCAACATTACATTATTTGAGAGAAAACCAATACCGAAGTCCATGAGCCTACTAAGCTTATTTACAAAAGAGCTAATCTACAAAATCTAGAAAACTGCGGCGATGCTAGTCCAGTCTGAAGTTCACGTACGATCGTAAACAAGAATGGAAAATATTGCCTTAAGAATTAACGGTCTTAGACTTAGAATTTGATTTTTTACTGTTACTTGCGGGCTGCTTTTTCTCAGCAATTCGCTCGTTCACGTAGTCTTCAAGTTCACGAAATTTTGGCACCGATCGCATTTCCAGGCGGCTACCATCGGTCAAGGTCAACACCATGTCACCCCAAAGACCTAAGCCCCGAGGAACCGTCGCGACACTCTCGATTTCACGATAAACCACGTCAGAGCGTTCACGCCCCATCCATCCACCTTCGACAGTAATGCGACGGTTGGTGATGCGATAACGCAACCACACAGCCCGAACGATTGCACCGATCGTTAACGGCAGACAAACGACTGTAAACGCCAACAGGCAATTGGTAATCACGTCACCTTTGTGAGGACCACCCTCATAGAAGACTTCTTCATTAATCGCCATTCAGAACCTCAGCTTTCACTAACAGTTGTTCTAATTCTTGCAGAAATTGGCCATATTCATAGGTGAGGGCTTCCGAACGGACCAGAATGACCATTCGGAGACCTGACTCTAGACGAGGCAATAGCGGTCGGACGATCGACTTGAGCTGACGCTTAATCCGATTTCGGACAACTGCTCGCTTGCTGACTTTCTTACTGATGGAAATACCAACTTGAACAGGCAAGACTTCTGGAGAGCCTATCGTTGAAGAAGTCCTTAGAACCACGAGATGTAATCCCACCGCCCGTCGTCGCTTCCCCGATTGATAAACCCGATCGAAATCTTGCCGCTGCCTGAGTCGATTCGCTTTTGGGAGTCCCAAAATTGACCGTCCCAGTTCCTATGCAACCGACACGTTGGCCCGCCCTTTGGCGCGCCGTGCCTTAATCACGCGACGACCGTTAGCCGTCCGCATCCGAACTCTAAATCCAGAAACCCGTCTGCGCTTGCGGCGAGTTCCTTCTAATGTACGCTTCATAAAACTTACTCCAAACCTGGGTCAGACTATCCGACCACAAAAAAGTCACGGCTCATTACTGTACTCTGAAACCCTAACTAATTTCAACAATCCAGGTTCCTAAATCTCGAAGTAGTGGTACGTCTCCCGGTGTTTGGACCCGGCCATTGAAGTAGAACATGCCATTATTCCGAGGGTTGCGAACGTTGGAGAAGTGCATTTCTACGGCGGTTCCGGCAGGAACTGGCTCCACTGGAATCACCTTTAGGAAATGATTTTCTTCTTCCCAAATTACTTCCTGGACTTTTACATTCTTTCCGTTAACGATTAGTTCAACATTTTTGGTGTCGAAGGATCCGGTAAAATTGTCTGGGTAATCGATCGTAAATTCGGAGACCGCATACTTCATTTTTTTCTTGTCTAAACGAAAACGATACCGATCGGTCGCGCCTGAGTTTCCGCCGAAATCGAGACGACAGGTGAGTTGGTCCTTACGCTCGACACTGCTAAATAGGGTCAGTCCATCGCACCCTCCAGCGGCCGCGATTTGTGGAGTGACAGCGACAGACAATGCGCCCATGACAACCATGATGGACAGCGCGGAGGTCTTGCGGAATAAGCGGGAGGGAAAATGCATAGAGTTAGATCCAGGGGGAATGTGTTAAGTAGAGTGTTAGTTAAATATCGCTATATCTTAGGACGGTTTTGTCAATCAACTCGTGGAATAGTGCGCCAATCTCAGCTTTTCAAAGCGTGCTCAGAGTCGATGAGAACCCTCGTCAAGCGGACTAGCATCCATGTCATTGACGATCGGCTTCTGCCAAAAGTTCCATTACTCTAAACTCTATGGCTTTTGCTTTGGCGTAGGATGGGGCTGGTTTAGTTTGTCTGGGCAGCGAGGACTATGACTTTAGCGAATTTCCGGCAACACAAGGGATGGAAAATCATCGCCATGTATCTGCTTTTGAGTACGATCGCATTTTTAATGCTGTTGCCATTGCTATGGCTGGTGAGTACGGCGCTTAAGTCTCAAGGCGAAAACCTTTTCCAGTTCCCACCCCAGTTTGTTCCGGCACGCCCCACCCTTGAAAATTTTGTCAAAGCTTGGAACTCGGACCCCCGCAATCCCTTTAGTCGTTATTTTTTCAACAGCATCATTGTTTCACTCCTGACCGTTGGGTTGAACCTGCTGTCGTCGTCGTTGGCGGCCTACCCGTTGGCTAGATTGAACTTCAAGGGGCGCGATTTTATTTTTTCGACCATTGTGGCGACAATTTTGATTCCATTTCAGATTGTGATGATTCCCCTGTTTATCATCTCGGTGCAGTTGCGATTGCAGAATACCTATCTGGGCATGATTTTCCCAGCGATCGCATCAGCATTTGGCATATTTCTAATGCGGCAGGCATTTCAATCAGTTCCGAAAGAACTAGAGGAAGCCGCTCGAATAGATGGCTGTTCGGAGTTGGGAGTTTGGTGGAGTGTGATGTTGCCAGCGGTGCGACCTGCGCTTGTGACTTTGGCGATTTTTGTATTTATTGGTTCTTGGAGTGATTTTCTGTGGCCGTTGATTATTACTAACAAGCCTGAAATGGCAACGTTGCCACTGGGAGTTGCACGGCTGACGGGTTTGAGCGATACAGATTGGCGGGTGGTGGCGGCGGGTTCTGTGCTGTCCATTGCCCCGATTTTGGTATTTTTTATCGCCATGCAGCGATACATTGTGCCGAGTGATGCGGCGAGCGGGGTCAAAGGGTAATCCTCAAAGTAATGGTCCTGATTACGACGATCGGGTGAGCTTGAGCGATCGAGCACTAGTCTAAATTTGGGTCAATGCTTGTAAAACTCTGATACCATCACAAGGTTGTCTAATTTCAAGTGCAAACATTATGGCGTGTCCTAAGAAGAAAACTTCTAACGCAAAGCGCGATCAACGTCGTGCAACCTGGGTTCGTAAAGCAGACGTACAGGCGGCTCGCGCACTCTCTCTTGGTAAATCGGTTCTAACTGGACGGGCCAAGGGATTTGTGTATCCCCCAACGGCAGCAACTGAAGAAGACGAAGCCTAGATTGAGCGTCTGAATTACCGGGTCAACATCTGGTGCGATCGCCTGTCCTGTTGACCTACGGTATTTCATGGTGTGAAAGCTCTAAAACGGAAACTGAAATCCGCCTGTCTCATCCTGTCCGAACGGCTCCCATTGAATCGCCGCATCGATGTTGAGTTCTCCGTAGATATGGGGAAATTTACCAGTATTTTTAACAGCATCGAATCGCCAGGGCGCTGTAATTTTTTGAGGGTCGATCGCAATCAGCAGCAGGTCAGTCTTGCTTGAGTAGTGTTTATTTGCAGCCCAAAGAATGTGTTCTCGGGTGGAGCAGTGAATGAATCCTTCTGTTTCTAGACTTGGTGATCTGTGAACCCCCTGGATCTGGGAGGTGTGCCAATCTGAAGCTGAACTAATAATGTAAATTTCGTCGATCCGATCGCACCGAATTTCGATCATGAATCCATCGGGATCGTAGAAATAAATCCCGCGACCAGTGGGTCGAGACACGGGACCGCTATCGATTTTTATCCGATTTGCAATTAGGCAATCTACCGCAGAGTCAAACTCCTCTGGATCAATATCAAAAGCCAAATGATTGGCACGGGTGAATTGTTTTGTCGGATCGGGATGGGGCGATGTCAGACCCGGCTCACTGAACAAATCCAGAATAGTACCGTCGGGAGTTTTAAAGTTTGCGACTTTCCCTGCCGCCACCAGTGCCGTTAGGGTCGCTGGAATTTCCTCGCCTACCAGCCGATGCAGTCCCAGAATGTTGCCATAAAAGTCACAGGACGCGTTCATATCGATGACATTCAGCGCAATGTGGTGGACCGATCGCAGTAGTCCTGTCGCAAGGGTCGAGGTGTTTTTATGGGAGAGTTGCATCGCGAGATCCGGAGTAAAGAACTACTTAATAGGTTGACTCACTTTGGCAGCGATCACGATCGTGGACTGTTGACGCTAGGGGATCCTTCCGTAGTAAAACTACGGGGCACTTGAACAAACCTAACGTGGGAACGGTTGTTGTCTTGAACCTGGAATTCAAACCGAAAGTCCTTGATGTTGTTGCCCTTCGGTATCGTAAACCGATCGCCTTTTAGACCCACACAAGCACGAGATTGACCAGAAATTGGGCAGACGTTCAGTGCCATGACCCCCGCATTTGACCAAGTGCTAACCCCATAGGATTGAGATGTGCGAATCGCATACTTGAGTTGAATCGTTCCAGTATCATTGACCGTTAGAACCGCCCATTCCGATCGCCCACGTATTTTTTTATAGCGCTCACCCTCTAGGGTTTGAATGGGTGCGTCTGTTTCTTGTAGTTCAATTTTGTAGATTTTCTCGCCCGCGATCGCTGCATTGGCTTGAAGGACGATCGGCATCCAAATCGCGATCGTGCTGAATAGCGCTCCTGATACCATCGTTTTGACAACGGGTCTCATAGAAAGTTGCCTGTGGCTAAATAGTGTCTGATGGACTTATTCTAATCCCTAGAAACGGATACGTCGCTGGGGCAAAACTCCAGACATCTCTCAAATTTCAAGGACAAAAACTGATGAGACATGTGCGGCAAGCCATTCAAGATCTTTTTAAGATTTTTTTAAGGCAGGGGAACGGGCGATCGGTGCGGCAGATTTTAGTCGGGATTTTCGGTGCGGCAGTACTGGGATTTCTGGTGAGTTGTAGTCCATGGGGGGATAAAGACGATCGACGGACGATCGTAGAATTTTGGACAATGCAACTTCAGCCCCAATACACAGAGTATTTTACGGGGGTGATTTCGCAGTTTGAAGCAGAAAATCCAACGCTGAAAATTAATTGGGTAGATGTGCCTTGGTCCGGAATGGAGAGCAAGATTCTGACGGCGGTGGCGGCGAAAACTGCTCCTGATGTGGTGAATCTCAACCCAAATTTCGCCTCCCAGCTGGCGAGTAAAGGCGCTTGGCTTGATCTAAGCGATCGGATTCCGCAGCCAATTCAAATGCAGTACTTACCGAAGATTTGGGATGCAAGTACGATCGAGGGGAAAGCTTTTGGGATTCCATGGTATCTGACAACACGGATTGCTATTTATAATCAAACCCTGCTGCAACAGTCTGGAATTCCTAAACCGCCCACAACCTTCAGGGATTTGATGGAGATAGCCCCTGTGGTTAAGGCCAAAACTGGGAAATATGCCTTTTTCACGACCCTCGCGCCCATGGATTCCGGCGAAGTCCTAGAGAGTATGGTTCAGCGCGGTGTTCAGCTTATCGATCGCAGCGGTAAAGCCGCATTTAATACCCCACTGGGACGATCAGTATTTCAAGACTGGGTTGACCTGTACCAAAAAAATCTGATCCCCAAGGAGGTGCTGACGGAAGGGTATCGCTATGGTCTGGATCTTTACCAACGGGGTGAAACTGCGATTGTGGCTACGAGTCCCGAATTTTTAAAGACGCTCACTAAAAATGCACCGACGATCGCAACTCAATCCTTCGTCACCTCCCAGATTACGGGGGAAAGCGGAAAACGGAACGTTGCGGTCATGAACTTAGTGATTCCAAAAGATACGCCGCGACCGGATGCAGCGGTAAGCTTTGCACTTTTTGTTGCGAATCCCACCAATCAATTAAGCTTCGCAAAAGCCGCCAATGTTCTACCTTCAACCCAATCCGGACTCCAAGACTCCTATTTTACGCAAATCCCCACCTCCGCTAGTGAACTCGATCGTGCTCGTCTCATCAGTGCAGATCAATTACAAACGGCGGAAGTTTTGATCCCTGCCATGAGAGACGGTAAACGCCTACAAAAGGTAATCTATGAAAATCTACAGGCATCGATGTTAGGTCAAAAGCCGATCGATCGGGCTTTACAAGATGCTGAACAGGCTTGGAACGAAGGCGGCTAAAGTTAAATGAACACGCCTTGAATTACAAAATCTAGGTCTCCCGCGCGTAACACCATGAAATTCAAATCTCAAAGCCGATCGTCCCAAATGCCTGAAGTCAACTTGATTCCCATGATGGATGTCATCATGACCATTTTGACCTTTTTCATCATTGTTTCCATGACTCTGACTAACAGTACGGGAGCCGTCAAAGTTGAGCTTCCCGGCGGCAAGAGCGGAACGGCAACGGGAACCAAAGAACCCGATCGTCAAATTATCAAAATCGACGCTCAGGGACAATTGTACCTAGTCAAATCCACAGGCGGCTCTGAAGTTCCTGCAACCCTAGCCCAGCTCGAACCTCAGATCAGAGCCTACCTTCAGCAAAACCCAAAAGGCATGGTGCTGATCAACGCCGATCGGACGCTGTCCTATGACAAAGTTATTCAGGTTTTAACTCAGCTCAAAGCCGTCGGTGGCGATCGGGTCTCTCTGGGATTTAAACCCGGTTAGCCCCCTACTTGACAAAAATCGCCGTCAGCCACAGAACCAGACAGACAACCCAAGTTACCACCACATCCAATGACTGGGCACCACCGGGTAAAAACGAGCGAGCCTCCATCGGAATCAGACCATACAGCCCAGCTCCCAGCGCATATCCAATAATTAGTCCAACAAACCCAAACAGGACCGATCGACCAAGACTGCGCTCCTTTCGGTAAATTCCGTAGAGCGTGCTTCCTGTGGCCATAGAACCCACAAACTGTACAGTCGCGGGCAATGGGTTTAAGGTCACCAGCATCATCAACATCAACGCCATCGCCGTCGGCACAACCCATTCTAAAAGAGTAGGTAAAACAAATATGTCTGTAACCCAAGAGCCGGGATTTGGAAGGGACGGCATGGAAAGCTTAGGCAGCGACGATGGAGTCTTTTCTGCAAACCGAATACCATCAGGGACTTTTATTTTTCCATCTTGACGAAGTTTTAGCCGCCGCATCAGAACAGCATCGTAGGACGCTTCCACTTCAGAACATTTCTTCACGTCCCCTGCATACTCACGCAGAAGCCGATCGCGGGTGCTTTGGATGTCTTCAAAGCTAGCTGACTCAGCAACGCCAAGCTTTTCGTAGGGGGTTTGATCGCTCATGGGTGGCTGTAGTTGGGTCTCACTTAACAGATTAGCTCAGTTTTCTTAGGCATCACAACCGCTTTTTGAAAAAATTTATTACGTCCCAAGTGGTCCGCTCCCTACAACCTAATGCATACTGGTTTTGGTGAAAAGTCACTAAGTAAGATTAAGGATCTACCTAGTGCGTATCAGTCAGTACAACCACTAGAAGATTTTGATTGGAAATTCGGGATACGCTCTATCGTTAGCATAAGTGATTGCTTAGAAATCATAATATTAGGAACAGTCAGCTATGGCTCAAGCCAAAATTTTAGTGGTTGATGATGAGAGTTCAGTTCGCAACTTAATTCATCGTTTTTTAGGGAAGCAAGATTACTCAGTTGAATCTGCTGAAGATGGTAAGAGCGCTTTGGCAACGTTTGAGAGCTTTAATCCTGATTTGGTGGTCTTGGATGTGAATCTTCCCGACATAACGGGTTATGCCCTTTGTCAGGAAATGCAGAGCCGCACGAATGTCTTTATCTTGATGTTGACCAGCCGTACTGATGAATCCGATAAGGTCCGAGCATTCAGTCAAGGGGCTGATGATTACATTACTAAACCGTTTAGCCTGGTGGAACTGGGCGCACGGATTGGAGCGGTTCTGAAACGCCAACGAACGCTCACAACGCCTCAGCAGCAATGTCTTACCTTTAGTAACTTGCTTATTGATCCGGTGCGTCGTGAGGTGAAATTAAATGAAGACTTGGTGCTATTAACCGCGTTGGAGTTTGATTTGTTGCACTTCCTTGCAAGCAATCCGGGTCGAGTTTGGAAACGATCGGACCTGATTCATCATGTGTGGGACTACGAGTACGTGGGGGATCAACGGGTTGTGGATGTCCACATTGGTCAAATTCGTAAAAAGATTGAAATCGACATTAGCCAACCCGCATTGATTCAAACGGTGCGCGGCGTTGGGTATAAGTTTGAGTCACCTGAGATGGGGGAAGCTATCAAGATCTAGGAGTCTCAACGGATGAAACTTAGAGTCGATAGTGATGGTAGGCGGCGGTGGCGGCTCGGTGAAGTAACGAGTGTCGATAGACCAGTGCGTCAAAGTCTTCGCAATATCCACCCCCAATCACACAGGCGATCGGATATCGTCCGGCTAAACAGGTCGAAATCACTTGCATATCGCGACGAAACAACCCGCTGTCTGTGAGCGCCAGTTTCCCTAGCCGATCGCCATGGTGCGGGTCCACACCAGCATCATAAAGCACTAAATCAGGTTTGAATGCACTGAGTAAGTCGGGTAAGTACCGATCGAGGGTTTGCAGGTATCCATCATCATCTAACCCTTCCATCAGCGGCACATCGAGATCGCTTTTTTGCTTTGTAGCGGGAAAATTTACATCGCAGTGCATGGAAAAGGTAAACACCGAGGGATCGTCTTGAAAGATAAATGCGGTGGCATCCCCTTGATGGACATCAAGGTCAATAATCAAAATTCTTTTAGCTAACCCTTGTTGCTGAATGATGCGCGGGGCGATCGCTAGATCATTAAAGATGCAAAAGCCAGATCCATAACTGGGAAATGCATGATGTGTTCCTCCGGCGGTGTTGCAAGCGAGACCCGTCTGAAGCGCGATTTGAGCCGTGAGGACCGTTCCACCCACTGCAATGCAGGTTCGATCGACTAGATCGAGGCTCCAAGGTAGGCCAATTCGTCGAAAGGCTTTATCGTCCAAGGTTCCGGTACAGTAGGCGTTGACATAGGCGGGATCATGAACCGATTCGATCCAACTCTGTGGGGCACGATCGGGTCTGTGAAACTGGTCTGGTTTTGCAACGCCGTCCTTGAGCAACCGATCGTGCAACATCCGAAATTTCACCATCGGAAAACGATGGGTCGATGGGAGTGGAACGGTGTAATTGGGATGGTAGATCAGGGGAAGGTCCATGACGACGATCGTACTTGATATGGGTTTAGGTTCAGGAGAACAAAAACAAATTTCTATCAAATAATATTGATAAAGCAGTCCCGAAGACGCAACACTCTCCGGGACTGTTTCAACCCATGAATTCAATTAGACCGATGGAATATGGACAGAATGCGATCGGGTAATGCCATACCATTCACTAGCGCGATCGACATAGCCCACCTCCACAACGTAATCCCTAGCTGGAACCGGAACTTCAATTCGCAACTCTTGAGTTAGCTCATTGCAATCGTACTGATAGAAGTTTTCCAGTATTTCGCTTTCTGGATTAATGCCCGTCACATCATAGAGACGCAATGCAAAATCTGTACCGCCCTGTTGTTTTGCATCACGCTTTTGCGCTTCCGTCAGTTGCCAACGGACAACGGCTTCACGGGCATTTTGGGGTGCAATGACCACGCTAGACCGATCGCCCACTAGTTGGGTTTGAGTCGCACTTGCCATACTGCCGATCGCGGCACCCGTCACCGTGCTGTCATCAAAGGACCAATTCTGATCTAGAGAGAAATCTCCAGGCCCATCCACAGGCGGAACGGTAATGTTGGGCGCATCCAGATTGGATTGAATTTCAGGCAACTGGGTTGGACTCCCATTTGGTATTTCCTGGGGTGCGTCTTCCCCATCTTTCCCATTTCCCTTCAGAAATTCCCAAGTCGCCATCCCGATGCCCGCACCTGCAACCGCCCCGCCAACCCCACCGACATTACCTAAAATTCGGGTTGTACTATCGGTGGCATGGTCCGCTGCATCCGTTTGATCGCCTAAATTTAAATCGGTCTCGTCGCGAATGTAGGGCGCACCATCGGTTTGGCTCCAGTTCTCTGGAGTGTTGCCCAAGATTTCAGTTCTATTGCTTGCGGCAGTTGTTGCCCCATCGACGGCCTGAGACTGCGGATTACCAAATCCAGACTCATTGCGATCGGGGTCACTGGCTGTGGCGTTTGCATTGTCACGATTGTTGGGCAATAGTAGCAGCAGTAATCCAGTGCCAAGTAAACCCAGGGGAAGTAGCCACTTGAGCCAGCCGGGGAAGGGCAACCCAAACAGATTTCCGTCACTCTCAGCCGCTACGGGGCTGTTGGCATCTACGGGTTTATCTGCTCCGACACTAGGCGTATTCGCTGATTTATTCGCTAGCCCCGAAGGTTCGCCCGCCGCTGGACGGACTTCAGATCCTGTGCCGGAAACTTTACCGCCGCCTGCTTCCATTTTTGCCGCTTTCTCACCGCCTACGATCGTGGCCTTCTCAGAACCAGGATTTTGCACTTGAGCAATGCCCGATTGACGAATGGTACTTTTTCCGCTTTCAGTCCCCAAGAAACCCAGAAACGCCTTCACTGGGCTGCTCATCGAACTATTAGCACTGGCTTTATAAACGTAATACAAAGGCTGGGAGAAGGGATACAGGGGACTCGTTGGCAATACGCCATCCATGGTCAGCATTCGCAGCTTGTCTTGTGTTCTGGCTTGATTTGCGGGGATAAAGCTCACCGCAGAACCCTTAAGACTGGCAATCAGCGCTTTCATGCTGGAATCTTGGAGCTTGACGGAGTTCTTACCTGATTCTAGGGGCGCATTTTTAAATGCTGGATAGCCCGCTAAGGCTTGACGGGTATCGCTACTGACGCGATCGACAAAGGTAATTTCACCTTTTGGGCCGCCCAATTGTGACCAATCGGTTAGGTCGCCTCGGAATATCTGCGCAAACTTTGGAATGGTTAAGTCCTTGGTAAACGGATTATCAGGATTTACCACTATTGCAATTTTGTCTCGACCAATCATCGAGGCTACTAAGCCCTGCGCCTTTTCTTGATCCGTCAAGGGTCGTCCGATCGCCGCCAAGTCTGCCCGTCCTGCCAGCACGTTTTCTAGCGCCTTCGCGGCATTCACCTGAGACACTTCCACTGTAGATCCGGGGAACTGAGTCGCAAATTTATTTTTTAGAGCACTATTCATCGAGACCATGCTATTGCTGCTATGAATCCGAACGTTTGTGCCTTTCTCAACTCTCATATCGGTGGACGCGATCGCACGTTGTACGGCGATCGACTGAACGATGGTCATAGTACTCAAGGCACTCAAGGATGTAGTCAGCGGGGTGGCAGATGCAACCAAGGCACAAACCCATCCAAATTGCCGGGGAGAACGCTGTTTATTTTGCATGATTTTACCGAAATACCCCTACCCAAATAGGAAACGTTGTTGATGTGCCACACTTACGCTGACTTGAAACAAGACCCGCTACAGCAAGCCGTATCAGTTTATGCCATCGTTTAAGGCAAAAAGACGCGATCGCCCGTGATTCATTTTGCCAAAAGAATCACGGGTCGCAAAGATTTTTTAGATATTTGTGCAATTACAGACCGATCGTATTGGAAATATCCACGATTTTGTTGGTCACGGGATCTCTAAAACGAGCATCAGACTTAGGGTTCAACCGTGTTGCCACAGAGTATGAAAAAAGCACTGTGCACATTTTCGCCCGCCGCACTGTCCCTACTTCTCTCCAAAATGTTCATTATGAAAGATCGCCAATGCTGCCTCTAAATGGTTGAAAAATCGACCGGGACCGATTAAGTCGGTCAGTCCATCGCGATCGAATTGTCTACAGGTTTGCGGTGGCAAGCCAGAAATTACAAACGTTACATTCTGAGCCGCTAGCTCTTTAGCAACGTCTCGGATTGTCAGAGAGGCCGAGTAGTCAATATCAGTCATCGCCCTGGCTTCTAGAATTAACCATCGCACAGGTGAGTTGGAACTTTTGACGAGGCCCTCAATCTCCTCCGAAAAGAAATTGGCATTCGCATAGAATAAGCCATGGCTAAATCGGTAAATAATTAAACCCGGTTCCGAGACACTGCCCATCTGGACAGGAATCGTTTGCCACAGCCTATTTTCATCGGGGATGACGATCGCCGAATGGGGTCGGTAGCTGTGACGGACATGTAAAATCAGGGACAGTATCACTGCCAGAATAATCCCTTCTTTTACACCGACAAACACCACGGTTATCGCCGTAGCGATCGCTAAATAGAATTCTTCGCGATGGGTTCTAAAGATCCCTTGCAGTCCTTTAATGTCTACCAATCTCAATCCGATCGAAAACACGATCGCGGCCAAAACTGGGTTGGGTAAGTAGCTAATGGGCTGAGTCAAAAATAAGATAACAACCAGCACGACAGCCGCTGTGGATAATTGAGCAACTTGGCTGCGCCCGCCTGCGGTATCGACAATTTCAGTTTTTGTTGGGCTACCATTGACGACAAAGGTACCTGTCAATCCTGCTGCTAGATTGGCCGCAGCTAAACCGTCAAGGTCGGTGTTTTCATTAAATCCTTCACTATATTTAAAAGCATAGGCGCGAGA
>JAYVUU010000147.1:0-12153 GCA_043787635.1 Synechococcales cyanobacterium | reverse complement strand
TGTTAGCCTGTGGAGCAACTGTAAGACCAAAAGTATCTAATACTCTAGGCGGGTGCGTTGAAGCAGGAAGTAACAGCAGTGATGCTGTAAAGACTAAGAAGCGACGTAAAAGTTCTTAGGAATCCTCGTCTCTTTAGAGCGGGGAGGATGTCAACTGGTTAACCAAAAGCATGACAGCCCATCGCTCCTTTAAACAAGTCGTTCGCTCTGCTCGTCGGTTTCGATCGGTTCGTCGCTTCCGATCGCGCCAAGAAGCATCTCCTCACTGGATGATGATGCTTCCAGATGGCGTTGGGAAATGGATGAAATGGATGACTCCTGGAATGTCCATGAAACGATGGATGTTGATGAGTGCGGGTGGGGTGTTAATGGTTTCTTTGGGCTTTGCGATTTGGGTGAAGCTTACGCCGATTTTCTACCTAACTCAGCTTTCTAGTGATCTTCTGGAATATGTTGCTCGCACGGTGCCGAACTACGTCAGCGGTCCGATCGTAATTTTGACAGGTATGGCGTTGGTTTGGCTGGGGCAGAATCGCACATTTAATTCCATTACTGAAGTATTAATTCCAGACCATGACCAACGCCTAGTCGATATGATTTGGGATCATCGTCGCTTGAATCGCGGCCCAAGGATTGTTGTAATTGGTGGCGGAACGGGTCTAAGTACGTTGCTGCGTGGATTGAAACTGCTCAGTACAAATTTGGTCGCGATCGTGACTGTAGCCGATGATGGGGGATCGTCTGGGCGACTGCGGCGAGAAATTGGAGTGTTGCCGCCCGGTGACATTCGCAACTGTTTGGCGGCGTTGGCGGATGAAGAAAAACTGATTACTGAGTTGTTCCAATATCGGTTTCAGGCTGGAGATGGATTGGTTGGTCATAGCTTTGGTAATCTTTTTTTGACGGCGCTCAGTGAGGTGAGTGGAGATTTAGAGCGGGCAGTGGAGGCGAGTTCTAAAGTGCTGGCGATTAAAGGTGAAGTGTTTCCAGCCACTCTCAGCGACGTGCGGCTTTGGGCTGAACTCGAAGACGGTCGCCGGATTGAAGGAGAATCCCAAATTCCTGAGGCGCGAGGCAAGATTGTCAAAATTGGTTGTACTCCAGCGAATCCCCCCGCATTGCCCAAGGCCATCCAAGCTATTCGTAATGCAGACTTCATTATCATCGGACCGGGCAGTCTCTACACCAGCATTGTCCCTAATTTGCTAGTTCCTGAAATCCGTGAGGCGATCGCCGCGACCCAAGTCCCCTGTGTGTATGTCTCTAATGTGATGACCCAACCGGGCGAAACTGACGGTTACAGTGTTGCGGACCATATTGAGGCGATCGATAAAATTTGTGGTTTTCCGTTGTTTGATGCGGTGTTAGTTCAGCGTCGCTCACCCTCGAAGTCGTCGATTGAGAACTATGCAAAAGAGGGGGCAGTTCCTGTCGTTCTCGATACCGATCGGGTGACAAGCTTGGGCAGACGGATTATTCGGGCTGATGTGATGGAAGAAGATAGTGCAGGATTTGTGCGTCATAACCCCGATCGGCTGGCGAAGGTGTTGTTGGGCTGGTACGCTGCGATGAAAGTTGAACAGAAGTCATGAATACTCTTCATCTACCCGATCTCCAAGCGACCCATGATCTTGGTGTCCGATTGGGAAAAAAACTAACCCCCGGCACTGTTTTGCTTCTGACAGGAGATTTAGGGACCGGAAAAACAAGTCTTGTTCAGGGCATTGGGGTCGGGTTGGGGATTGTCGAAACCCTCGAAAGTCCTACATTTACCCTGTTGAATGAATATCATGATGGCCGAGTCCCGCTTTACCATCTGGATCTTTACCGTCTCACACCGCCCGAAGTTGCAGAACTCTATCTTGAAGGCTATTGGGATGGAACGGAAGCGCCGCTGGGGATTATGGCGATCGAATGGTGCGATCGGTTGCCATATTTACCCGATCGATACCTTAGTCTCACGCTTACGCATACTGAGACGGGTCGTGATTTAAGCTGGAGGGCAATGGGCGATGCTCAAGAAATTAGTTAGAAGCTATTTAGAACCTATATACTTCGCTTTCGTGATCCGATCGCAACCGGACGAGCAATGCTTTTGGGTAAATATCCTCCTGCCTTGTCTCCTAGGGTGTATTGATCTAAGTGTTGAAAAATTACGATCGACGGCGCAAGTTGGCAAGTAAAGAATTCCACGATGACCCGATCGTCCTGCAAAATTCTAACTTTGGGAGCTAAATCTTTCACATCTATACGCCACTGCCATTGAATTTGCTGTGGAGCGCTATTAATCAACACCTGTTTGCTCCAAACTCCTCGTTTGCCGAGCGCCCCAAACTCTTGCAATTCACGGCGTAGTAGTGAAGCGTACACATAGGAACTTGGACTGTTATCCCCTTCGATCGCCAAACTAATATCCTCTAAGCAGCCTAATGGTTTTGGCGGCTCCTTTTCAGTTCCGGCAGCAGATAGCGCTTTTTCTAGATTGGCTGTGGTGTTCATAGCTTCTGGAATAGCCCACGTTTTACCCACCCCTTCTTCCCCTTGACGGTAAAGATACGTGGCCAGGCGATAGCCCGATCGTAGTTGCAATCCTGGTAGTTTCATAAATGCAACACCAGGATCCATCACGCTGATGTACCAGTCTCCGAGATTATTGGGCTTGGGGACTCCTTTATCCATTCCTCCGCCGATCCGAAATAAATCGCCTAACCCGGCTAATGAGTTTGGTTCGGCTATTAGTGTTGGATCCGCTAAGGCTACAGTGAGGGGACGGTTTTCAGACTCTGGCAGTACTAAAAGAGTCTTAAGATACTGACGAATTCTTTGCAGGGTGTCGAAGGGAATATGTTGAGTAGACATGGGGCTAGATATTCAGGGCAGAAGGCATCCCCACTAGGATGCCCACATTTCTCGGCTAAGACTCCAGATTACCGGATGTTCTGTTCAACGGGCGCAATCAGTTCTTTTTCTTCTTCTGATTCTATGACTTCTGTCAGCGATGGAATTAACCGAGACCATTCCAAGTCCGCCAATGAATCGACAGCCCAACTTGCTGTTCGCTGCATCATGTGAAATGGATAGCGATGAGCTACCCCAACTACGGCAATTCTGGCGGCTTTTGCGGCTTGAATGCCCGGGAATGAGTCTTCGATCGCGAGAAAATTTTCCAGGGTTAAGTCTAATTCCGGAAACAGGTCTTGCATTGTTTTGATGCCCAACAGATAACCGTCGGGTTCGGGTTTGCTGGCGACGACATCATCGGCGGCCACTATGAAATCAAAGGCATTCCCTAAGTCCGATCGATCTAAGATTAGGGTAATCTCCGATCGTAATGCGCTACTCACGATCGCTAATTTGCATCCTGCATTTCGCAGGGTTTGGATGGATTCAATGATTCCATCATAGATAGGTAGTGATTCTATTTGGTTGATTTCGCGTTCATAGGCCAAACCTTTGCGATAAATCATGCCGTCAAGGGCGGCAGCCGTGAAAATGCGTCCTCGTAGATTGCAGGCATCGGTGAGGGTAAGACGATCGGTTAGTGCGGAGGGGAGCTGGCGAATTTCCTCTGGGGTGATGCGAAGATTTTCCTCTAAAAGAACTTCGATTAAAAGCTTCTCGTGCAGCCATTCATCATTGATAATGACCCCATTAAAATTAAAAAGTACGGCTTTGAGCATGATAGTTTCATCGGGTTCATTCCTGAAAATGAGCTTACCACGCTGACCTATCAGCCCATACAGGGTTCTTCGAGAGCTTCGATATCTGCAAATAGAGGCTCTTCAGGATTTTTCGATCGGACTCCTTTGACCCCGCGAGTGATTTGATGAATTAGCCAATGATCCAAGCTTTGCACAGCTCCAAATCCGGCTGCACCTAGCCATGCGTCTAGACTACATTGGGCATAGTCCCGAATGAATGGTTCTTCAAAAATATCAGCCAACAGTGGAGCCTGTCGCAAGACTTTCTGATTGCCATCTAAAATTAATACTTCGCCGCCGACTCGCAATAGTCGGTAGGCTTCAGCTAATACAGATTCAGCAATTCCCGGCGGCATTTCATGAAACATTAACCCGATTGTGATCAAATCAAATGAGGCGCTTTGTAATCCTGTGGCTTCTGCTTTTGCATGTCTCCATTGAATGTTACAGCATTCAGTTTCGGCTTTTAATTCTGCCATTGTTAGCATATAGGGTGATAAGTCTAAACCAACAACTTCAGCCCCTAGAAATGCCTTTTTTAACAGTATTGTCAGTGTTCCAGTTCCACACCCTAGGTCTAGAATTCGTTCAGGGAATCCTTGAATTGAGTCAATTAGACCTTGACGAACCCAAGTTTCATTAGGGGGTAGGGCGTACTGAGTAATAGGGTCGTAGGATAGAGCCGCTTCTTTACACAGATAGCCTTTTTCGATGCCATGAAACGCCGATTGTTCGTAGTATTGGGGATAGACAACTTGTGGGTTGGTTAGACGATTGAGGTTGGCTTCCCAATCAATTTGATGATCGAGCTGGCGTAAACTTTCTTTATTAATTAAAAAGTTTTCCACTACAGGAGCTAAAAACCGTCCATAGAGACTCTCATTTCTTGCGCCCATGTTGCCGTCATCTCCTGTTAAATTCACGATAAGTCGTATCTAATCAACCACTTCTGAGTGTAACGCGAGATTTTTGAATTGCGCGGTTCAATGCATTGCCTTAGTCTACTGAGCTAGTCTAGGGGTAGTCTATCGAGTCGATCGGTACCACTGTTTTAGGCGATTTGGCGAGATGCCCAAGGAGTAACCCAAAATCATAGTTTGATTAATGATTGTTGTTTTAAAAATACCTTGCTGTTCCCAGCGTCTTGCGGATGTGATGACGGCTGCTGGAACAATGACGATTTTTCCATGCTTTAAAAGCGATCGGACAAATACAAAATCTTCCATAATTGGCAATTCAGGAAATCCTCCCAATTCATGAAATGTACTCGCCTTTAAAAACAGAGCTTGGTCGCCATAGGGTAAATTAAAAAACTTCGATCGTACCTTCACGCCCCATTCAACCCATCTCAAACCCGATCGATTGCCATTTATTTTTAAATTGAAGGCTCCGGCGATCGAGTGTTCCTTTCTTAGTAATTTCGAGAGATTAATCCACGCCTCGACCCATCGATCGAATCCGATCGGCACCCGTGTATCTCCATGCAAAAACATTAGAACATCCCCTGTCGCAACTGCCGCGCCAGCGTTCATTTGATACGATCGACCATTTCCGCACGACACCACCTGAACCCCAGATTTTATAGCGATTTCAACCGTATTATCAACACTGCCGCCATCAACTACGATAATCTCGACAGGATTGCTAACAGCATCAAAAATAGACTGTAAGGTATCCGCTAAATAATTAGATTCATTCAATGTCGGAATTATAATAGAAATCACTACTCTATCACCTCAACATCAGCATTTAAATACTGCAAATCCTCAGGCCGATCGATGTCGGGCAAGATCTCTAGTAATTCATAGCTCAAATTCAAACCCTTCACGATAGCCAATGAATCCTGTAACACTGAAGCCGTACTCCAGGTAATATTCGAGAACAATTCTAAAGTCTGTTGTCGTAAACCAATTAAATAGTACCCACCATCCACGGCTGGACCAAACACAACATCTATTTTATTCAAGACTGAAAAAGCTTGATCGATCGATGAGGCATTGATCGCCGGACAATCTGTCCCAATCATTACAATCCGATCGCATCCCTGATCAAATCCTGATTGAAATGCCTGTTTCATGCGATCGCCTAAATCACCCTCGCTTTGAGCAACATACTTAAAATCACCTAGCCAACTGTGCATTAAATCTAGATCTCCGCCAGAATAATGGACCTCAGGATTGAATGATCTGACGGTCTTTGCTGTATGGATTCCTAGTCTACGATGAAGTCTCACCGCCCCACCCACCCCCAGAGCGGGAATTAAGCGGGTCTTTGCTTTTCCTGGCTCTGGGTACTTTGTCATTACAATTAATCGATTCATTATTAACAACAAGCCTCAGGGGCGATCGTCACTCGGTAATCTAGACCCTTTGTTTGCCGTGCATCTCGAAAACTATCGAAACTACAACTAAACACATTCGCTTCATCATTCGGTACGATCGCATACGGC
The DNA here is from genome assembly GCA_043787635.1 of Synechococcales cyanobacterium. Classification (GTDB taxonomy): domain Bacteria; phylum Cyanobacteriota; class Cyanobacteriia; order Leptolyngbyales; family Leptolyngbyaceae; genus JAAFJU01. The sequence continues at coordinate 6,003 of JAYVUU010000147.1, read as the reverse complement.
TCAATTCCAATCACCGCATCCGCATAAGGACCATTGGGGTCAGTATACAAACCAAATGTTTTTGCACAGACTGCCATTCTCGCGCCGCGCACCAAGGTATGGCCATCATCATCCTGCACCGATTTCCACGGACCCTTATAAATTACCGCCTGATGATGCTCTAAACACTCTCCCCGCTTACCTTTGTATGCTCGTACAGTCAACGATCGAAACTCCACACCATCAATTACCTGCCAAGGTTCTTCCTGTCTCACCAAAATTTCAACTCCATGAAATCCAGCATTCTCAAACATTTCTAAGAATTCAGTTTCTAAAAATGCCCCTGAGATACAACCACTCCACAGGTCCGGGTCATCCATAATCGCCTGCGTCGGCAACTCATCGCAAACAATATCCGAAATCACCGCCCGCCCGCCGCGCTTTAATACTCGAAAAATTTCCGCAAAAAGCTGTTGCTTATCTTCGGGCTTGACCAGATTCAACACACAGTTAGACACCACCACATCCACCGTACCCGTCGCAATCAGCGGGGTTTCTCGCCGTAACCGATCGCACTCCGCTTCTAACTCCATCATTTGTTGAACAGTCGTAATTGGATTCTTAACAATCCATTCATTCAAGGCATCAAGATCCAACGCCAAATCCTGAATCTTCGCTCTTACAAATTTAGTATTGTGATAGCCAATCTTGACCGCAATCTCATCAATATAACTCCTCGACAAATCCAGCATCGCATCATTCATATCCACGCCAATCACTCGACCCAATTCCCCTACCTTCTGGGCAATGATGTAACAATTTTTCCCAGCACCAGAACCCAAGTCCACCACCACCTCACCCTCATTCACAAATCGTGTCGGATCCCCGCAGCCATAGTCCTTCTCAACAATTTCCTGCGGTAAAATCGTCAAATACTGCCCATCATATCCATCCGTCGGACAACACAATGCAGGTTGCGCAGCCCTTGCACCCTCCGCATATCGATCGCGAACAGCCGTTTCAATATCAAAAGCAACCATTCAAAAACTCCAAAAACAATACTTTTCTATTATTATCATTCTACTCTCAGCAGTTCTTAAATAATGACTGAATCAAATCCCGGATTTTGGTACAACGGTAATCCCGAAACAGGCGATCGGATTCCAATATCCATCACCGATCCAGCCCTCCTCTATGGCGCAACCCATTTTACAACTCTACGCATATACAATCAAACCCTTACAGATTCCCGCACTCGCTGGTCCCACCATTTACAACGACTTCACCAAGCTCTCCCCTACTTCGTCGAGCCAAATTGGACACAATTAACCGAAGGTGCAACCTACCTCAGTACATACTACGAAATCCTTCGCATCACCCTTTTCCCCGATGGTCGCCACCTCATTACAGGTCGATCGCTCCCATCAGACTTACACGATCGTCAAACTCATGGCATTTCGGTTCTATTATTATCACCAAACCAAACCCGATCGCTTCCCCATTTGAAAACCGGAAACTATCTCGAACCTTGGCTAGCGCTCCAAGATGCCCGCCTTCAAAACTGCGCCGAAGCTATATTCACCGATCGTAATGGTCATTGGCTTGAAACCACCACAGGCAACCTTTGGGGATATGCTAAGGGCACTTGGTATACTCCGCCATTGAATAGCGCAGAAAACAGCGCAACTATTCTTCCTGGCATTCAACGATCGGCTCTAATCTCCCTGCTCCAATCCCAAGATATACCCATCCAAGAGACACACTGGTCACCCGATCAGATTGCCCAGTTTGAATGTATTACTTATTCAAATTCTGTAGTCCAACTCATCCCTATTCATACCATAATAAGTTCAGAAAATATAAAAGCCTATCAATTCTCTGTGAATTTCAATCCAATCCAGAGACTACAAAATCTACTGTCTAATTCCTGACATTCAGATAATTTATAGTAGAATCTTGAAGTGAATCTAGACTTGAGCGTCCGCATTTTATATGGCTGACTTAATATTGTTTTGGCATCGTCGAGATTTGCGGATTTCAGATAACATTGGGTTAGCCATGGCTCGCAATCGTAGTGCGAATGTCGTCGGCATTTTTTGTCTAGATCCAGCAATCTTGAAATCTGACACCATGGCCGATGTCCGGGTTGATTATTTATTAGGATGTTTGACGACCCTACGCGATCGTTACACCGCAGCAGGGAGTCAGCTTTTAATGGTTCAAGATAACCCCCTAGAGATTATTCCAAAGTTCGCAAAGGCGATCGGTGCTGCCCGTGTCTTTTGGAATTGGGATGTGGAACCCTACGCCCAAAAACGCGATAATGCAATGATTGCTAGACTGCATGAATTGGGAATAGAAGTCGAAACATTTTGGGATCAGCTTTTGCATACGCCAACGGACATTGTATCGAAGGCGAAAGGTGAGCCTTACACGGTATACGGACCATTCTGGAAAAATTGGATTACTAAAGAAAAGAAAACGCCGTACCCAACCTTAGAAGGCGCGATCGGACTAACGCCAGAACTGGAATCAATAGCAAATTCTAACGGTGCAACTAGGATTCCTAAACTCAAAGAATTGGGATTCATTTGGGATTCGGAACAGATTCTAGAACCCGGTGAAATTGCGGCACAGAATTGTTTAGATCAGTTTGCCGCCAAACAAATCGAAGCTTATGACGACGATCGTAATTTTCCCGCTATTCCTGGCACCTCTACCTTAAGCCCTGCCTTAAAACTTGGCGCGATCGGCATTCGGACGATTTGGAAAGCCACGCGCGACGCGATGGATGTGGCGCAAAGTGATGAAGCCAAAATAGGCGTGCGCACTTGGCAACAAGAACTAGCATGGCGCGAATTCTATCAACAAGTGATGTTTCATTTCCCAGTTCTCGCCGATGGACCCTACCGCAAACACTTTAAACAATTTCCTTGGGACCAGAACGATCGGGCATTTGAAGCGTGGTGTACGGGCAAAACGGGTTATCCGATTATTGATGCAGCCATGCGGCAACTCAATGAAACGGGATGGATGCATAACCGATGTCGAATGATTGTGGCAAGTTTTTTGACCAAAGATTTGATTTTAGATTGGCGATCGGGTGAGAAATATTTTATGCAGCATCTGGTCGATGGCGACCTATCGGCAAACAATGGTGGCTGGCAATGGAGCGCGTCCAGTGGCATGGACCCAAAACCATTGCGTATTTTTAACCCGTCAACCCAGGCACAAAAATTTGACAAAGACGGCGACTATATCCGTCAGTGGGTGCCGGAGTTAAAGTCTGTTGACACCAAAGCCTTGCTGAGTGGAGACATTGATAAATCACTGCGCGATCGGATTGGATATGTAAAACCGATCGTCGATCATGCTGTGCAACAACGAAAATTCAAAGAACGGTATGCAGCTCAAAAGGCGATCGATTGAGTTAAATAATTGTTTAATTTTCTCTAATTGACTTTCCGGTGGAATTTACGAGTCATTAATTGATGTTGCCACATTCAGCAGGAGAAGCGTTACTTGCTTATTACGAGTTTTTACCTAGGATACACTAAGATATCAAATGGGTTCTATAGGCCCTACTTCCATCCCATGTCCAGAAAACAGCATGAGTGCAATCCGGTTTGAGCAAGTTTCGCTACAGTTTCCCGGCGCACTTCGTCCAGCGGTCGATCGGTGCAGTTGTACGGTTGAGCCAGGGCAAATATTAGTAATCTTAGGACCATCGGGCTGTGGTAAAACAACGCTTTTGAAAATGGTGAATCGCCTGTATGAGCCGACGAGCGGCAAAATTTACTTAGATAATATCGACATTAGCCAGATTGAAGTTACACACCTGCGAAAACAGATCGGCTATGTGATTCAGCAATCTGGTCTGTTTCCTCACATGACCGTCGCCCAAAATATCGCCGTTGTGCCTAACCTGCTGGGTTGGTCGCGGAAAAAAACGCAGCAGCAAGTAGAGGAGTTACTGACCCTAGTGGAATTGCCCGTCGCCGAATATCGCGATCGTTATCCCCTGCAACTCTCTGGAGGACAGCAACAACGGGTGGGTTTGGCGCGGGCGTTGGCAGGTAATCCTCAAGTGATGCTTATGGATGAGCCGTTTGGGGCGTTGGATGCAATTACTCGCAGTAATCTCCAAACCGAAATTCTGCGATTGCAACGACAGCTCAGCAAAACGATTTTGTTTGTCTCCCACGACATTGAAGAGGCGCTGCGATTAGCCGATCGGATGATCATTATGCAAAATGGCTGCATTGTCCAAGCGGGCACCCCCGCACAAATCTTGAGCCATCCAGCCAATGAGTTTGTGCGAGATCTAGTCAGCGCTGATGACATTCTGCGTCAACTCAGTTTACTGCGGGTAGAAACGGTGATGACCACTCCGTCCCCTCACCATCGGGCGATCGATCGGGCCACAATCAGCCATCAGGATAATCTCCGGCAGGCGCTCTCGCTGCTGTTGCAAACCGGAGAAACGCAACTGACGGTCTTAGCAGCGGGGACAATAGTTGGTGTGTTATCCCTAGAACAGATACGCAATTCCGCCTTCCGACCCAGAGCCACCCCATGACCTTCATCCTGAAACATCCTGATATTGTCGGGGCATTGCTGCTTCAACACTTGCAAATGACGGGGTGGGCGCTGCTGATTGCCATTACGATCGCTTGCCCCCTCGCCCTCCTCATCACCCATTACCGCTGGTTACAGCTCCCGGTGCTAGGGGTGTTGGGTGTTCTGTATACCGTGCCCAGTCTGGCGCTGATTATTTTGCTGGTGCCTCTCCTCGGTCTGAATGCTAATGCGGTGATTGCGGCGATGGTGCTCTATGCCCAAGTGATTTTAGTCCGCAATATTACCGTCGGGCTGGGGCAAATAGACCCTGCAATTCTAGACGCAGCCCGAGGGATGGGGATGAATGGTTGGCAGCGGTGGTGGCAAGTGCAGCTCCCCTTAGTGATGCCTACGTTTCTCGCTGGGTTGAGGCTAGCAGCCATTGTCGAAATTGCGATCGCCACGATCGGGGCAAAGTTTGGAGCCGGGGGGCTGGGGGTGCTGCTGTTTGAGGGGATTGCTCAAGCGGGTCGCTATGACAAGATTTGGGCAGGGACGATCGCGGTGTCTCTCCTAGCGTTTGCTATCAATGGTGGATTGCTTATTTTGGAGTGGGTGTCCCGTGCGGGGAACCGAATTGGCGTAAACGGGAAACGGCTATTTTTAACGTCGGGGCGTTAAGGATCGTTGAGCCAAACTGAGGCTGACTTCAGCTAGGAGTGCCAGTACTGCGATCGGAATGGCTCCTACTAATAAAATAGTCTGGTCGTACAGAGAAAACCCCAGAACAATAAAGGAACCCAACCCTCCCGCGCCAATAAAAGCAGCCAGGGATGCACTGGCGATGACTTCCACCGTCGCAGTCTTAATGCCAGCCACAATTTGAGGCAAAGCCAGGGGAATCTCTATCTGCCACAGCACCTGACGCTGAGACATGCCCATCCCAAACGCAGCCTCGATCGTCGCGGGGGCAAGGCTGCGAAAGGCCACATCGGTACTAATTAAAATCGGTGGCATTGCCAGAAAGGTTAGAGCGACGACTGCTGACTGAAAACTCAGTCCTAGATAGGGAATCATCACAAACAGGACGGCCAGACTGGGAATCACTCGCAGGGCATTAAAACTGTTGATGACTAGAAGTGACGCGAGACGCGATCGGGCACTAAGCAAACCCAAGGGAATACCCACCCCGAGACCAATAGCAAGCGGTTCTCCAACGAGTAGCAGATGCTCCCGGAGTGCCAGAAAAAACTGGTCTGGATGACTGGTTATGTAGGTGTAAATCGGGTTGAAAATACTCATAACTCAATCTATCCGATCGTTGCTTTGGAAAATCTTGCAATAAAACCGATCGCTCACCTCGATTTATAGAGAAAACTCGGAAAGCGGAAAACCCTGCCTCTTTAGAGCTGGGATGTAAGCAACACGCGGGACTTTAGTCCCCTTCTCCATCCTATCTCAGTT
>JAYVUU010000146.1:0-9749 GCA_043787635.1 Synechococcales cyanobacterium | reverse complement strand
TTGTCGGTATGAACCACGGGGTGCGCGGGGACAAGCCGTATTAGCTGAACTTCGTCAAGCCGTAAAACAAGCCGATCGGGTATACATCGCAACAGATCCCGATCGAGAAGGTGAAATGATCGGTTGGCATTTACAACAAGCTTTAAAACTAAAAAATCCCGATCGGGTAACGTACCGCGAAATTACCGCCGAATCGGTCAAAGCTGCGATCGCCCATCCCCGTAAATTAGATCAATCATTGATTGCGGCTGGACGTGCAAGAGATTGTTTAGATAAACTTGTGGGCTACAAAGGAAGCAAACATGTTGTATGGAAACTCAACAACGGGGCAAAGTCCATGGGTCGGGTGCAAAGTGCAACCTTACATTTGTTGTGTTTGAGAGAACGAGAAATATTAGCCTTCAAACCTCAAAACTATTGGAGCGTTTGGGTTGAATATCAAGAAGGATTCAAAGCATTCTACCGATCGGCAGGCAAACCCAAAGCCGTTCACCCTAAAGACCATGACGACGCACCCGACGATCCCAAATCGCCTGAATCGGACAAAATTACCAGTCAAGCCGAAGCCGATCGAATTGTCGCCATTGCCCAAGCCCAGCCCCACGAAGTGTTCTCCGTCGAAGGCAAAAAGACACAACAATCGCCGCCCCCGCCTTTAATGACCTCGACACTGCAACAAACCGCAGGGCAACGGTTTAAATTCAGTCCGGACAAAACAATGAAAGTTGCTCAATCTCTCTACGAAGCGGGACACATTACCTATATGCGAACCGATTCAGTCACATTAGCGGAGTCATTTTGTCAAACCGTTCGAGAATACCTGCGACACCATGATCCTGAAAATTTACCCAGCAAATCAACCACCCACCGATCGCGGTCCAATTCCCAAGATGCCCACGAAGCCATTCGCCCGACGGACATTAATCGATCGCCCGATAATTTAAATGTCAGTGGTGATGATGCAAAACTCTATAAATTGATTTGGAATCGGACGATCGCCTCTCTCTGTGCCCCGGTTGAACTTCAGAAAACCCGCATTATGACCTGCGCTGGGGAAACGCATTGGGAAGCGCGGGGACAAGTTGTGACGTTTCCTGGCTATACAAAATATTGGAATAATCTAAGTGCAGACAATCAATTACCACTGTTACAACGCGGACTTTCTTTAACGCTGAAAACCGCCCAAGCCGATGCAAAACAAACTCAGCCACCACCCCGCTACAGTGAACCTAAATTAGTGCAATTAATGGAACGCAAAGGCATTGGTCGCCCTAGTACCTATGCGCCGACTGTTAAAATATTACGGGAACGAGAATATGTCGCATCGCTCAAAGACAAACTGCAACCGACGGCATTGGGATTAGATCTGGATTCAGCATTAGAGAAATTATTGCCCGATTTGATTCAACCTGAATTCACGGCAAAAATGGAAGCAGATCTCGATCGGATTGCTGATGGAAATCAAAATTGGGAGCAATACTTAACCCAGTGGCATCGAGACTATTTTGCACCTGCGATCGCGTCTGCAATTAAACAAATTGGCACAACCGTTATTGCAACACCCAATACCACAAACCGTAATTTCTCATCCACTCAAGTATCAGGACAAACCTATGAGTTATCACGGTTCAATTGTCCAAAATGTCAGCAAAAGATGAGTAAAATTCCATCTAAATCAATCAAACTTAAAGCCAAGCATTTTCTTAAATGTATGAGTACAGATTGTGATTGCGTCATGTTTTGGAATCCCACGGCAAAGAAATACGAATTACCCTACGCCAGTCGATCGATCGATCCGCAAAACTTCACAGATCATCCTTGTCCGGTCTGCGGTGCGCTGTTGGAGCGGTATGGCTATGTGAAAGAAGGTAAAGAGAAAGTGATGTTGCGATGTTCGATTTTGGATCATCGTCGAGAAAAATGTAAGGATGTTGCATACTTTGAAACTCAAGATGGCTTCTGGTCTCCGAAGTTTGGGACGATCGAGACTTTGGCAAATCAAACGAAAGTCAAAGGAAAGGTCGTAGTAGAACAGAAAAAGCGAAAAAAGTTGTGAACTTTAGTTTGATGGGGCCGATCGTATTTACTAATAGAAGACCGATCGCAATCGCAATGGGCAAGAACGACCGACGCTATCAAACTAGGTCAGGAGCGTTTTGACTTCTTGTGCATCAACTATTACTTTTTCTACTTAGCTAAAGTCGATATTGACGAATTTCGGTAAATCATGTTCAAGAAACTTTTGAAAGAAATCTGAAATCTTCCTTTGTATTTCTTCCAAGTCTCCATCTGCGTAATCAGACTTGCTAAGAATTTTCACTGCAAAAACTTCATTCCAATTATTTTCTTTGATTTTGGGGTTTGTCTTGATTCCAGGAACCCTAACTTCTTTTATGATTTCGTAAATTTTGTGCTTCATAGTTTCATTACCTGGACCAACGTATAAGCCCAAACCCAGATATTCTGGAACATTCCAAAATTGGAACAGTAGTGTACGTCTACTACTCGTCCATCCTTGACAGGTTTTCTGGAATGCTAAGTCATCCCATTTCCTCGGAGCAAATCGAATCATTTTCTTAACAGAGTCATCCTTCACAATATTGTGTATTTGATCTTTTTCGATGAGTTGTTGCAGAAAATCGGAAATCTCTGATTGAAAGTCAGGGCGATGCTCGTAGATCAGATCTAGGGCTTGACGGTGTTGTTTGTAGATTTTGCGACAGAGTTGTGCAATTTCAGAATCGCTCATAATGTGCCTCTTAATTAGATTGCTGTAGTGTGTCATTAGACTGCAAACCTCGTCATTAATCTGAGCCGCATGTCTATCGCAAAGCTCGTCAATGCACTGAGAGACTAATTCGTAGCTAGCCGTATGCCAGCCTGGACTCCGACTCTGAGGTTTGTCGCCTTCCTTGGTCAAGTAAATGAGAAATTTTCGGGAGTCGGAAAACTCTTCTGAAATGATCTTTCGATAACGGTTGAGTTGATCACTGTGCTCACCAGAATCGACCTTGTTCTCGATCGCGACAACGATTTTTTCACTTTCTGAATAGATCAAAATATCAATACTTTTATATTCTCGCTTAACTTCCACATCCTCTAAATTAGCAACATCAATGCCGATCGCACTCATAGGAGGTTCATCAAGATTTTGTAGTATTTTGATCAAAAACTGCTTGAGAAATAGATCTCCAAAATAATGGGATTCCGATGGATTCAGTAAAAATGCAAGAAAATAGGAGTGCCTAATTTCTTGCCGTGTCATGCCCACTGCTTCAAAAATATTGAAGTTTGATAGCTTAGACTCCAGTAGCTTGAGATCCCGATCGTGGAGTAGCAGTTTTTCTAGTAAAGCGTGCTCTTCTACATTGTTCATTTTCAGGCACTAATAACTTCTATATTACATTGTCAAAGCACATAAATACAGTCCTCCCTGGTTGGAACTGTTTAGTCCGTGAGTGTCAAGATGTATCTTACCCACCATTTAATTTTTGGAGACACAACATAGCATAGGTGCAGGCATGTAAAATAAAATCCCTCCCAAGGTGTCCACAAGTAAAATTAAATATCAAGATTCGATCACTCTGGGACCAATACCGAAATCGCCTTGGAAATTACCTTAAAATGGGCCGGAGTGTTCGTCTGGATTTCACCATCCGTATTGATCGCTAACGATCGGTTGCAATCAATAAAAAACTCTTGCCCCTGCTGTGCATGAACATAAGGAGAAAGATGATGACTACCTCGATACATCGCAGGCAACAAACTGATCCAACGCCAAAAATGATCAATTTCCAAACTATATAAATCTAGCCGCTCATCCGCGATCGAAGCATCCTCCGCTACTGCCAAACCACCGCCATAATACACACCATTCCCCACCGTCACCTGAATGGTTCTAACCCGCTCCACCTGATCGCCCGATCGAATGGTCACTCTAAAAGGTCGACTTTTCCACATCGCCTGAATCGCCGCCACCCCATAGGCCATCACCCCCCAGCGCCGTTTGGTCTGCTTCGTCAACCGATCGGTAATCGCCACACTCAGCCCAAAACTTGCCACATTAAAAAAGTAATAGCCATTCACCCAACCCAAATCAATTCGCTTCATTTGTCGCCCGATAATCGTCTCACAAGCTAAATCAATAGCCGTCGGAATCCCTAACGTCCGTGCCAAATCATTCGCCGTCCCCAACGGTAAAATCCCCAACGGAAGCTGGGTATCTACTAACCCCCCGATCGCTGCATTCAACGTCCCATCGCCACCCCCCACAATCACCAAATCAACCGATCGTTCATGGGCACGAATAACCTCTGACAATTGTGATGGACTCTCCGTCCGCACCTCTACCAACTCAAACCCCGATCGGCGTAATTTCTGGGCCGCAACTTCAATATTCTGTGTGCCTCGTCGAGCCTGACGATTTACCAAAAAGAGGGCACGTTGTTTCATAAAAATTGCAGACTACAAGTAACTTAATCGTTCATCATAACTAAGTTGCAGGCTATCAGGCATGAAATCGATCGTCTGCTTGTTTTCATCAAATCCTTTAGGATTTCTTAATCCCCATTGAAAATCCCAAAAGAATGGGAATACTTGACCAAACTTATCAAGTTGATGTTCTCCAGCGATCGCAGCCATATCTATGCAATCCTTTCTATCCCACATCTCCCAAATTTTTCTCCAATCATCTTGTCGAAGCTGCCAACGACCTAGCTCAGATTTATTTTGTTCATTTTGCCAAACCCAGCTTTATGCCGGAATCCGATCGCCCCTCATCGAACCACCCTCAATACTCCATCCATTACCGCTATTTGCCTGGGCAACCTACGACACCAGCCTGCGTCAAATTATCCGGCAGCTCAAATACAAGAACCAACCCGCGATCGGTAATTGGTTAGGCACAGAAATGGCCAGGTCCTGGATCAATGCCAAGCTGCATCAAAAATTTCCTCGGCTGCTTGTCTTGCCCATTCCCATGCACAAAAGCAAGGAAAAACAGCGCGGCTATAACCAAGCCGAACTCATTTCCCGTAGCTTTGCCCGTCAAATTGGCTATCGCCATCAGCCTAACGCCCTCGTCCGAATCCGTGAAACTGAGCCACAATCTAAACTCGGTCCTGACGATCGAGCCAAAAATCTAGAGTCAGCGTTTTCTCTTGAACCAAACTTTAAAACCAGCCAGCCCATCCTGCTTCTAGACGACATTTTCACCACAGGAGCAACCCTTCGTACCGCGATTAGATTATTAGAAAATCACAATATTCCAATCTGGGGATCAGCCGTCACAACCCGATCGGATTCAGGCACTCCACTCAAACCATCTAAAAATATCCCAATTTTGAAGACATAGATTCGGCCCGATCGAGCTACCAAAGACCAATGCTAGATGTCATAAAACAGGCGCTTGAGACGTAGGCAATCGGAGCGCATGAATAATGGGAGCCGGGTCCAACCCCGTAATCTGCTTAAAATCCGAGGGAGTCAGACGACCTGAGAACCCGTTTTCGCTCCAAGCCTTCAAAATATTATTTGCATGTTTCAGAAACAAAACCCCGCGCGGCAAGGGAACAACTGTCCACACATCTAAAATCGTCTCCGCAAACGCCAGCTCAATAATCGGCATCGCGTGACGGCTAATCATCTCAGCGAGAGCCGCATCAAAGGTCTCCCCATCTGCCCCCATCAAGTCATAATTCTCGACAATGTAAACAATACGTTGCCAATTGACCCTTTCTTCAAGCGTCATCTCCAAACCCCAAATGAATAACCAAACTTAAGCTCTATGCTATGTTTTCAGCTTATCCCAGGTTCCTAAAAACAAAACAGAAGTTTACTTGTGAGAATTTCTGCTAGCAAGTCGTTTTATCCATACTGACCCCGAATTGCCAAATTTTAGGCTGAATATTTTATCTGCACTATTTTATCGATAACCTCACACTCGTCATAGCCGAAATTGCGTAATCATAGGATAATGGACCTAAGTCTGTAGACGATCGAACCCCTAATCAATGGATTCACCATGGCATTTTTCCGTCAATATATTGCGCCATTAATTGTTGTGTTAATTTTTGGATTGGCGTTGATTGCGACCAGTGCGCGGATCTTTTTGCCCAATGAAATGGCCGCACCCGCACCCATTGAAGAAATAGCTCCCACAAATTCTGTCTCTTTCAATCCCGCCGCCGCCTACATAGAATAAAAATCCTACCGTCATACAATCTTCAGGCACTACGATTTTTGTAGTATGTGTAGTGCCTTAGGTAAAATAGATACCCAACACCATTTTTTCAAACCATATGAGTTACTTTCGCCCTGCTGTTGATGCGATGAAGGGATACGTTCCCGGTGAACAGCCTAAGCCCGGAACGCCCATCACCAAGCTCAACACCAATGAGAACCCCTACCCACCGTCTCCGCAAGCCATGGAAGCGCTCCGATCGGTCGCGGGGGAATCTCTTCGACGGTACCCGGATCCCTTTGCGCGGGAATTTTGCAGTGCGGTGAGCGATGTGCTAGATGTTCCAGCTGATTGGGTGATTGTGGGGAATGGGAGTGATGATGTATTGAATGTGTTGATTCGGTCTTGCGCGGAAGGTCAAGTGCGTAAAGTGGTCTATCCCATGCCGACCTATGTACTGTATCGAACCCTCTCAGAAATGCAGCCCGCTGAGGTTGTAGAAGTCCCTTACGGTGCAGAGTTTAAACTGCCGATCGAGGATCTGATCGCGGCAAAGGGAGCCGTGACCTTCATTGCATCACCCAACAGTCCATCGGGGCACAGTGTCCCTTTAAGTGAATTGCGTGAATTGGCCCGCCGGGTATCGGGAGTGTTGGCGATCGATGAAGCCTATGCCGATTTTGCCGACTACACGGCGATCGAGCTGGTGAAGGAATTCGACAATGTAATCGTATTGCGCACAATGTCAAAGGGCTATTCCTTGGCCGGATTGAGGCTAGGGTTTGGAATCGCGAATCCAACGCTTCTGGCCGGGTTGTTTAAAGTCAAGGACAGTTACAACATAGATGCAGTGGCGATCGCTGTTGGAACCGCTGCGATGCGCGATCAGGGCTATAAAAATGAATGTGCGGAAAAAGTGAAAGTCTCCCGATCGAAACTCGCGATCGACCTCAAGAATCTAGGTTTTGTCACCCTGGAATCCCACGGAAATTTCATTTTAGCGATCGCGCCCCAAGATGCAGAAACCTTGTACTTAGGCTTAAAAGAGCGAGGAATCTTAGTGCGATATTTTAAGCAAGCTGGGCTTGATGACAAACTCCGAATCACTGTGGGAACGCCGGAACAGAATGATCTACTTTTGGAAGCGTTGGTGAGCTTGATCCGGTAATGAATCGCACTCGTCTCTGAAAATAGATCAATCTAGAGTTTGAATTTATCGGCACCCGCTCAAAACTAATCTGGTATTGCTCCTGACTTAATTGGAAGCAATACCAAGTCTAACCGTCATTTTTTGCCGGGAAACAGCCTAGGCGACACTAGCGCGATACCAGTCAATGGTACGACGTAGACCTTCCTCAAACCCAATTTCTGCTTCAAATCCAAACCGATTCTTTGCCCGACTGGTCTCTAAACAACGACGCGGCTGACCATTGGGTTTCTCTGTCTCCCAGACTAGCTCACCGTCATATTCCATCAACTTACAAATCAACGTAATCAAATCTTTAATAGTGATTTCGCGATTTGTTCCCAAATTCACAGGGTCCGATGAATTGTACAACTGCGCCCCCATGACAATACCCCGCGCAGCATCATCTGAATAAATGAATTCACGGGTCGGACTGCCATCGCCCCACACTGAAATACTCCGATCGCCCGCCACTTTTGCTTCATGGACTTTCCGAATCAATGCCGGAATCACATGGGAACTACGCGGATCGAAATTATCGTCCGGACCATAGAGATTAACTGGAAGTAAATAAATACCATTGAAATCATATTGCTGACGGTATGCCTCTAGCTGCACCAACAACGCTTTTTTTGCAATCCCATAGGGCGCATTGGTTTCTTCTGGATAGCCAATCCAAAGATCGTCTTCTTTAAAAGGAACAGGAGTAAATTTTGGATAGGCGCAGATGGTTCCGACACAGACAAACTTAGACACTCCCGCTTGATAGGCTGCATGAATTAACTGCGTCCCCATAATCAAATTGTCATAGAACAACTCGGCTGGCTTTTCTTTGTTCAAACCAATTCCGCCCACATGGGCCGCCAAATGGATCACAAGATCCTGCTGATCAACCGCCTTTTGACAATTTTCCCACTTACAGAGGTCTAGATCCTTCGATCGTGGAATAGAAATCTTTTCCCGATCCGCACCCGCCTCTAAAAGTTGCGTCACCACCTGCTTCCCCAAAAAGCCCGCTCCGCCCGTTACCAAAATCTTCTGCTTGCTTAAATCCATGGTCCCATTGCTCATAAAATTCAGAAAAAGTCAGAGAGCCATTACAGACTCCCCCGCCTCGATATTCAACCGCAATTAGAACGACATCCCTGCAAATTGCTCACGGACGATCGCCTGTTCTTGGTTCATGCCACTGTTGTCACTTGGAGGCTGCACGCCGACCGCACGTAAATCCGCATCAACCATCAAATAAACCAACTCATTAAAGGTCACAGTCGGTGCCCAGTTCAATTGTTTCTTGGCCTTGGCGGGTTGACCAATCAATAAATCAACTTCAGTCGGACGAAGATAGCGTGGATCAAATTCCACATAGTCTCTCCACTCCAGATTCACCCGACCAAATGCCAACTGTAGGAACTCTTCCACAGAATGCGTTTCGCCCGTTGCAATCACAAAATCATCGGCTTTGTCCTGTTGCAGCATCAACCACATTGCTCTGACATAGTCCTTTGCATAGCCCCAGTCACGCTTTGCATCCAAATTTCCCATAAACAACTTGGTTTGCTTACCGGAGACAATTCGAGCCACCGCACGAGTAATTTTTCGAGTCACAAACGTTTCACCCCGACGAGGGGATTCGTGGTTAAACAAAATGCCATTGGTCGCAAACAGGTGATAGGACTCGCGATAGTTAACCGTCTGCCAGTGGGCGAACATCTTCGCGCAGGCATAGGGACTGCGAGGATAAAACGGGGTGTCCTCAGACTGGGGCACTTCCATCACCTTACCAAACATCTCAGAGGATCCAGCTTGGTAATAACGCACTTCATTTCCGGTGCGGGCTTGGTAGTCACGAACTGCTTCTAGCAATCGCAATGCGCCCATGCCAACGCAATCAGCAGTATATTCAGGGGAGTCAAAGCTGACTCGAACATGGGATTGAGCGCCTAGATTGTAGATTTCCTGGGGCTTAACTTCTTCAATAATCCGACCCAACATGGTGCCATCGGTCAAATCGCCGTAATGCAAAAACAACCGCGCCTCCGGAACGTGGGGATCTTCATAAATATGATCTAACCGATCGGTATTAAACGTTGACGTTCGACGAATAATTCCATGGACTTCATAGCCCTTTTCTAAAAGTAATTCAGCAATGTAGGAACCATCCTGTCCCGTAATTCCAGTAATTAGCGCGCGTTTACGTTGGGTCATACTTGATGTCTCCTAAAATTAAAGTATTGCAATTTGTTAGGTCGTGATTATAGATCTAGTGCAGGAATCATAAGTTCATCGAAATCTCCGTGAAACCCTGCCGTTTTAGGGCGGGGAGGTAGAGGAGCGTCAGCTTTGCTGACACACCATATTTGCTTAAGTCTAAAAATCTAA
>JAYVUU010000145.1:0-3425 GCA_043787635.1 Synechococcales cyanobacterium | reverse complement strand
CTGTTATTGTGGCGACAAACTGTGATTCCTTGGAACTATGCAAATTTTTTAGAATATGCCCACAATATTGGACTATTGCAGCAAGTCGGCGGGCGCTATCGCTTTGTTCATGAACTATTGCGTGGACATTTTGATGAGCACAATGCCCGATCGTAAACCGATCGTAAACCGATCGTAATGAGCCGATATTGATACTAAATTTACCCGGTGTGAACCGTCTTGACCCACTTCAGGCGCTTTTCCACAAATGCCATTCGGGTCGTCACACTGCCCACAACCACAAACCAATGCATCATATACACAAATCCTTGCAGCGATTCAACTAAGGGTCGTCCCCAACCTTGCCAAACATTGCTATAGGTTTTACCAGAAGATAATTTCAGCCGACGTAGACCACGGACTGTGCTGGCAACAAAGAAAACAAACGTCAACAGTGAAAGGGGCGTTAACATCAAACTATGGTGATGTTTGATTGCCCAGAAAAAATCTGGGATTGCCGCCGTTGGCAGAAAGTATTGCATAATCCAAAATACGCCCAAATCCACGGTCTTAGTCGTTCCCATACGATTGCGAACAATGAAGCGCCAGTAATCTAAGTACCGTTGGTAGCCGCCTTCTCCCCAGCGATTGCGTTGATGCCATAGTGATTTCACCGTTGTGACTCCTTCTTCATACACCGGAGGGATCGTTAGACATTGAATATTCCATTGATTCAAATGCAATCGGAACGTCAAATCTAAATCATCAGTAATGGTTTCCTCATTCCAGCCCCCACATTCAATCAAAGCCGATCGCCTGACAAATTGACCATTGCCCCGCAGTTCTCCCAGCCCACCGATCGCAATCCGCTGCTGTTGCATAAAGGCATCAAGTAACATTTCTGCATGTTGCCCCTTGACCCAAAAGTTATTTTTTTCAGGAGAGCCGGGAATTTCATATTGAGCGATCGCCTTACGGAGTTGAACCGCTCCAATCCGATCGCCTGTCAAAAAGATTGGTAATGTCTTCTGCAAAAAGTCGGGCTGAATTCGCGCATCCGCATCAAACACAACTAGAAATTCACCCTTAGTTTTCGCAAATACTTGATTCAAAGCCCCCGACTTTCCACCCGAAGCGCCAGCAGCTCTGCGAAATACATTTAATTGCGGAAACTCATCACGCAGTTTAATTAAAATCTCACCCGTCCGATCGCTGCTCGCATCATCCACAATCCAAAGCTCATACCGATCGCTGGGGTAATCCAAATTACACAGATTTCGCACTAGCCCCTCAATAACCGCTTCCTCATTCTTGGCGGAGACCAATAGGGTTACTTGTGGCATCAAGCCCTCTACCAGCATTCCCGGCTCTAGGGCAGGGGCTTCAAGCTTGGGCGTTGCGACAAATGCCTGCAGTAAATGGATCGCCATCAGGCAAGATACCCCCGACATCAGCCACAGACCATAGGCAAACGTATGGACTAGATACATCGAACCCCAAGCCCCAGCCAACAAGAATGCAGACTTGAGTCGTCGCCCTTCAAATCCATCATCCAAAGGCGACGACTCAAAACAATCGTCACCCTCTAAAGCGATCGAATCCCCCAATCGCTCAGGCTGATTCACCGCACTGTGTTTAGACTCCTGCGAGGAATTGTTTTCGGGCCAGGAATTCTCCGACATAGGTAACACTGTTCAACACCCAGTACTTATCGATACCCTTGAAGAAACTTGGAATCAGGTAGCACCACACCGTACAGCCTTCGCAGACGGCCAGTTGACCCTGGCTCTGACGAAATTCCTCGACCTCTTCTGACTCTCTGTACAGGTCGTAGAGATTTCCCGCAATGGGTAATCCTTTCTGTGCAAAGTGATAACAAGGCAACAGCAGCTCATCGTTGGGAGAGATGGCAATGACCGCATCTACCGCCTTACAGCGTGGATTTTTCGTATCATTTCCGCCTGCTTCGATGAAGGCTAATGCCGCCCTATTGTAGCCGACGACGCTGCCAAACTTGCGGGCAACTTCCTCAATTTTCTGCACCATTTCGGCGTTGGGATTCTTTTTCGAGTTGTAATTGGAATAGGCAGTAAACGCCGGATTCATCCAAACTCTGGCACCCAATTCACGGGCGAGCTTGGCTACTTCATCCAGTCGGTTGAAGTTCTGAGCCGTCACGGTGTGGTTCAATACCGGATACTCACCTAATTCTTTGGCGAGTTTTACCGATTCCACCAACGTGTCAAAAATAGCCACGCCTCGGGACTGGTTATGGGTTTCGGCATCTCCGCCATCTAGGGAGAAGTTCAGGAAGTCCACGAGTCCCTGCATTTCCCTAGCCCGCTTGGGGTAGAGAATGGTGTTGGTGGTCATGCTGGTGGTGAAGCCAAGGCGCTTAGCTTCTGCATAAATCTGGGGAGCTTCAGCCTTAAGAAGCGGTTCGCCGCCTGTAAAGTCGATGTATTTCACCCCAAGCCGCTTGAGGTCATGCAGGTTTTTTTTGATGGTCTCAAAATCTGCTTCCTTCTTTGGCTCTAAGGCCCAGATATCACAAAAGTGACATCGAGCATTGCAACGGTAGGTCAGATAATAATTGGCAACAAGAGGGACTCCCATAATGTTCTGCTGAGATTCTCCAGAATGGTTTGGCGTAAGTCTTCTAGACGATACGGCTAGATCGTCCCTTAACACAAGTAGTTAGATCAGTTAGTTTATCCCAGGGGGTGCTTACCTTGTAGGACGGCATGGATCCGATCGCTTCCTGATGCGGGAAAGCCTTGGTGGTTGAATGATTCTTCTGGTTTACCCCACCCCAATTCCAGAATAATTTCCAAGGTTTCGTCTTGGCTTTGATGGTAAAGTTTGACCCACTGGCTGCGGTAATAGATGCGGGCAACATCATCTAGAGTGGCTCTCTCAAAAACTTTGCTGCCCTGTAAACCGAGGAAAAGATCTAACCCAGAGACCGCCTGTTGCCAGAAGACTGTAATGGGAGATTTCATTTGGGAGAGCAGGATCAGGTCGGAGTCTAGGCTGGCTAACTGCTCATGTATGGTGGGATACCGCATCGATCGGCCCCACAGGGTGACGGTTTCCCAGACAATGCCTGAGATGTTGTTGGCTTTTTGATACTCGTGAATGGTTTGGCGAAAATTCTTGTAAGCCGAGAATCCCTGAAGTCCATTCGATTCAATAAACTTATCGATGAATGGACCTACACCGCAAGAAGCTGGACTCAAGCTGAGCCGATCGCCCCGCATACAGGCTTTTTGTTCTACTTGTAAAATTTCTAACAGTTCGCTCGTGGTCGTGTAGGCGTTGACCATAAGGTCTCCTTAAATGGGGACTCATCGAAATCTCCGTGAAACCCTGCCGTTTTAGGGCGGGGAGGTAGAGGAGCGTCAGCTTTGCTGACACACCATATTTGCTTAAGTCTAAAAATCTAA
>JAYVUU010000144.1:0-9206 GCA_043787635.1 Synechococcales cyanobacterium | reverse complement strand
GATGCGTGTATTGACCGCCAATGGTTGCGAAGTCGTGATTCCAAAGAGTCAAGGCTGTTGCGGCGCATTACCCCACCACCAAGGCGAAGAAGACCAGGCCCGATCGTTTGCTAAACAAATGATTGATAGTTTTGATGCGGAGAATGTTGAGTATGTATTGATCAATGCGTCCGGCTGTGGGCACACGATGAAAGAGTATGGTCATTTACTCAAAGATGACAAAGACTATGGGCATCGGGCGGCTGAATTTGTTAAGAAAGTTCGTGATGTCCAAGAATTTTTAGCTGAAGTCGGTCTGACGGCACCCCTTTCAGCCCTGCAAACTGAACCATTATCAATTGTTTATCAAGACGCTTGCCATATGATTCATGGGCAAAAGATTACATCTCAACCGCGCAAATTACTTAAACAAATTCCGGGTGTGACGCTAAAAGAACCGATCGATGCAGCATTATGTTGTGGCAGTGCAGGCGTATACAACATCTTCCAGCCAGAAATTGCAGAGGAGCTTGGACAACAGAAAGTGACTAACTTAACCAAAACGGGAGCCACTGCGATCGCGAGTGCCAATATTGGCTGTTATGTTCAAATTTCTAAACACCTAGGCATTCAGGGAAAAGTAGTTCCCGTACTTCATCCAATGCAATTCTTAGATTATGCAATTCGCGGGGTTCAGCTTTCGGATCATGTGGAGAATTGATTCGCAAGTACTGAGCGTGAATGGAATAGGACTACAAAGGTAAACTTGTAGTCCATTCCCCGGAATCGGTTAGATGTTAATGAACAGGTCTTCACCTTCTTTGGTGACGGCAAAACTAGCGATATCGACCGGATCTTTACCCATCGACATGATTTTCTTACCAAAATCAGGTAACTTGATGCCCATCGCCGACTCTACCCATCCGACAGTTTTACCCGTACAGACTTCAAACTTAGCACCGTGGAATGGACAGGTAACCACTCCGTTTTCTAGTTTACCACCGTTCAAAGGAAGACCCAGGTGGGGACATTTGTTCTCAACGGCACAATAGCTGTCTCCGACTTTTGCCACAATAATGGACTGTTTCCCGGCCTTAGTTTTGAAGACCTTGTTGGTACTGACATCGGACGCGCTAGCAATTTTAATTTTTGTCATGATGTGAGCTTTTTTGTAAGATTGGGACAGAAAGATTCTATGGTCTAATTCACAAATGATACAAGGTTTCCGTACGTCATCCAGAAAAATCAGTTAATGCGATTGTTTAATAGGAATGCGGAGGTAAAATTCTGTTCCATTCCCCGATTCAGAGCGGTAGCCTAGGGTTCCACCATGGCGCTCCTCAACAATTCGTTGACTAATGGGCAACCCCAACCCAGGACCTTGACCGATCGGTTTCGTGGTGAAAAATGGATTAAACATCTTCGATCGAATCGCTAACGAAATCGGGGGTCCATCGGTCCAAATACTCACCTCCACGGCTTTATCATTGGGGTAATACTTGGTGTTAATGCGTACAATTGGCGAGTTAGACTTGTTGGCTTCTAGGTTATCGATCGCATTATTTAGTAAATGTAAAAAGGCTTGATTTAGTTCATCGGCATAGCATTCAACTTTTGGAAATCTATCGTATTCTTTAACAATTTTTATCTGAGTATTTCGATTTGATTGAGTGAGTCGATAATTTAATATGAAAAGTGTACTGTCTAACCCTTCATGCAAGTCAACCTGCTTTAAGCCGCCTTCATCTAAGCGGCTAAAATTTCGTAAAGTTAAAATTAATTGACGAATTCGATCGGCACCCGTTTTCATTGAATTTAAGACGTTTGGAAAGTCATCTCGGATATAGTCTAATTCTAAATCATTTACGACAGTCTCAAGTTTCTGATTGGGCTGTGGATATTGAGCTTGATAGGCACTGACAATACTTAGTAAATCCTGAGAGTAGTTCTGAGCATAGGTCAAGTTTCCATAAATGAAACTAATGGGGTTATTGATCTCATGGGCAAGTCCGGCGATCAATTGCCCCAAACTACTCATTTTTTCAGTTTGGACCAATTGGGTTTGAGCCTGTTGAAGTTCATTCAAAATACGTTCTAACTCTTCGGTACGATCGCGCACTCTTAATTCTAAGTTCTCATTGACGATCGCGAGATCCTCTTGAGTCCTTTGCTTTTCAGCGATCGTTGCCAACATTAAGAACGTAGTTAAGCTAATCGTGCCCATGAAGCTTTGAAGTAATAATAATGACTCATTCAGTGACGATCGCAGAAACGACCCTCGTCCCATTGACGTTGCCAGTACCGTCGTCATTGTTACTGCCACCACCCCTAGCGTTGCCCCACAGTTCCCCAATCGAATGGCTGCCCAGAGTAATCCTGGCAATACAAAATACTGAAGCGGATAGTCTGATAGAAAAGTAAAGGCACTCAGTATCCCAAACCCCACGGATAACAATCCAAGATCCCAGGACCGATTCCAAGTAATCTGTCGCCATCGAAATTGATGCCAGCTCACCAACATCGGCATTCCAATGACCACACTGAGTGCATCCCCAATCCACCATGTTTTCCAAATCTCACCATATAATGTCCAAGGTAAAATACCAAATAGGCCCATATAGAGCAATGAAAACGTGGGCGTAATGACTGGAATGACCAATCCAATGGCAATGAACACCATCACATTACGAACCCGGTCAAGAATCTTCCCGACAAAAAGGACGCGTAGAAGGTTCGAGCCGACCACTGTTGTTAGCATGGTAATGATGGCTTGAATTAAACTCGCAATCAGAGCCTTTTCAATCGTTAAGCTTTTTATATGAACGCTAAAATTTGTAATGAGGTTTGCGATCGCAATGCCGGGTATTAAATGGTTGCCACCAAGATATAGGGTCGCCCAAGCGATCGGAGCTGGAATCCAGATGGGCGTAATGCTCAGTGAATCGGATAATCCGAGACTCATAGAAAAGATTGCCGATTGGTGGTACGCAAATCCCGTCAGAAAAATCGTCAACCAGGTTATGGGCTGACGATAAGCGAACCAAAAATTACGATCGGGTAAAATTCTAGCCATCTTAGACATAGCCCATCCAATGGAATAAATGCACTCTGTCTAGTATGCCCGTTTTTTGTATTACTCTGGAAATTAATGCCTTCAGGGGGGCAGGTAGCAGAACTAGACTTTCGGGTGCGGACCAGCAAGCCGGGGCGCTTTGCCCGTCAGTCCTTGCATGTGTCGTAGCACTAAAGATCGAATAGGAGAAACATCCTGCAAGATCCACAATGAAAAGCGTCGAATCATAACGATCGGCCAGATCTGGTTAGAAAATACACGCGTTAATATGTCCGTCAATCCCAATACCAGCAAATTCTCCCCCATTCTCCAGCGTTCATACTGTTTCAAAACAGACAAACTGGCAAAATTCTTATCCCGAGCCAACGCATTTTGCACAACGTTCACAAGAGCCGCCGCATCTCGGATTCCTAGATTAATTCCCTGACCGCCAACAGGATGGCAACAATGAGCTGCATCCCCAATTAATGCGAGTCCGGGTTTCACGTATCGGGTACTGTGCAAGAGCCGCACCGGAAACACCGACGGCTCACCCACTAAGGTCAATTTGCCCATATGGTCGCCATAGCGCGATCGCAGTTCTGTCATAAACTCATTGGGCTTTAATCCCACCATCCGATCGGCGACAGCCCGAGGCGCAGTCCAGACCACACGACATAAGCCGTTGGGTAAGGGCAAAATTGCAAAGGGACCATCGGGCTGAAAGCGTTCGTAGGCCGTTTGATTGTGGGGGTATTCGGGTTGAATAAAAGCAACAATACAGGACTGCCAGTATTGCCAACCGAACGTAGAAATATTAGCCGCTTGGCGCAGGGGCGATCGGCTACCGTCGGCGGCGATCACCAGTTTGGCGGAAATAGTTTCGGCTTGATCGCTGATCTGGGAACTACGCTTAAACTTAACCAGGGTCCGATCGTCCGTCTTTACGGTTTCTACAACAGTCGCAGGACGAATGCAATCGACGTTGGGTAAAGCATCTAGACCCTGCTGCAAGGCTGCCAATAAAACACGATGCTCTGCAACATAGCCAATAGTTTCACGGCCTAGGTCTTGAGGTGAAAACTGAACCACTTTTTTATAGTCGCCGTCAGAAAGTTGAACCGATCGGTAGGTTTCCACGTTGGGGCGAATCCGTTGCCAAAGTCCTAAGTCTTCAAAGACCTGCACGGATAGCAAATTAATCGAGTAGGCTTGTCCCCGATTGCTGGCCATGGATCGAGCTTCGGCTTCGACAATAGCGACCTTCAGTCCAGCTTGTCCTAGAGCACAGGCTGCAACATTGCCTACAATCCCACCCCCAACAATGACGGCATCGTATTCACAGAACTCTATCTGGTCAGGATCAATCCTGAGGTCTGTTCCGTTAAGGGTTACGTCGTGGTAAAGGAGTGGAGAGTCAGTAACGATCGGTGCGGTTTGCATTGCAGGATGTTAATCAAAAGATTAAAACGAGTTACATAAGTATATCTTGTGCTGATTATTAGAGGAATGCAAGAAGTTTTTTGGGTGGGATGCCGTCCAGCCTAGCTACAGACTCACCGATCGGATGAAATCCCCAGACCTGAATCTATCCGTCTACCATTCGTCTAAATCTTCGTCCTCTGGATTAACGATTGTAGTGTCGCTAGAACTTGTACTCGTATTAACAGTAATTACGGACGCATCTAATTGATTTGAATTCATTTCACTCGATTCTTGGATAGTCAATTTGATTGTGCGTGAAAAGCCTTCACTCTTTGGATCGCCTATAGTAATTTCAACGGTTTCACCACAGAGCTGATCCAATCGTCCTAGTAATCCCCGTAAATGAGGCGTACTTGCTCCGGTGTCAACATACAGCCGTTCAGAAAGTTGATTCATTTTGCGCCAACTTCCATAGAGTTTCGCGATCGTACCTTCTAAAATTCCCGATTGATTGACAAGTTCTGCGGTGGTATTTAGAACCCCTAACCGCAATGCTTCTTCAAGGGCGAGTTCTAGATCAACATCAGAATCATTGAAGACCTGAACCTGATTTGCACCTTCCAAATATCGAGCCAAATAGCGCGCTTCCGCCGTGACTTGTTTTACCGTAGTTAGATCGGGATTCTCAGCCACGGCCTCGCGAATTGTGTCTTGATGCACTTCTGGAAGTCGCTGCATTTGCTTGACTAAGGGCGCAATGTATCGGGGTGGAATCGTTTGGTCGGCGGCTTTGACTCGCAATTCTTCAGGAATCAAATCCGAGGTCATCGCCACCCATTCATCAGAAAGCTGTTTAACTTCGCGGCGGGTAATACGCTTGCCCTGTTTGATAGAATCCGCAATGACCTGCTGAACTTCTGTGGCGGCTTTGGCAGTCTCCATAAAAGCGCTCTTGCTAAATTTGTTTACGTCTTCAGCGTCAATATACCCCTCCTCAATCATCCGATCGGCGCAATCAGCTAAATCAATTAAGCCATAGGCCAAGCTTTTACTAATCTCGCGATCTTTCAACCAATTCAAAAATCCAAGGCCCTGCCCCGGTTCTGAACTGCGTTCCCGATCGCGCACCGCCCGTAAAACTTTGCCCCGCCATACATCGGTTTGCAGGTCTAACCGATCGCACACTTGCCATGCGAGTTCGATTTGTTGTTGAAAGTCATAGGCGCTAATTTCAGGGTCTTCTGGATCAGGAAGCTGGACATCAAAGCTAATGGCTAATTTTTCTTCTAGAGTGGCTAGGTCCGGGACTGGCTCCCCATTAGTATTCGGTTCCCGGACTTTTTTCGCAGTGTTCACGGGCATATCAAATTGAGATACTTCTTGCGATGTTTCTGTCGAAGACTCATCTGCCTGCACTGTATCTGTCTGCACCATGTCTAGTCCCTCGTTCTGCTTTTTGCTCTAGCCGGGAATCATTATGGCATGGCTTGAGACCGCGATGGCTGATTGTATGGTGACTAGGATTTGGGAACTATTTACCAGTCACAATTTTTTTCAGAAACTTAAGCCGATCGTCCGTGTAAGGTGCATAGCGCCAGTCTAGATCAAATAAAATCGATCGTTTTAGGAAACTCCGATCGTGGGAAAATGTATCAAAGCTAGCTTTCCCGTGATAACTGCCCGTACCACTATCACCGACTCCACCAAAGGGTAAATTCCCGACGCTCACCTGCAATACCGTATCGTTAATGCAAACACCACCTGACGAAATAGAACTAATAATGTTTGTTTGAGTAGTGTTTAATTTAGAAAAGATATAGAGCGCTAAAGGTTTGGGTCGCTCATTCACTAGTCCGATCGCATCTTCTAAATTGTCATAGGTCAAAATTGGTAAAATCGGTCCAAAAATTTCCGATTCCATCACGCTATCGTTCCAATTCACATTGTCCAATACCGTCGGCGCTAAATACCGATCGGCATCATTCACCTGACCACCAACTACAATATCGCCACTACCCAGCAAACCTTTCAAACGATCGAGTTGTCGTTGATTCACAATACGCGCATAGTCTGGGCTGACGGCTGGATTGTCGCCATACAGGTCTAAAATGGCTTTCTTCAACTCCACCACAAATTCATCTTTGACTGCCGCATCCACCAGAATATAGTCGGGCGCAATACAGGTTTGACCTGCATTAATAAACTTACCCCAAGCAATCCGCTTTGCCGCATAGTCCAGACGTACAGAAGCATCCACAAAACATGGACTCTTGCCCCCCAATTCCAACGTCACAGGGGTTAAATGCTTTGCCGCCGCCTGCATAACAATTCGACCAATTTCGGTGCCACCTGTAAAAAAGATATGGTCAAATTTCTGGGCCAGAAGTTCTTGACTCGTTTGGGCATCGCCTTCGACCACAGCAATGTAATCACTCTTAAAAGTCGATCGGACTAGTTCCGTCACCACTTTTGACATTTCAGGTGCATATTCTGACGGTTTGAGAATGGCACAATTTCCCGCTGCGATCGCGCCCACCAGTGGCGACATCATTAATTGAAATGGATAATTCCATGGCCCAATAATTAACGCAACCCCCAAAGGTTCAGGCTGGACCCAAGCGGAAGCCGGAAATACATCAACGGAGGTCGAGACTCGGCGCGGCTTCATCCATTTTTTTAATTGTTTAAGGGCCAGTTTAACTTCTGATAAGGTTGCAATTTCAAAATAAGCTTCAAATGCGGCCCGTCCCAGATCACATTGAACTGCCGCCACAATCTTGTCCTGATTAGCGACGATCGCGCGTTCAAGGGATTGTAATTGTTGAATTCGGAAGTCCCGATCGCGGGTTTTCCCAGTAGCAAAAAATTTGCGTTGAGCTTGAAGTAATTCGGGAATAGGGATGTTCATCGCAATACTCATCAATTTTAATTATCAATATTCGCCATGCAACTATTCCCGATCAAATCTAGGGAACAAACTTTCTGAACGCCAGCGTTACATTGTGACCACCAAATCCAAATGAATTTGACAACACCACATTCACCAATTGTTCACGGCTCTTGTGCGGAATGTAATCTAAATCACAACCCTCATCTGGGTTATCTAGATTAATTGTTGGTGGAACCCGATCGTGATAGATTGCCATCGCCGAAGCAACCCCCTCAATTCCCCCCGCACCACCGAGCAAATGACCCGTCATGGATTTAGTCGAACTCACCGACACCTTGTAGGCATGAGCACCCAAAGCCGTCTTAATAGCACTAGTTTCGTTCGGATCATTAATAGGCGTGCTGGTGCCGTGGGCATTGATATAACTCACTTCTTCCGGGTTAATCCCGCCGTCCTTCATCGCCAACGTCATCGCCCGCGCCGCATCTGCCCCACCGGGAGTCTGACCCGTCATGTGGTAGGCATCACAGGTTGCGCCGTAGCCGACCACTTCAGCGTAAATTCTGGCACCCCGCGCTAAGGCATGGTCCATTTCTTCTAGAACTAATATCCCCGCCCCCTCGCCCAAAACAAATCCACTGCGATCTTTATCAAAGGGACGACTCGCATGGGATGGATCATCGTTGCGATTCACCGCCGCCGCTCGACACGCCACAAATCCAGCCACAGACAACGGCGTAACTGCTGCTTCCGTTCCACCACAAACCATAGCCTGAGCATAGCCACCCCGGACCAACCGGAAGGCATCCCCGATCGCATTTGACCCCGCAGCACAAGCCGTCACCACACAGGAATTTGGTCCTTTGGCTCCCAATTGAATCGCCGTCACCCCTGCTGCCATATTCGCAATCATCATCGGAATCATAAACGGGCTACACCGATCGGGTCCCTTGGTTCGATAGACTTCATGCTGATCTTCCAAGACCTTCAGCCCGCCTATGCCAGTCCCGATTAGCACCCCGATATGTTCTGCATTCAACTCATTAATTTCTAGCTTTGCATCTGCCACAGCTTGCTTACTCGCCGCCACTGCAAACTGCACAAAACGATCCATCCGCTTGGCTTCCTTCGGTGGCATATATTCAGCCGCACTAAAGCCTTTTACTTCCGCTGCAATGTGACAGTCGTGGGCTGAAGCATCAAATAATGTGATTTTGCCGATGCCATTTCGTCCAGACATCAGCCCTTCCCAATACTCCTCTAGGGTGTTTCCGATCGGCGTGATCGAACCAAGACCCGTAATTACAACACGCTTATGTCCGGGGTTATGTCCAGGGTTTGTCATGATTACCAATGCGGAAAAACTAGAAGAATTTTAGAAAGGGAAGAGGTCAAATTTATGCAGACTTCGCTTTGATGAAGTCAACCGCCGCTTGAATAGTTGTGATGCTTTCAGCCGCTTCATCGGGAATTTCGACATCAAATTCCTCTTCAAGAGCCATGACTAATTCAACCGTATCAAGTGAATCAGCCCCAAGATCATTCTGAAAGTTAGCAGAAGGAACAACTTTGTCCGCTTCCACACTCAGTTGATCCACAACAATGCTTTTTACTTTGTCAAAAATCTGTTCGTCAGTCATAACATCCTCAAAAATTATCTATCTGCAAGACTTTGAAATACTCGCCTACCGGGAAAACATTATTCCTTGACATCCTCCCCGCTCTAAAGAGACGAGGATTCCTAAGAACTTTTACGTCGCCTCTTAGTCTTTACAGCATCACTGCTGTTACTTCCTGCTTCAACGCACCCGCCTAGAGTATTAGATACTTTTGGTCTTACAGTTGCTCCACAGGCTAACA
>JAYVUU010000143.1:0-15369 GCA_043787635.1 Synechococcales cyanobacterium | reverse complement strand
GCAGATTGGGCGAGAGTTCCCTATGAGCTACTTGAAACAATATCGACCCGTATTGTTAATGAAGTAAAAGGCGTAAACCGCGTTGTGTATGACATTACGTCTAAGCCACCCGGAACAATCGAATGGGAATGAGTCTTGCCTTATAGCTAAATAGACGCTAAAAAAGCGGAGGACATTAAAATTCTCCGCTTTTTTAGTAAAATTTTAGGCTAACCTCGACAGCCGAGGGAATATCTTGTTTCAACTCCTGTTGTGGAATTCGTTCCACTGGCAAAGGCGCAGAGTTGCTTAACCTGAAATGCGTTGAGAATGGCACCCGAAAAGTCTGCACCTTCAATTTTTACGTTTCGGAACTCGGTGCGCAGCATCATGGCATCTTCCAAAATGGCATCGCTAAAATCGACATCCAATAGCCTGACTTGGTCCATGATGGTTTGGGTCAGATTAGCCCCTCGAAAAATGGTCCCATTTAGGGTCGAGGTACTGAAGACCGTGCCAATCAGATTTGCTTTACTTAGATTTGTCCGATCGAGATCAACGTTAGCAAATTCTTCGGTTGACAGTTGCGCTCCTGACATGTCTCTTCCAGCTAGACTTCCCCCTTCTTCGGCTAATGGGTTTCCACTTGCAGCCGCAGATGCAGCCGCTTGAGCGCTCCCCGAAAATCCGCCCAAACTAAGCCCGATCGCAATTGCAAAGGCAATTACATGAGATAGCCAACTAGACCAAAAATGACGATCGACAGCCATGAGACTCCATTCAATATTGGGAAGAAAATACTGGATGCCATCAGTGTAAAGCTTTATCTGCCTCCCTACCAAATCTCCCGATCGGCGGCAAGACTCTTGTCGAAAAGACTCTAGTACAATGGCTCATAGATTTGGTGTAGGAGAACAGATGCAATCTTCAAGAGATTCACGGGTATTTGTATTTTGGTTTGTGGTTGGGCTGACCTGTCTGGTCTGGGGGCTGCGCGGGTTTGGGTTGCTGACCTTTGTTCCAGGATTTGTGTTGGGCTTGTTGATTACGGCATCAATTGCGCTGTTACTGGTCAATGGTTGGATTGAAACCCGCTAATTGTTGATTTTAAATTTTGTTCATTAACTTGTAATCCTATGCCTGCTCTTCATCCCACGGTTGCTCTCTATCGTATTCTGGACGCAAATCTCGATCGTGCCCGTGAAGGGTTGCGGGTCATTGAGGATTGGTGTCGGTTTGGACTGAATGATCCGAAACTTAGCGAACAATGTAAAACAATGCGCCAAACCCTTGGGCAATGGCACAACCCAATATTCCGATCGGCCCGTGATACCGATGGGGACATAGGAACGAGCATTACCCATCCGAGGGAATCTGTCCGATCGGATATTCCGCAAGTCCTGCAAGCCAATCTTTGTCGCATTGAAGAATCGCTGCGGGTGTTGGAAGAATATGGCAAGATTCACAGCCCTGAAATGGGGGCGGTCATGAAACAATTGCGCTATCAAACCTACAGTCTAGACAGTCAAATAATGCGATCCTCTCCCCGCCACGCAAAACTTCAGCAAGCTCAGCTTTATCTTGTCACCGCCCCATCAGAGACCTTGCTCGAAACCGTTGAAGCTGCTCTCCAAGGGGGATTAAGTCTGGTGCAATATCGCGATAAAAATGTGGATGATGATGTGCGGTATGCCAATGCGATGAAGCTTAAGGATCTTTGTCATCGCTATGATGCGCTGTTTATTGTCAACGATCGGGTAGATATTGCGATCGCGGTGGATGCGGATGGAGTGCATTTAGGGCAGCACGATTTGCCCTATGCCTTTGCCCGTCAGTTGCTTGGTCCCGATAAAATTATTGGCCGATCGACCACAAGTCCTGAAGAATTTGCAATGGCGATGGCGGAACGTCCCGATTACATTGGCGTTGGTCCTGTGCATGAAACTCCGACTAAGGCGGGGAAAGCGGCATCCGGATATGAGTATGTGAAATACGCGGCGGATCACTGTACGATTCCCTGGTTTGCGATCGGGGGCATTGATATGGACAACGTGAAGGCAGCGATGAATGCAGGAGCGACGCGGGTTTCGGTGGTGCGATCGATTATGAGTTCGACTCAGCCTAAATTAACAACGCAATATTTTCTATCTCAGCTCAGTGGTCGAGGTTAAGGTCATGGTCAATCCCTCCTTCAATATCACGGTCAACGGTCAAGATCATCAATGCGAAAGCGAAACGCTGCTTTTAGATTTGCTGACTCAACTGAAGATGAATCCCAAGCTAGTGGCGATCGAATACAACGGTGAAATTTTGCATCGGCAATTTTGGTCACAGACTCAGATTCAAGCGGGCGATGCCTTGGAAGTGGTGACGATCGTAGGCGGCGGTTAATTAGCGGTTAATTAAAGGGGGTCTGCGTCCCGTTCGGGGATCCCCACAGATTGCTTAGGGATTCGCCATTTCCGTCTATGGGACAACGCGATAAAGTATTAAAGTATCGTCCAAGGTGCTGCGGCGCTGTTATGAGGCTTGTTATGAGACGTTTATTTCAAAACTCTATAAAACCGATCGTCAGTTCTATTGTGGCGATCGCTCTCTTTGTGACCCTTTGGGTCGGCAGTCCAACCCCAGCAGATGCCGCATCCTACGGTGGCCGAATGGGCGGTGGATCCTTCCGATCTGCTCCCCGCAGCTACAGCGCTCCCCGATCGGGTGGTGGCGGCTATGGCGGTGGATATAATCGTGGTTATGGTGGCGGAATGGGCGGTGGCAGTAGCTTTTTCTTCTTTCCTTCGCCTTGGATGTTCTTTGGCGGCGGCGGTGGCACGGGTGGAATCCTGTCGTTGTTGATCTTTGCAGCCTTAGCCAGTACGGCAGTGCAAGCGTTCCAGCGATTCCAAGGTCAAGATGGCGGTCTCGACTTGGGACTAAAATCTTCCAATGTGTCGGTGGTGAAATTGCAAGTGGGTCTTTTGGCTGAAGCGAAGACGTTGCAAGAAGATCTCAACCGCATTGCTCAGAAAGCAAACACCGCGTCAAGTGCCGGACTCGCTCAAGCGCTTCAAGAAACCACACTGTCCCTATTGCGTCATCCCGAATATTGGGCGTATGCAGGGGGCGAAAGCAAGCAATCTGCAATGCTGGCGGCTGAGTCTGAATTTAACCGCATGATTCTCTCAGAGCGCAGCAAGTTTTTGGGTGAGTCGGTCTCCAATGTGTCCGGGCAACTGAAGCAGGGAAATGCAACACTTACGGTGAATCCTGCTGGAGAGTTGGTTGAACAGTCGGGTGAATATATTGTGGTGACGCTGTTGGTGGGTGCGGAAGGCAAGGTTGATCTTCCCGCCATCAATAATGCAACGGATTTGCGGCGTGCATTGAGTACTTTAGGATCGGTGTCGAGCGATCGACTACTCACCCTAGAAGTCCTGTGGCAGCCCGGTTCAACGGATGGCGTTCTGACGAGCGACGATATGGTTGAATACTATCCAACGTTGAAGCTTGTCTAAGATTCAGGTTTAGAGTTCGATCGGTTTAATGAAAAAGCCCTGTAGGATTAGTTGTCTTGCAGGGCTTTTTTAAATGGGGCTAATTTATATGAGTTCAGAAAAAATTGGGGTCGCATTAATCGGAACTGGGTTTGGGCAAAAAGTTCACTTGCCTGCGCTACGAACTAACCCAAACATCGAAGTCGTCGCCGTCTACCATCGCGATCGCACCACGGCTAAAACGATCGCCCGCACCCATAATATTCCCAGCGCTTGCACCACTGTTCAGGAGATCATCGATCGTCCAGAAGTCCAAGCCGTCACGATCGCAACCCCGCCTTTCTTGCATTACGACACGGCAAAAGCTGTACTGAATGCAGGGAAACATATTTTTCTCGAAAAGCCAACAACTCTGAACGCAACGCAAGCCCAAGAACTGTATGAACTGGCAACGGAAAAAAAACTGATTGCGACTATGAATTTTGAGTTTCGCTACATTCCAGCTTGGCAAAGGCTTTCAGAACTTTTAAACGAGGGCTACGTTGGTAAGGTTCGTTACGCAAAAGTAGATTGGCTGGTGTCTAGCCGAGCTGATGCGAATCGTCCGTGGAATTGGTATGCCCAGAAAGATCTCGGCGGTGGTGCATTAGGCGCGATCGGATCCCATGCATTTGATTACATTACTTGGCTACTCGGTGACGTAAAACGCCTTTCTGCCAGACTGAGCACCTCCATTCTCCAGCGCCCCGATCCACTGGATAACAACCAACTCAAGCCCGTCACGGCGGATGACACCTGCAATATTTTATTAGAACTCGATGAGCGAGTTCCGGTACAGGTTTGTTTAAGCTCTGTCGCCATGCAAGGACGTGGGCATTTTATTGAGATTTACGGCGATCGTGGCACCCTCGTTCTGGGTAGTGACAATCAGAAAGACTATGTTCATGGATTTAAACTGTTCGGCAGTCAAAATAATGAACCCCTTCAGGAACTTGTAATTCCTAGTTCATTAGAGTTTTCTAAAACCTATGATGACGGTCGAATTGCTCCGATCGCCCGTGTGATTGATGCCTGGGTTCACGCCATTCAAACCGGAAGCCCGATGTCGCCCTCCCTCAAAGATGGAGTTATTTCTCAGCAAATCATGGACGCTTGCCACACTTCAAGCGATACCGATCGATGGGTAACTCTCTAAGACATCAATTCTTATCAACTATTAAAAAAGCGATCGGAACTTAAAATCCCGATCGCCCAACCTAATCAAAATCAGCCAACTTCTAATAAGCTTCTTGCAGCTCATAAAAATCAGGCGACACATAATCCTTACGCAATGGATAACCGACCCAATCCTCTGGCATCAAAATTCGTTTCAACCCCGGATGCCCCTCGTAAACAATGCCGTACATATCAAAGGTTTCTCGTTCCTGCCAATCCGCACCCTTCCAAATCCAATAGACGGACGCGACCTTCGGATTTTCACGGGGCAGAAACACCTTGAGGCGAACTTCCATTGGTTTCAAGCAATTGTCCTCAATTTTGATCAAGTGATAAAAACTCACCAAATCGCAGCCCGGACCCGAATCATAACCGCCCTGACACTGAAGGCAATTAAACCCATAGGCATAGAGCGCACTGGCAAACGGAACCAAAAAATCCGGCTCCACCTTGATCATCTCAATTCCTGACGCATCCAGCCCCAGAAACTCATGATCAAACCCTTCACTCGTCAACCAGTGAGATACTCCACCAGAAAGAGCGATCGCCCCAGTCTCTACCGCTTGCACCTGATCCGCCATTACACCGCCTCCGATCGAACTGCTTCTAATTCCGCCACTTCCGGCACCGCAAAGCCCATCGCTTCCATCAATTCCGCTGGTGGCGCTTGACGACTAGCTGCTTGTAAATACTCACCCGTCACATCCGCCTTAACGGGCTTCAGGCTGTGAGTTGTACTATAGTACCGATGTACTTGACGCTGGAATGCCCGTTCCTGCATTGACTCGTTAGAGATTTTTTTACGCAACTTGATAATTGCATCAATAATCGCCTCAGGACGCGGCGGACATCCTGGCAAATACACATCCACCGGAATCAACTTGTCTACACCGCGCACTGCACTGGGTGAATCCACACTAAACATCCCGCCCGTAATCGTGCAAGCACCCATCGCAATCACATACTTGGGTTCCGGCATCTGCTCATAAAGCCGCACTAATGCAGGAGCCATTTTCATCGTCACCGTTCCTGCCGTGATAATCAAATCAGCTTGGCGAGGGGTCGATCGGGGTACAAGGCCAAACCGATCGAAGTCAAACCGCGAACCCAACAGCGCCGCAAATTCAATAAAACAGCAAGCCGTACCATACAGCAGCGGCCAAAGACTAGAAAGCCTCGCCCAGTTGTACAAATCATCGACTGTTGTTAGAACGACATTTTCCGACAACTCCTGAGTCACTGCCGGACGGTTGACCGGATTCATAATCACCGGATCAATTGCAGCCTTGCTACTTGTTTCAGAACTCATGACCATTCCAATGCTCCTTTGCGCCACGCATACACTAATCCGATCACCAAAATTGTGATGAACACCAAGGCTTCGACAAAGGCCAACAATCCAAGTTGACTGAACGCCACCGCCCAGGGATACAGAAACACCGTTTCCACATCAAACACCACAAACACCAGCGCAAACATATAGTAGCGAATATTGAACTGAATCCAAGCCCCGCCCATTGGCTCCATTCCCGACTCATAGGTCGTTCGGCGAACGGGTCCACGACGGCTCGGACGGACTAGCTTGGATGCAGTTAAGGCCAACACAGGCACAAATCCGCAAACTATCAAGAAGCCGAGTAAATATTCATATCCGGTTAAAACAAACACTTCAGAGCCGCCTCGTCACAGGTTAAGACTTCAACAAAAACAACAGGGAGTCCCGATCGTTTGCTCAAGCACAATGGGTGGACAAAATAGATGAGCAGAGGATGAATGACTAGATTCACACATCTACGTAGTTCTCATTATAGCCAGTCCAAGTCTTCAAAAATCGTCTTTCTCCGTTAATCCTTCCATGGAAGTTCCTCGCGCTAACGCATTGCATCTCGCTGATACCTCAAAAGGATCTGAACCCTAACTGTGTGATAATAAGTTCTGTTACAACGTCTAAGATTTCCCCACACTGACCATGAGTCAAGACCTCTCCCCTCAAACGCCCCCTGAAACTGATTCTGCTCCATTGGAATCCGCCACCTTGGGCGATGCACAAGTAATCATCGAAGTGGTTCTAGACTGCTACGAGTGCTCGTCTTGTGGTTATACCTACAACCCGAAAAAGGGCGACTCTCGCGGTAAAGTTCCAGAAGGGACTGCCTTTCCGGATCTTGAAGCTCGCTGGAAATGTCCGGTGTGTGATGCCCCCAAGAATCGCTTCAATAATATTGGGCGTGCAGGTTTAGCATCCGGGTTTAAAGAAAATCTAAAGTATGGTCTCGGCGTTAACACCATGACACCGGGCCAAAAGAATCTACTTATTTTTGGCAGCTTGCTGCTAGCCGTTATTTTCTTTCTGAGTCTCTACAGCTTGGAATAGAGGGTACATCTTAGTTTTTACAATATTTTTTGTTGGGAGCGCGCTTAGGTCATGGTTTGGATGGTTAACTCGAAAACGGAAAACGGGCAGCAGATTCTTTCTGTGGCCAATACGAAATTAAAACATCGGCTACAACAGGCTGGATTGACGATCGCAGCCCTTCTAATCGTTATAACTGGACTCTTCAGCCACACCATGCCCTCTGATGCGGCATTCCTAAAAGCGATCGACTCAAAACCCTGGGAAACAGTCAAGCTTCCGAGTGATGAAAGTCCGCTGGATGTTGATTTTTTACCTGAAAACCCAGAACAGGGCTGGATTGTTGGCACCAATTCGTCAATTTTTCAAACCGCTGATGGCGGAGCTACCTGGCAAGAGAAAAAACTTGACCTGGGTACCGAAAAATATCGCTTGACCTCCGTTAGTTTCTCTGGTCAAGAAGGCTGGATTGCGGGTCAGCCCTCTATCTTGCTTCATACTAAA
Organism: Synechococcales cyanobacterium; assembly: GCA_043787635.1. Classification (GTDB taxonomy): domain Bacteria; phylum Cyanobacteriota; class Cyanobacteriia; order Leptolyngbyales; family Leptolyngbyaceae; genus JAAFJU01. The sequence continues at coordinate 7,830 of JAYVUU010000143.1, read as the reverse complement.
GACGGTGGAAATGCTTGGGAACGGATGCCGCTGAGTGAAAAACTCCCCGGTTCTCCCAGTGACCTGATGGCATTAGGTCCAGATTCTGTCGAAATGGTTACAGATATCGGCGCAATTTACCAAACCCAAGACGCGGGCCGCAATTGGAAAGCCATGGTCAATGATGCTTTTGGAGTATTCAAGAGCCTGCACCGATCGGACGATGGTCAATATGTCGCGGTGTCATCTCGTGGTAACTTCTTCTCGACTTGGAAACCGGGTGGTGCTGCTTGGGAACCGTTTAACCGGAACAGCTCTCGCCGACTACAAGGCATGGGGTTCACGCCTGACAATCGCCTTTGGATGCTGGCGCGGGGTGGTCAACTGCAATTTACAAACTCATCTGACCCTGAAGATTGGCAAAAAGCACAGGCTCCTGAGTCGTTTAATAGCTGGGGATTTTTGGATCTGGGCTACCGAACCAACGATGAACTTTGGGTTGTGGGTGGCAGCGGTACTTTGCTGGTGAGCTACGACAACGGCAAAAATTGGAAAAAAGATGGCAATGTTGAAGACGTGCCTGCAAATCTATACAAAATTGAGTTTACCAGTCCCGATCGGGGCTACATCTTGGGTCAGCGCGGTACATTCTTAAGATACCGAGGTCAATCGGTCTAAAATAAAAGGAATTCCGAAGGTCACTCTTGTGGGGCTTTCGCTCCTGATCTATGATGTTTTGTATCAGAAATTAATCTGTCGTATGTAGAGGGATTTCCATGGCTGGGACTACTGGTGAGCGCCCCTTTGGGGACATTGTGACGAGTATTCGCTATTGGGTCATCCATAGCATCACAATTCCAATGCTGTTTATTGCAGGTTGGTTATTTGTGGCGACGGGCCTTGCCTATGACGCGTTCGGTACGCCACGTCCGAACGAATACTTCCCATCGACTCGTCAAACTGCACCGATTATTAGCGATCGTCAGACCGCGAAGACTCAGGTGGATAACTTCATTGAAGAGACGATTAAGTCTAATAAAGCAGACAAATAACCTCAATTTCCTAGGGAGAACTCAACGCACATGGCTACTAATTCAAATCAACCCACTGTCTATCCAATTTTTACCGTTCGTTGGATAGCAGTTCATACTCTGGGAGTTCCCGGCGTATTTTTTATTGGCGCGATCGCAGCAATGCAGTTCACACAGCGTTAGAATGAAGGTTCTAGTTACAAAAATTTACTTAGGAAATTAGTCATGGAAAAATCTCCAAATCCCAACAGTCAAGGCGTAGAGCTGAATCGTACTTCGTTGTACTTGGGTCTGTTGATGATTTTCACCTTAGGCATCCTGTTCTCTAGCTACTTCTTTAACTAGATCTTGATAATCGGTCGACTCTAGGGTTGACCGTTTGTCATTTTGAGCGAGAATCAGAGCAATGTAATGTAGTTTTGGAGATAAATATATGTTGAATAATGGACGCATTCCGTTGTGGATGATTGCAACGGTCGCTGGAACGGGTGTTTTACTTGTTGTGGCTCTTTTCTTTTATGGTGCCTATGCGGGTATCGGATCGTCAATGTAAAGCTGATCAATCTAAATTATTCAGTTTAAGAACTCATATAAAAAGCCGACTGGTGAATCCACGAGTCGGCTTTTTGCTGTTGGAACAGTCTCGAAAAAGGGAGCTATGAGCTTGGGAGCCTATGCTTCTTTTTCGATATATAGAAACAACAGGCCCATGCTTGCTAGTGGAAAAAGAATTCCAACTAACGGGACAAGGAAGGTTGGCAAATAGGATGCTGCGTACATAATTAATTTTTCCTAATCTATGATTCCATTGCGACTTTACTGCGAAATACTGAGACAGAGTTTGGGATGCTAAGAATTCTTAACACAGTCGCTTATCTCAGGTCATCTCAGCACATCACGGCACTGTTCGCGAGTTCCATCACCGATCGTCGTCCCCAGGCATCGGCTTCTAGAATGTCGTCAAGGTTGGGATTTTTGACATTTTGCGAGTCAAACCGATCGCAGGTCTTTTCAATTAACTTAGGAATATCTAAAAATTTGATCTTCTCATCTAAGAACAATGCAACGGCTTCTTCGTTAGCCGCATTCAGAACTGCCGGGAGACAGCCGCCCGCCCGCCCCGCAGCGTAGGCGAGACCCATACATGGATATTTGACGTGATCGGGTTCGCGGAAGGTGAGGTTGCCTGCTTTGACTAAATCCAGCGGTTCCCAGTCGGTGGGGAGACGATCGGGATAACTGAGGGCATACAGTAATGGCAATCGCATATCGGCCCAGCCCAGTTGGGCGAGAACGGAGGTGTCTTGCAGTTCAATTAGGGAGTGAATGATACTTTGGGGATGGATCACAATATCGATATGGTCGTAGTCCATCCCAAACAGGTAGTGGGCTTCAATTACTTCTAGCCCTTTGTTCATTAGGGTGGCGGAATCAATGGTGATCTTTCGACCCATGGACCAGTTGGGATGTTTGAGGGCGCTGGCGACGGTGACATTGGCGAGTTCTTCGATCGGCATATCCCGGAATGATCCACCGGAGGCGGTTAGTAAGATTCGACGAATGCCCCGATCGGGAACCCCTTGTAAACATTGGAAAATTGCGGAATGTTCAGAGTCTGCTGGGAGCAGTTTGACCCCGTGTTTTTTGACGAGGGGCAGCACGACGGGACCGCCTGCGATCAAGGTTTCTTTGTTGGCTAGCGCAATGTCTTTGTTGGCTTCGATCGCGGCCATAGTTGGCAAGAGACCCGCACAGCCGACAATTCCCGTAACGACAACTTCAGAGTCTCCATATTTTGCGACTTCGACGATTCCGGTTTGGCCTGCGAGGATAATGGGTTGCGGTTGAACGTCGGCGATCGCAGCTTTTAAATCCTCTAAAAGGGTTTCATCTTGGAGGGCGACAATTTGGGGTTTGAATTGGCGAATTTGCTGCGCGAACAGTTTGATATTGCGACCTGCTGCCATGCCCACGATGCGAAATTGGTCTGGATACTGGGCCACAATGTCCAAGGTTTGGGTTCCGATCGAACCCGTTGAACCAAGAAGGGATAAAGCTTTCATCGACCAGTGCCTCACAAAATATTACCCTTAATCTTACGGGTTTGGGGAACGTAAACGAACACTCTGGGCTGACAGCGGGCAGGTTATGACTGAAGGGCTGCTCGTTGACAGTGTAGGGATAGACGATGATATGAAATTTACTGAACTATAGTTTGTTAGTTTTTCGTGAATACCGAAACTAACCCATCTGATGTTTTGGCAACGATCGGCTAGCTTCATGGGGACATGGCTGGTTGAGATAGGGCGTGCTATGTCCCTAATGCCGATCGGGAGTTCAGGAGGCGATCGGCTGACATTCCCAATCAAAATCTCATTCCTAACTTAATCTAAATCACCTTACGCATCGGAGCCATTCGTGGGTCAAGGATTTTGTGACCAGTTTCGGGAAACTTGATGCCCAAATGTAACTTACTTGACGACGCAAACACATGAGTCACTGTACCCGTACCAAACGCTTCATGGACAACCTTGTCACCCGCTAGCCAGTCCTGAGGCGCATTGTCGCGGGGTTGAAACTTTGGTTTCGGTTCACGAATAGTTTGGGCTTCGGTCGCTTTACCAAGGCTTTTCGCCCACTTAGCCGGAGGTGGACTGTTGGTTTCCATCAAATCAGTCGGAAGTTCGGCTAGAAATAATGAAGGCGACGCGGGTTCGCGGTTGCCATAAAGACGACGGGCGCGGGCATGGGTAATGAATAATAATTCCTGGGCGCGGGTGATGCCGACATAGCACAAACGGCGTTCTTCTTCTATTGCGGCGGGGTCGTCCAGCGATCGGTAACTTGGAAACAATCCCTGTTCTAATCCCACTAGAAACACCACTGGAAACTCTAATCCTTTTGAAGCATGAAGCGTCATTAAAGAAACTCTTTGATCGGCCTCATTGGTAGAATCGAGATCAGATGACAATGCAGCACTCGCTAAAAATCCAGTCAATGATTTATCGTCATCACTATCTTCTTCAAATTGCAATACCGCATTATAAAGCTCCTGCACGTTTTGCAATCGATCTTGAGCTTCATCGGTGTCCTGCGATTTTAGTTCAGCTAAATATCCCGAAGTCCCAAGAATATCTTGAACTAAGGTCGAGGCTGACACCGTATCCCGTTGAGCCTGAGCATTCCGAATCACATCTGCAAAAGCTAATACTCCTTTAGCCGATCGACCCGCCAAGGTGCGTACAGACGTTTCATCATTGAGAATTTCCCACAGCGGTACCCCAAGTTCAACGGCAGCTCGCGTTAGGGAATCGATCGTCGCTTTACCAACCCCCCGTTTTGGAGTATTAATCACGCGCAATAAACTAACAGAATCTGATGGATTCGCAACCGCACGTAAGTAGGCCACTACATCTTTGATTTCTTTACGATCGTAAAACCTCAACCCACCAATCACCCGATAGGGAACGCCCGCCCGCACTAACGATTCTTCCAAAGCCCGCGACTGAGCATTGGTCCGGTAGAGAATTGCAAATTTACCAAAGTCGAGTTCTGGATTTTTGCGTTCCAGTGATTCAATCTGTTGTCTGACAAATTCGGCTTCATCAATTTCATCTTCACAGCGATGGAGTCGAATCGGTTCGCCTTGACCTCTAGTCGGTTTTAATACTTTATCAATGCGTTCAGTGTTGTGTTCAATTAATGCATTAGCCATTTGTAGGATATTAGCGGTCGATCGATAATTTTCTTCAAGCTTAACCATAGACTGCGTTTCGGCATCTTCTAGCCCATCCCCGAAGTCATCTTGGAAGCCCATTAAAATAGTAAAATCAGCGCTGCGGAATGAGTAAATAGATTGATCTGCATCCCCGACCACAAAGACCGATCGGTAGTCCCAATCATCAAATTCATTTGGATCTTTCCCATTGGTCGTGAGCATTTGAATCAAGTCATACTGCGTTCGGTTTGTATCTTGATATTCATCTACTAAAATATGTCTAAACCGTTTGTGCCAATAGCCGCGAACGAGTTCATTTTGTCGGAACAATCTCACGGGCATTAAAATCAAATCATCAAAATCTAAGGCATTGTTTTCAGCCAACCGATCGAGATAACAATCGTATATATTTGCAATGACTCGCCCTCGGAAATTATTTTGTTCTTGCTCCAATTCTTGAGGCGTTAGACCTTGATTTTTTGCATTGCTAATGGCAAACCGAACTGCGCGGGGTTCAAACTTTTTGTCGTCTAAATTCAGTTTGTTTACAATAATGTCTTTGATTAAACCTTGAACATCAGATTCATCAAAAATAGAGAATGTTTTGGTCCATTTACGCCCTTTTGGATCTTGATATTTTTCAATATCAAATCGCAAAATTCGACAACACAGTGCGTGAAACGTACCAATCCACAATTCTTTCGTAATGGTTTTGTAGACCTGCGATCGGAGTTTTGTTTGTTCCGATTGAGACAACGCGTCAAGCGGTTTGCCGTGGGTGCTGTGGGATTGCTGGTCAGCAAATAGTTTTTCGACTCGTTCTTTCATTTCCTTGGCAGCCTTATTGGTAAAGGTGACGGCCAAAATATTTTCTGGATCGGTGCGATGGGTGAGCACGAGATTTGCAATGCGATAGGTGAGCGCCCGCGTTTTGCCTGATCCTGCACCTGCAACCACCAACAGCGGCCCACAGTAGTGCTCTACCGATTGGCGTTGGGAGGGGTTGAGATGAGCAAGAAAATCAGTAAATTTGGGCATGACGCACCGCTCAAAGCGGGATTTTAAAAGGGTAATCCTCTACCATACCGCGTCCCAGACCTGCCTGCAAGCAGTGGTTTTGTTACATTAAATTCATCGGATCCACATCGATCGTTAAACTAACCCCCGCACCACAAACCGATCGCAACTCTTCTAAAGGAAGTTCCACAGTTGTGGAAGTCGGTCCATCACTTTCGCCTTTCAATAAAATTTGCCATCGATACCGCTGTGCCACTCGTGAAACCATTGCCGGAGACGGTCCCAAAACCTTATATCGCCCTTCGGCAGACAGTTGTAGCCGCTCTGATACACGGTTTGCCGCCGTCTGAACTGCGATCGCCTCTGGACTGCTCAACCGAATTAAGATTACCCAACCGATCGGCGGATACCCTAAAACCTTGCGGGTTTCCAATTCCGATCGGGCAAACGCTCCATAATCTTGGGCCACTACCGCATCAATCACCGGATGATCAGGGCTATAGGTTTGTAAAATAACCCGACCCGGATCCAATCCGCGCCCCGATCGTCCCGCCACTTGTAACAAAGTCTGACAGGCACGCTCCGCCGATCGAAAATCCTGTAAATGCAACAATCCATCCGCCGCCACAATACCCACCAGCGTCACCTGCGGCAAATCCAAGCCCTTAGTCAACATCTGAGTTCCCACCAATAGATCAGCCTCTCCACGGGAAAACCGATCGAGCAAACTCCGGTGCGCCCCCTTGGTCCGAGTCGTGTCACTATCAAACCGTAGAAACTTCAACTCAGGGAATTCTTGCGCCAGCTCTTGCGTTACCCGCTGCGTCCCACTGCCAAAATGCTTGAAATAAACGGAACCACAAACCGGACAGCTCTTCGGTTGACGCTCCGCATAGCCGCAATAATGACAGCGCAACAATTCCGCCGCCGTCTCGTGGGTGTGATGATAGGACAATGAGACATCGCAGTTGGGACATTCCATCACATACCCACAGCTACGACAAGACACATGGCTACTGTGTCCCCGTCGATGAATAAATAAAATTCCCTGCTGACCTTTTTCCTTCATCTCAGCGATTCCGTCCCGCAACGATCGGCTAAAAATCGATCGATTCCCCTCCTTCAGCTCTAGCCGCATATCGACTACTTCAATGTTGGGTTGGGACCGATCGTTCACCCGCGTCGGCAATGATAAATACTGCAACTCCAACGCAGACCAGGATTCCAGGGATGGCGTGGCCGAGCCTAAAAGCAAAGGACAATCCTCCAATTGCGATCGCCACTTAGCCACCGTCCTCGCGTGATAACAGGGCGCAGGTTGATCTTGCTTGAAGCTAGAATCATGCTCCTCATCTAAAACAATCAATCCTAAATTTGCCAACGGGGTAAAAATTGCACTCCGAGTCCCAATCACAACCTGCGGCTCAGGCTCTATCATTTGTCGCCAAGTGTCATAGCGTTCGCCCTCAGAAAGCCCACTGTGATAGACCTGCACCCGATCGCCAAACCTCGCCCGAAACCGATCGGTCAACTGGGGGGTCAAGCCAATCTCTGGAACCAATACCAATGCAGATTTTCCAGCTCTTAAAAGCGGCGCGATCGCCTGTAAATAGACCTCTGTTTTCCCCGATCCCGTTACCCCATGGAGCAAAATAGTCGTGTAACTTTGAGAGTCTTGAATCGATCGCAACACTGACTTCTGAGATGCAGTCAACACCTTGGGCAAATCCGATCGCACCGCATGAATTTCTTGACGAAGCACCTCGCGGGATTGCAGCGCAACAAATCCTTTTTTCTCTAGGGTTTTAAGAATGCCTGAACTCGATTTAGTCTGGACTAATAAATCACGAACCCAAGCCTCACCGCCCATCCGTTTCAGGCATTCCAAGATTTCTCGATACCGATTGTTCAACTCACTATCAGCCGCAACATCAGATACCCACATCACCGCCTGTTGTTGCTTTGGGCGCACGGTTTGGGGCGGTTGCAAATAACTTTCAACTAATCCCGATCGGACCAACTCCTGAACAATTTGCCCTAAGCCCTTCACCTTCTGCTGAACAAAGCGCCAAGAATAGTCGCCTG
>JAYVUU010000142.1:0-6442 GCA_043787635.1 Synechococcales cyanobacterium | reverse complement strand
TGCACCATTTTGCGCTGCTGGTCTCGCAGTTTCTGAGCCAGTACTTGTTTTGTCTGAATCGCGGCCATCCGACCAAATTCACTTTGCTCCGGCGTTACGTCCACGACCACAGAATCCCCCGCTTGGGCTTCGACGGCGACTTCTTGGACTTCTTTGAGATCAATTTCGTGGTCGATGCTGGTGACTTCTTCGACAATTGTTTTGGTTGCCAAAACTCTAAAGCCTTCTTCTTCGATGTCGAGTTCTACTTCAAAGTGATTGAAGTAGTCTTCATCAAAGGATGCGGTCTCTAAGTGCTGTGTACGACGGAAACGCTCATACCCTTTCATGAGGGCTTCTCTGAGCGCTTCTTGAACGGCGCTTTTGGGCAGGTTACGATCGCGGCTAATGCTTTCGATCATTTCCTTGAGGCCGGGAAGAGAAATACTAGACATTGGATGTCTCCGTTTTATTGAGTTTAAGGATATTGAGTTGTCTGAAAAGCTTGGGATGCAGCGCTAGGAGCTGGGGTCCAATAGTGCTAGTTTTGCCGGAGCTAGTCTTTATCTAGGTTTTCTTCCGATCGTCAAGCTGGACGCGTTCAACGATCGATCGGGGTAACTCAATGGTGCGCCCCTTCTGACTCAGACGAATGAATGCTTCATCTCGCCCAATCAGGGTTCCCACCCATTCACGATGCCCTTCAAAAATTTCGGTCGCAGTGACCCAAACCAGAAAGCCTCGAAACGAGATATATTCCCGATCGGTACTGAGGGCGCGATCGGCTCCCGGACTAGACACTTCTAACACATAGTTGTCAGGCATCCCGACCGGATTAGGATTTACCTCGTCGTCCAAATAGGCTTCGAGCGCACGACTCATCCGAGTACAGTCCTCCATTCCAGTGTCTTGAGTCAGATTACGAATATCAACTCGCAGCACTGGAGGATTTTGGTTAGTCCGAAACACCGCCGATACGACTTCGAGTCCGAGGTTGTTAGCAATCGGAGCGGCTAATTCGAGGATGTGTGGAACGATCGGATGAGTCATAGGTTCAAAATCACAATTTGCACTAAAAAAGGGGCGCTATTCCCCACTTGCCATGAAATGATAGATTCCATGATGTCCGGCGATCGGCAAATGACAGCCTTTTTAGAAGACTGCCCTACCTGGAAGCATATTGTAACGGATTCTCGGAATACATGGGAGCCTCAGACAATGCAGAATCTAAACCAACCGACTGGCCCAATCACCAACTCACAGGACTTAATTCAGGACTCAATTAATTTACAGAGTTCAATCACCAACGCTGCTGTGCATCCGATCGTCTCGGCAGACTGGTTGAGGCTTCACCTGGACGATTCTAGTGTGGTGGTGATCGATTGTCGATTTTCTTTGATGGAACCTGCTGCGGGTCGGAAACAATACGATGCAGGTCACATACCGGGCGCACATTACCTCGATCTCAATCAAGATTTATCGGAAAACGTCCAAGCCCACGGCGGTCGTCATCCCTTACCCGATGTTCAGATTTTCAGTTCAAAACTGCGGGCTATGGGCATTAATGATGAGACTTGGGTGGTGCTCTATGATTCCGCTCGTCTGTCTTATGCGGCTAGGGCTTGGTGGTTGCTGCGGTATCTGGGTCACGATCGGACCTTGCTTTTGAATGGCGGGTGGCAGGCTTGGACCGGAATGCATTACCCGGTCACGAAAGATCTACCCTCGGCGGCATCTGGCAACTTTACCCCCATTGTTCAATCCGATTGGACGGTTGATATTGACTACGTTAAAGCGTCTATGAATACTCCCGACAAGGTGCTGATAGATTCGCGGGAAACCGTCCGATACCGAGGCGATCGCGAACCCATTGATCCGATCGCGGGTCACATTTCAGGAGCTATTAACTATCCCTGGCAGCAGGTTACAGACGAGCGTGGTTTTATCAATGCCGAACTCCAAGCCGATCGATGGGCGAGTCTGCAAGATAATGACAACACCGAAATCATCGTCTACTGCGGGTCAGGCGTTACCGCTTGCGTCAATCTGCTGTCCCTGTCGCTAGCAGGACACCACGCCAAACTCTACGTCGGCGGCTGGAGTGACTGGTGTTCCTATCTTTAAGATATTGAGGAACATTATTCCCTGATGGGTGAGGTCGCCAAGTCCGATCGGCCTGCCTCAATCAAGGCCCGATCGCGAATTCGACAGGAATCACAAACCCCACAGGGCACCTCGCCCCCCTGATAGCAAGACCAGGTGAGTTCGATGGGAACCCCAAGACGTAAGGCTCGGTGAACAATATTCACCTTGGAATCTAGGACTAGCGGCGCAATGAGTTTAGGCGCAAATCCTTCAACTCCCACTTTTGACGAAAGTATGGCCAATTTTTGAAACGCTTCAAGATACTCAGGACGACAATCGGGATAACCGGAATAATCGACCGCATTAATGCCGAGATAAATACTGGTGGCCCCGATCGCTTCAGCTAAGGACAACGCGATCGAAATGAACACCGTATTACGTCCCGGCACATAGGTTGAGGGGATCAAACCATCGTCTATTCCTTGGATTGGGATAATCTGACTCGCATCAGTCAACGAAGACCCGCCCCATTGAGAAAGGTTCACCTCTAAAATTTGATGGGTTTTAATTTTTAGCGCCGTCACGATCGCTCTAGCCGCATCCAATTCCCGATCGTGGCGCTGACCATAGAACAACGACAACGCCACAACCTCACAACCATCGGCTTGAGCTTGAGCCGCAACGGTCGCTGAATCTAGACCACCGGAAAGGAGTACAACTGCTTTAGAACTGTTAGATGTCATATAAATCCTGCATCAATTCATTACTAAATCATCTAATTCAGAATACTTCGGCAACGTCCGATCAATCGATTTGCCCGATCGCAATACAATCCGATCGTGTTGACTTCGCGATAATAATTCACTGTAGGTGCGGGCTTTAAAAATAATCAAATCAGCAGGCATTTCTGCTCCAATTTGCCCCCAATACTCTAGTCCCATCACTTCTGCCGGAGTCACCGTAATTGAATTAATCCAATCGCCGTAGGGTCGATCGAGATGGGCAATCCGAACCGACATATTAAAGACCTCAAGACCATCATGATCGCCAAATGCATGGAATGAATCTCGGCAATTATCGCTTGAAAGGGTGACGGGAATTCCTGCTTTTTTTAACTCGTGAAGTTGCGTTACTCCTCGCCATGATGGGGTTTTAGACGATTTGCGATCCTGTAAATATAGGTTACACATCGGCAAACTCACGATCGCAATTCCCGCTTTTTTCACCAATGCGATCGTTTGATTTTTTTCATCTTCCGGCTGCACCGACAAACTGCAACAATGACCGCACACCACCTTTCCTTTGTATCTATGCCGAATCGTTGCCTCTGCAATCAATCTCAAACAGATGGAATCCGGCTCACTATTTTCATCGACATGGAAATCTAAATTTAATTTCCGTGACTTTGCTAATTGAAATACGCGTTCAATCTGAGCTTCTAGATCTGGATTTGTAAACGCCACACCGCCCAAAATTCCGCCCATTTCAGCCACTAAATCTGCCAGCTTTTCCCCCGCCGGAGTCATGTAATAATCCAACGAGACGAGTGCGACCGCTTGCAAGGTGATTCGATCGGCCCACTGCGATCGTAATTCATTAAACACCCTCCAACTAATCGCAGCTTGTTTATTGAATGAATCAATATGGGTCCGAATTGCTTTAGTTCCGTGGGCATAGCTGCACTTAAGCCCAAACTCCATACGGCGATACACATCTTCTGCATTCCAATATTTCCCAGAATCTCGACTCACCGCCAACAGCGCCGCATCAAAACTACCATCGGGATTGGGCGATCGTTCCCAAATATGTCCCTTGTCAAGATGGGTATGCAATTCTGCAAAACATGACAACACTATCCCCTTTTCCAAATCAATAGACGGGGCGGATGAACTCATAAACGTTCCTGCCGCCGTCAATGTCGCTATTTTCCCGTCTTGAATTTCCAGATCAACACACAGCAAATGATCCGTCGGTGGCTTTCGAGGGGTCCACTTTGATCCCCCCACCATCAAGGAAAGCGGAACGTGAGCATTTCGTAACCAGTAATGATTCGAGTCAAACAGCATGGCATCTACGGCAGAGAGTATCGAGCCTCGTATCGAGCCTCTAATGATCTCACAAAAGGATGAGGACGAGATATTCATTCGGTAGGCATAATAGAAAAGATCTACTTCAGCTCTATCAGGATTTATCCATGAAACGCACATTGTCCAAGGCGCTAGTTCATTTTTCAATAAGCCAAGTTACTCTGGTTGCCTTGATCACCGTTGGCTTATTGAATACGATCGCCTCCACCAGTCACGCCCAACCAGCCCCAGCTAGTCCTGACAGAGCATCCCAATTTTGGGTTCCCGCTGCTCGCTTAGATCCCTCCAAAACGCAACGTATCACGATCGTCAACAAAACAGGAATCCCACTAGAGTATCTAGTCACCACCCATACGGACTCGCGAATCTTAGACGTGGGCAACTCCGTCACGTTGTCTGATATCAGTACGCCGCTTTTTTTAAATATCAATTCGCAGGAGAGTAATTACTTTGTTCAATATTCAGTCAGCGTTGACAAAAAGACTAATACCTTAATGGTGACAGTCGCCCTGACTAATAACGAAGATAGTCGAGTCATAAATATCAATGAAACGGGCGCAGTCTATCTTTACTAGTTAAAAACTCTACTGATTGAAGCAAACATCAAGTACGAAAAGAGTTGATAAACCCCGCCACCTGGTCACTAGTTGGCGGCAAAAAATCAAGTAATTCATTAGTCTGCAACTCATTTACCGTCTGAAACAAAGGGACCGATCGTTTCCCAAACCGAGGATTACGATAGACCGTCAACGATTGACCTTCAGAATTCACTAATTGGATCTGGGTTGGCACCCGGAAGAACGCGTGGTCCAAGTTCGATCGCATCTGGTGCAATACGGGCATCAAACTCTGAAATTCCCTCAAAGACTTCTGCAACGCCCCAGTCTGACGTAGATCGGACGGCACCGATTGTAAAATCGTAGTCAAAAACGCTTGAGTCTGGGTCGCATCCGCAAACGGAAAAATTGCCGCCGCCGCTGTCAAGAACAACTCCCGATCGTGGCCCAATTCAAAACATAACGTCGTCCGGTGCCGTGAGGTGGTGAGGTTTGGGGTCGGTAACGGCGTGATCTGGGTCAGCTTACGGTAGGTGCTAGCCATCAAACTCGCTGCATCTAGGGCAATGGTTGCATCCAGTTTTAGCTCTACTTTCGGAGCCGATCGGTAAAAGAATTCGTAGGGATCATTCGAGGTAAATTGATACGTCTGAAGCCGATCCGCATTTACACTCAAGTCAAGCCATCGGCAAGTCACATCATCCAAGATAGCCCCATACCGAGTAGTCCCATGGAGCTTAACACCGTCGAGGGTTGCCCCTGTCAGGTCGGCATTGGTCCAGTCCACCCCAGATAAATTAGCATTGCTCAAATCCACATGCACCAGCGTTGTCCCCAAGAGCGTCGCATTACTCAGATCTGCCCCCGTCAAATTTGCCCCGCTTAGGACCGCCCCACTCAAATCCGCCCAGCGTAAATCGGCCCCGCTCAAATCCGCCCAGCGTAGATTCGCGCCTTGAAGGTTGGCACCCTGGAGTGTTGCCCGACTCAAATTAGCTTGACGAAGTTCCGCCCGACTCAGGTTGGCACCCATTAGATCCGCGCAGGTTAAGTTGCTGCTGTGGAGGTTCGCTTGCTCTAGGTTGGCTGCGGTCAAAATCGCTTGACGCAAGTCCGCACGACTGAAATCGGCATGACTAAGATTGGCCTGACGCAGGGTGGCATCTTTTAGGTCAGCATTGGTGAGGTTGGCGCTGGTGAGATTGGTGTGGGAAAGAATGGCGAATTTGAGTTCAGCTTTGATCATTGTGGCGTAGCTGAGATCTGCATGGCTCAAATCGGCCTGAACTAGATCGGTAACACTCAGATTTGCTCTGGTGAGATTTGCGTAATTAAGGCGTGAGCTGGTTAATTTTGTGACATTGAGTCTCGATCCCGAAAGGTTAGCTCTGGAAAGATTGCTATTGCTTAAATTAACGACTTTGAATACTGAGTCCTTGAGATTTGCATCTCGAAGATCTACGCCCCGTAGATTTTCTTCCGACAGACTCACTCCAACGAAGTCACGCGTTCCCATCTTGTATTGGGCGACTAAATCTTCACCCTTCATTTCCGTCACATCCATTCGATCGCTCAACTCAATTGCTCGGTATTACACTCAAGTTAATACAGTCGCCTCTCGGCATAGGATAAGAATTGACACTCTCAGCACTAAAGTGACTGAGATTCTTAGCTCGACGATCGGACTTAAATATGAAGCGTTTCCGCATCAAACCCAGAGATCCAATCTCCCTA
>JAYVUU010000141.1:0-5634 GCA_043787635.1 Synechococcales cyanobacterium | reverse complement strand
TCGCCCTTGTAATCCACCAAGCAGGCTTGAAGTGCTTGCGGATCTCCCACTAATAGAATGTCTACATTGAGTTCATCTTGTGCCCTCAATGCGCCTGCCACAATTTCTGCTGGGGCATGGTCGCCACCCATCGCGTCGATCGCGATTCGTACCCGCGTTGATGCCATTGGCTGATAATACTAAAAACCTAGTGGATTTTAACAGATGAAGGTATGGACCGCATGAATCTTCTCAAAGTCACTTGAGGTGATGCTACGTAACATCACGTTCATAGGATTAGGAGCTGATAGACGGTCATGTCCTAAAAAACTGGAAAGTAACCGATCGAAGGAGTCGTTCCGATCGGCTTCAAGTTTATTTGCTGAATCTACAACGACTAATCTTTATCTCTAGGTTTGAAGTCTCGGAGCATTTTTTGTAATTCCATGCTGTGTAATTCTTCTTGACCAATCATTCCACGCGCATATTCTTCAAGATAAATGCTGCGATCTTTGACCACATCTAAAAACTGTTTATACAAGTCTAGTGCGGCGGCTTCATGAGTGCTACTTTCAACAAGAATGTCATAAATTGAATGCTTGTGGCTTTCTTCAATTGAGGCAATTTTCAAACTAGGATGTCCCCCTAATCCCGTGAGAATTTCGCCCGCTTGCTGTGCATGGAGGAGCGATTCGGTGGCTTGGTCTTTGAGAAATTGGACAATGGGGATCCGGTTTGGTCCTGTGACCATGAGTGCATAATGGGTGTAGCGGACAACTCCAGCAAGCTCATATTCCATGATGGAGGTTAGGAGCGGGGTTGCTTTTTCAAGCTTCAGTTCTTTCATGGAGTTAAGTTTCGCTGCCACTAATGATGTTGGATAGGGAGTCTTAATATAACTTTTATTATGAGAGATCTAAAAATTTAATTGCGATCGGGTTGAAATAATGGCAAGAGTACGATCGTTCGTACTAACTTGTACTAAGACTATGGTGTTTTACTCAGATCAACTCGCATTAAAGTGTTGACT
Organism: Synechococcales cyanobacterium; assembly: GCA_043787635.1. GTDB lineage: Bacteria > Cyanobacteriota > Cyanobacteriia > Leptolyngbyales > Leptolyngbyaceae > JAAFJU01. The sequence goes on along the minus strand of JAYVUU010000141.1, from coordinate 4,625 downwards.
AAGTAGCTTTGGAATGTCCTGTACTGTCACTTTGCCGTAGCGTTTTTTGTCGGGCATTACGACTAAATTTGGTCCTTGACTACATTTTCCCATGCATCCTGTAAATTGAATTTGAATGGATGGATCCCACTCTCCGCTGCTCAAGGCTTTATCTAACGTTTTGCATAGAGCTTTTCCACCTTGCTTCATACAATCAGGTTTGCCACATACTTTAATGGTTGGAGATTTCACCGCATTAGGTTTTGGATTTGCACCCATTTTAACGATCGATTCATTAAGTGGAACAATTGGGGTAATGGGCGATCGTAATGACATTCTGTGAGCACTGAATTTAGCCTGCATCTTCTTTTTGGAGAATTGCTGTGTACCCCAAACCTCGACCTGCATTCCCGGAATCCAGCCATCATAACGATCGTCACGTAAGTATTTTGCCACTTTAATCATGACTTCCTGACCTAACCACATGAGCCTAAGAGCGCGAGGTTGATCTTGTTTGTCTAAAATAAATCCTAAAAATTCACCGACTAGTCCGAATGGAACTCGTTCAACCGTAGCTTGACTCATTGAAACACCGTGCTGTGAGAAGGAGCGGAGCGTTCTGGAAGAATGGATGCTTTTTGCATCTGAATGATTATCAAAGTAGACTTTATTGACTTATAATGTCAAGTAGAATTTGAAGATTCTATGGAAAAATTTACATAAAAAATTTCACGTCTTCAAGTTAAAATCTCTAGAAAGCTTACTGAAACGGAGTCTCAAGATTTCTGATGATTAGGCACCTGCGACTTACTTGCAATTGGTACAGTAAGTCTTGTATTCTAATTTTCAATAGCCACTAGGGCAGTTGATGGGAATTATCCCACTCAGTTTATGAATCTTCTACTCAAACGTGGTTTGGCAGTGTGATGGAGAATCAGCATCAGACGAATGTTGTTAAGGGTGCGCTTCACGATCGTGGATTGCGGATGACTCCACAGCGAATTTTAATTTTGAGTTTATTTCACAATTCATCGTCAGGAGATCATCTAAGTGCTGATGATGTGCATCAACGATTGATCCAGAATGCAACCCCGATGAGCCTATCGACGGTGTACCGAACTTTGCATCTCATGTCTCAAATGGGTGTTTTGCGAGAATTGGAATTAGCAGAAGATCACAAGCACTATGAGCTAAACCCAAGAAGTGATGAGAGCCACCATCATTTGGTTTGCATTCGTTGCACTAAAACGATTGAATTTAAAAGTGAGACGATGCAAAAAGTAGGCGAAAAAGTGGCAAAAGGGTCAGGGTTTTCGCTACTTGATTGTCAACTGGTAATTCATGCTCTTTGTCCGGCTTGTCAACGATCGGCGTAAGCATTCACTTTTGAACTAAATATTTGCTTTTAAACTAGACGATCGCTCGTAACAATGCCTGTAATTTCAATTGAACCTCGGCTAATTCATATTCTGGATTGGAACCGTACACAATACCTGCGCCTGCAAAAAGCCTAGCCCGATCGCCTGATAGAATTGCCGATCGGATTCCCACTGCAAATTCTCCATTGCCATTCCCATCAATCCAACCAATCGGAGACGCATACCGCGATCGGTCAAAGGTTTCAAGCGATCGGATTTGGTCACAGGCGAGATCTCTCGGAACTCCGGCTACGGCGGGGGTGGGGTGAAGTGCCGCAACGACATCGAGAATATGAACGGTTTTGGGGACGATCGATCGGATGGGAGTGTGTAAATGTTGAATGTTGGGCAATTGTAAAAGTGTTGCGGGAAACATTTCGGGTTCTAATCCTAACGCCACCAATTGCGCGGTAATGAAATCAATCACTAATTGATGCTCGTGAGTTTCTTTAATGCTGCCTAAGAGGGTTTGAGCAATGTGTCGATCGTGTAACTCCGTTTCCCCACGCGGAGCTGAACCTGCCAATGCGTCGGTTTCTAACTGGTTCCGATCGATCGTCACTAATCGTTCTGGACTCGCGCCTAAAAATGTTTCTCCAGAAGTATTGTTGCAGGAAAAGATATAGCAATCTTTGTATAATCGCCGCAGATTGTAGAGTGATGTGACGACATTAAAGGGTTGAGCAGCTTTTACTTCATACGCTAAGGCTAGAACTACTTTTTTAATTTTTTGTGATTTGATGGCGATCAACGCTTGATTGACCGATGTTTTGAATTGATCGGGCGAGGTGAAGGCTTGAAAAGATTGCGTCGGGGAAGGGGTTAATAGGTGTCGATCGAGAATAGTCGTTTGAATCCGCTGTAACTGGGTCCAAATTTCGCGCGCTTCCGTCTCCGCACAAAACTCCGCATCCAATACTCGATTAACGACCAGTGAAGTCCGATCGCCTGATCGCCCAATCTGCCACTCCGGTAAAAAAACTGAACCCGCCGCAAATCCATCGTCTAGTGTTGCCTGATCAAAAAATGAAAACCCACAAAAAAAATGTGCACCTGAAAACGGAACCGATCGATCGCCCCGCACCCTTACCTGCGCCGTCACTTGCTTCACCCAATCCCGCGCCATTTCAAACCGCAGCGGCCCATCCACCGTCAACCGTAATGCCGCCCCCACCGCCAATATCGAGGTTTTAGCTCCACTGCGCTCAAAATATAAATGACAATCCAGCGGGTCTACCCAAGACTGCAACAACGCCAAAGGATCCACAGAATGCTCTATTGCAAACGCCAGACTCACTACCTCAGCGGGATGGTCAGGATGAATATGCTGCTCTAGGTCACGCAAATCATCGTAAAGCGCTTGATAAGAAGAAAAACAGTCCAACACATCGAGCAACATATCAGTCAGAATCGCAAACGGGACAAGGGCATAAATCAAATTTTAGCTTGATTCGTCGGGACTCTGGAAAGGTTCACCCCTCTAACCCAAAGGTCAATCCAAAAAACTTCTAGGGGATTCTGCCAGACTCCCGGCCTAAATACCGTATTATTGCCTCCTGATCTATACCCGTTTTTCCCCTTTGGCCATGATGAAGGTTCTTGTTTCCGACCCGATCGATCAAGTTGGGATTGATATTCTCTCCCAAGTTGCCCATGTTGATGTCAATACTAGCCTGTCTCCTGAGGAGCTGGTGGCCTGTATTGGAGACTATGACGATCTGATGATTCGATCGGGAACCCGTGTAACCGCATCGGTGATCGAAGCGGGCAAAAAACTCAAAATCATCGGACGGGCCGGGGTCGGGGTCGATAATGTCGATGTCCCAGCAGCTACTCGTAAAGGCATTGTCGTTGTCAATTCTCCGGAAGGCAACACCATTGCGGCGGCTGAACATACCCTCGCGATGATGATGTCCATGTCTCGCTTTATTCCAGCGGCGAATGCGTCTATGAAGGCGGGCAAATGGGACCGTAAGAGCTATACGGGCGTAGAAGTTTATAAAAAGACACTGGGTGTTGTGGGGCTTGGGAAAATCGGGGCACATGTCGCCACAGTCGCAAAAGCAATGGGTATGGTACTCCTGGCTTATGATCCATTTGTCTCGAAAGAACGGGCCGACCAACTGGGATGCAAACTGGTAGAAATGGAGACGCTGTTGCGGGATTCTGATTACATTACGTTGCACATTCCCAAAACGCCTGAAACTGCGAATCTGATTAATGCAGAATCGATCGCAAAAATGAAACCCACGGTCCGAATCATCAACTGTGCGCGGGGTGGAATTATTGATGAAGCCGCGATCGCATCTGCTGTTTCTGAAGGCCGAATTGCCGGGGCTGCACTCGATGTTTTTGAAAGCGAACCCTTGGGAGAATCACCATTACGCAGCGTTGGTAAAGAACTGGTTTTGACACCCCACTTAGGAGCCTCGACCGAAGAAGCACAAGTGAATGTTGCGATCGATGTGGCGGAACAAATTCGTGATGTCTTACTCGATAAACCCGCTCGCAGTGCTGTCAATATTCCTGGACTACGCCCCGATGTGCTCGAAGCGCTCAAGCCTTACTTACAACTGGCAGAAACCCTCGGCAACATGGTCAGTCAACTTGCAGGCGGACGAATTGAATCTTTGACGGTCTCGTTGCGCGGTGAACTGGCCACAAACCAAAGCCAACCGATCGTGATTGCAGCCCTTAAAGGCTTGTTGTCCAGTGCATTGCATGAGCGCGTAAACTTTGTAAACGCCAGCATTGAAGCCAAAGAACGGGGCATTCACGTCATCGAGACCCGTGACGAGTCAATTCAAGACTACACCGGGTCCGTAATGCTAACCGCTAAGGGTTCTTTGGGTGAGCATTCAGTCAGTGGTGCGCTGTTGGGTCATCATGAAATGCGGATCATCAGCATTGATGAATTCCCGGTGAATGTCCCACCGAGCCAATACATGTTGTTTACGTTGCACCGGGATATGCCGGGAATTATTGGTCGAATCGGATCGCTTTTGGGTGATTTGAATGTCAATATTGCCAGTATGCAAGTGGGGCGTAAGATTGTTCGTGGGGATGCGCTAATGGTCTTGACGATGGATGATCCGTTGCCAGAGAATACCGTGACCGAAATTACGAAAGTTGCTGGAATCCGCGATGCTTATACGGTGACGTTGTAATTGGGCAAAGCCTGTAATTGGTCAAAGGTTGTGACACACAAGTCTGAAATCCGTTATTAGC
>JAYVUU010000140.1:0-8725 GCA_043787635.1 Synechococcales cyanobacterium | reverse complement strand
GACAGTCGTAGACTTTGAAGCGTCGGGAGTCCTGCAAGAATTGCTTCAAACGCTACAGAACAATCAAACGCCCGATCCCATTTCTCCCGCTGGATTGAACGGCACATTGCGTCCCTATCAAAGTCGGGGGGCTGGCTGGCTGGCATTTCTGGAACGCTGGGGTTTGGGTGCTTGTTTGGCGGATGATATGGGACTGGGGAAAACGGTGCAGTTCTTGACTTTGATGTTGCATTTAAAAGAGCAGAATTCGCTGACGGGTCCAACATTATTAATTTGCCCCACCTCTGTGATCGGAAATTGGGAGCGGGAGGTTCGGAAATTTGCGCCGGGTTTGACGGTGTTGTTGCATCACGGGACTGGTCGATCGCAAGGCCCAAATTTTGTAACACGCAGTCGGAAGATCGACCTCGTAATTACCAGTTATGCCCTCGTGACTCGCGACATCAATACCCTGAAACCGATTTCTTGGCGGGGTTTAGTGCTTGATGAAGCGCAGAATATTAAAAATGCGGACTCCAAACAAAGCCAATCGGTTCGAGAACTGACGGGACAATTTCGGATCGCCTTAACCGGAACGCCTGTAGAAAACCGTCTTTCTGAACTGTGGTCCATTATGGAATTTCTGAATCCGGGCTATCTCGGATCTAAACAATTTTTCCAACGACGATTTGCAATTCCGATCGAAAAATATGGCGACACCATGTCATTGCAAATGCTGCGGAGTATGGTGCAACCCTTTTTATTGCGTCGTTTAAAGACCGATCGGACGATCATTCAAGATTTGCCCGACAAACAAGAAATGACGGTATTTTGCAATCTTGCGCCTGCTCAAGCCGCTCTTTATCAAACCGTTGTGGATCAATCGTTGTCTGACATTGACGATGCGGAAGGCATTCAACGACGCGGTATGATTCTGGCGTTACTAACAAAACTCAAACAACTTTGTAATCATCCTGGACTGATTGATAAAGAGAATGCATCTGATATTGCAACCTTAACCCGTGATTCTGGAAAGCTGAAACGATTGGTTGAAATGCTGGATGTGGTGATTTCTGAAGGCGATCGGGTCTTGATTTTTACGCAATTTGCAGAATGGGGAAAGCTATTGCAGAAGGTATTGACGTATGAGTTCAAGGAAGAAGTATTGTTTCTCTATGGCAGTACGCCACGAATTAAACGAGAGGCAATGGTCGATCGGTTTCAGCACGATCCAAATGCACCCAAGATTCTGATTTTGTCATTAAAGGCGGGCGGGGTTGGATTGAATTTAACCCGTGCAAATCATGTGTTCCATTTCGATCGGTGGTGGAATCCGGCGGTGGAAAATCAGGCAACCGATAGAGCCTTTCGGATTGGTCAAACCCGCAATGTACAGGTTCATAAATTTGTTTGTATTGGCACACTAGAGGAAAAGATTCACGACATGATCGAAAGCAAAAAGGCGTTGGCCGACCAGGTCGTTGGGGCGGGAGAGTCTTGGATTACGGATCTTGATACAGACCAGCTTCGGCAACTCTTGGTCTTCGATCGTAGTTCGATGATTACCGAATAACTCCACATTTCGAGAGCTTGTGAATATCCAGGTCTGGATGCAGATTAACTCTAATTTTTGACCTTCACCGGAGGCAGAGATCCGGTAGATGGTTCAGTAGGCTTGACCGTCGGAGTCGGTGCGGGTTGAGTGAGAGTGGCCGCAGACGCTTTACAGGTTGCGACATCAGGCGCTTGAACTTGAACCGTGATGGTTTTGTAGGCGGGGACTTTTAATAATTGCCCAATGACCAACTTTGCCCGATCGTTGGCCTGAGTTAGAATGCCTTTCTCACAGGCTGCATCCGTAATTTTTAATAATGCCTGCTGCTGGGCTAGGGTTTGTAACTGCGGCGCGACATCTGGACCCAATCCCAAAGACCCTCGGCTGTAGTCATAGACATTTGAACGGCTCACATCAATTTTGCTATCCAACAGTTTTGGCATGGGAATCCGCACGGTTAAGGCATCGCCCACCGCCTGCACATCTGTCAGCCCAATTTTGCTCAGGTCGATTCCCGCCCGCACCTGTCCATGAGCAATATAGAGCAACTTCGTCGAACCAATCACCAAACCGCCCACGGTTGCATCTTGCTGGGTTGGAACCACGGCTTCCATGGTAAAAATTGCGGTGGTTAATTCGCTTGAATCTTGAACCTGCTTCACCACTATGGATCGCACATCAATTTGGGGGGCGGGCTGAGGCTGGGTCGTCCAAGCCGTAATTTGTTTACGCAACCAATCCCCCGAAGCACCCACCGTTAACAAGATCACCAACCCTAAAATAAAGGTGCTCAGTGAGGTGACAAGTCCCAAGGTTTTAAACAAAAGTCCCCAAATCGATCGATTTCCGGGTTTACTTGCGCTCGCCGTCTTGTAGCTGGTTCGGGCAGGTCTGAAAGATCTCATGACAAACACTCGTGGAAAACAAAAGCCGTAGATGTCCGTGCATTGTAACCAACTTCCTTGATCTTGAACGGCTTTAAGTTGCGCGGAAGTTGGTTAGATTGAGCGAGCAAACTTACTAATTCGCTGCATACCGCGTTCGATCGTCGTCATATCTGTTGCATAGGAAGCCCGAATGTGATCATCTGCGCCAAAGGCAATACCGGGAATCACGGCGACTTGATAATCGGTCAACAATTTATCGCAGAACGCCAACGAACCCAGACCCGTTTTACTGATGTCGATAAACATATAAAATGCGCCATCCGGTTTTAAACAAGACAGCCCTGGAATCTCGTTTATCAAATCATAAATTCCTTGACGACGCGTTGTAAATGCCGTCAACATCTCCTGAACACAGTCTTGGGATCCCTCTAGAGCGGCGATCGCTCCGTATTGCGCGAATGTACAAACGTTAGAGGTACTTTGGCTTTGTAACGTCGTAACCGCTTTGATTAAATCCAATGGACCCGCCACGTAGCCAATTCGCCAGCCCGTCATTGAGTACGCCTTTGCAAAGCCGTTGCTGATGATTGTTCGGTTGAACATCTCTGGACTTACCGCGCCAATGCTCATTTGCTCAGTATCGTCATAGAGCAGGCGTTCGTAAATTTCATCCGACACCACAATCAAATCATGTTCAATTACAATCGCTGCGATCGCCCGCAATTCCTCAGGACTGTAAACCATGCCTGTGGGGTTTGATGGTGAATTCATGACCAAGATCCGAGTGCGGGGGGTGATGGCTTGCCGCAGTTGTTCGGGTGTTATTTTATAACGGGCTTCGGGTGTGGTGTACACAATCACAGGAGTCCCAGCCGCCAGCTTCACCATTTCAGGGTAACTCACCCAGAACGGAGCTGGAATGATCACTTCATCCCCTTCATCTAAGAGCGCCAGGAAAATATTAAACAGAGAATGCTTACCGCCATTGGTAACGACGATGTTTTCGGGTTTATAGTCTAACTGATTATCCTGCTGAAGCTTGTGCGCGATCGCGTCCCGTAATCCCGGCTCTCCGGCGGCGGGACCGTAGCGAGTTTTTCCCGAATTCAATGCCGCGATCGCACCGTTTTTAATATGCTGAGGCGTATCGAAGTCCGGCTCCCCGGCGCTAAAGCTACAAATATCGATCCCGTCGCGTTTCATCGCCTTAGCCTTAGCATCGATCGCCAAGGTCATAGAGGGGGTAACGCATCCAATCCGTGCTGCCAACTTCATAGTTCCAAAACTCATCAAGACATATGTCGATCGTTGTTTATTATGGTTCTAATGTAGCCTTAATGAACGCCTAATCTTGGACCGTTCTTTGAATGTCATCACTTCACTACCAGCGTGCTTGGATTACTCTTGCTCCAAGGAATTTTTCAGCCGCTTGCGACTTCTACAGCAATCTGCTGGGGAAACCCCCGGATCAAACGTTAATGCGATCGGGTCAGATGATCTACGCTGAATTTCACCTGATGGGATTCAATCTGGGAATCTATGCCCCAAAGTCGCAGCCCGAATCTTCAGGGTATTCGCCCCTTTCAATGTGTTTTCAAGTGGATAATTTAGAATCTGCGATCGAATTGATTACAAATCTAGGGTATCCGCCACCGGGGGAAATTGTGACCGCATCCCATGGACGAGAGGTGTATGCATTTGACCCGGACGATAATCGATTGATTTTGTACCAGGCTAAGATCAAACTGTAAAGCGACCTACACTGACTGTTAAAGATCGCGTTAGAAATCCCATACCCTCACTCACTTTCGGATTATTCCCCATGACCACCGATCGTCGCGAACAACAACACCCGCTTTACGGCAGCGATCGTCAGATCGTCAACACCATTCTTGCTGGCGAACCGACGGACTTGAATTTGGCTGAACTGGCCCGCCTTAAAATCCGCTACCGAGGCTTTCCCGGTGCAAGAGATATTCAAAAAGATCTCGACAAAACTCTTGCCAATTGGCAACTGACCGAAGAACAGCTCTTCGATAAAACCCGCAAACTTCACAACAGTATGCGTCTGTATACCGTCCGTGCCCGCCGTGAACAGGAAGATTGGAGCTAGAGTCATGCAACCCTGCACCATTCCGCCAACCTTAAAACCCGGTTCTCGTTTAGTGGCGATCGCACCCAGTGGAGCCGTGCGCGATCCGGCCGCCTTTCAACCGGGGCTAGAGGTATGGCGATCGCGGGGTTACGAGGTGACCTTGGCTGCGGGCTGGGACGATCGCTATGGCTACTTAGCTGGAACTGATGCTGGGAGACGGAATCAACTTGCAGCGGCATTAGATGATCCACACTGCGACGGAATTCTCTGTATTCGGGGCGGCTGGGGGGCGGCACGGCTACTGGAAAATTGGCAGATGCCGATCGATCGTGAGTACCCCAAATGGCTCATCGGCTTTTCGGATATTACGAGTTTGCTGTGGGGCTTTGCCTGCGCAGGGATTTCGGGTGTTCATGGCCCGGTTTTGTCTACTATGGGGGATGAGCCACCGTCTAGCCACGATCGTCTTTTTAATTGGCTAGAAAACCACCAAATGGATTCACTCCAAGGCACAGGCTGGAAAACTGGATCGGCAACGGGATTACTTCTTCCCGCTAATCTGACGGTTGCAACTCATTTATTAAACACCGCCTATCAACCTGATCTCGATGGCGTAATTTTGGCCTTAGAAGATGTGGGTGAGGCTCCCTATCGGCTCGATCGGATGCTGACCCATTGGCGAATGACTGGGGCGTTGGGTCGGGTGGCTGGGATCGCGATCGGGCGATTTAGTTCCTGTGAGGCTCCAGAGGGCTATCCGACTTTGACCATTGATGAGATGTTACGCGATCGGTTGGGGGACTTGGGGATTCCAATCGTGACGGACTTGCCCTTTGGTCATGAAGGCGAAAATGCGGCGTTACCTGTAGGCATTAAAGTTCGATTAGATAGTAGTACAGGAACATTAGATTTTATTGGAGCGGGAAAATGCAAACTACTGAAGAAGTGACTCGATTTAATTTGTCACCGATCGTTCGGATTACATTACTAAGTCTGTATTTAGCGTTGACGGTGCCCTTGCCCTATCTAGCTACGGCTACAAAATCTGAAGTATCGGCAGAATGGCTGTGGGGCGCGATCGCGATCGGTTTTGTTGGCCTGTATGGGGCGCTTTCGGAACGAGTACTGGTCGATGCAACCCAAATTCAAGTCACCTATCCTAAATGGTTTCCCTTTCGGCGCGGCTGGCAACTAGAGTGGTCAAAGGTTCGCGATCTAAAAGCCCGAAGTACAGGTCAAGGTGGACTGGTCTATTACTTTGTTAGTGATGATGAAAAGGGTTACTTGTTACCGATGCGAATAGCTGGATTTGCACGATTAGTAAAAGTCGTTCAAGAGCAAACCCAAATTGATACCAGAGATGTGAAACCGTTGTCGCAGCCTTGGATGTATCTAATTTTATTTGTATTGACAATATTTTTAGGACTGGTCGATGGGTGGGCGATCGTAGCGGCAAGAACTATGCAAAATTTCTAGTCTACTCATCTGTTATCGTCAATCAAACTTTGGAACGACTCCGAGATGAGTTGGTTAATAAATGCATGTTTTTCCTAGAGAAACCACCTTAAGGCTGCCGAGCCGAAATATAATGAAGGAGCTGAAATTTTCTGAACTCTTTCATCACTTATTTTCCTATGCCCCGTTCCCAGCGCAACGATAACTTTATCGATAAAAGCTTTACAGTGATGGCCGACATCATTTTGAAAGTGTTTCCAGCGAGTAAGCGTGAAAAAGAAGCTTTTGCCTATTACCGCGATGGCATGTCGGCCCAGGCAGATGGTGAATATGCAGAAGCACTGGACAACTATGCGGAAGCGTTGAAACTTGAGGATGACTCCAACGATCGGGGATATATTCTCTACAACATTGGCTTGATTAAGGCGAGTAATGGCGACCATGAAGAAGCACTGGACTATTACAATCAAGCACTAGAGATTAATCCTCGGATGCCCCAGGCGTTAAATAATGTGGCGGTGATTTACCACTACCAAGGCGAGCAAGCCATAGAAGACGGCGAGGGTGAGGTGGGCGAGAACCTATTTGATCAAGCGGCGGAATATTGGAAGCGAGCGATTTTGTTGGCACCCAATAACTACATTGAGGCGCAAAATTGGTTGAAGACGACGGGCCGATCGACGATGGATGTCTATTTCTAATTCTTTCTCCTTGTAAGGATTTTCCTAAGTTATGCGATCGACTCGGCGTAAATTTTTTCTTATGGGCGGCATCGGAACTTGGTTAATGGGTCGATCGCAGTTAGCATCGGCTCAGAGTTCAGCTCAGGGCTTGCTCACCCGATCGGTAATACCCAAGTTCCAACGCCCGACCCATCTAGGCACGACGTTTAGTCCATTGCAATGTTATTACTTGGGCGTGGACTATAAAGCCGCGTTTCATGAGATTTGCCAGTTGGGTCTGACTCGGATTCGGCTGGGAGCCTATTGGAATGAGATTGAACGATCGCCGGGGCAGTTTGATTTTGCACAATTAGATTGGTTACTAGAGGAAGCCCACCGAAATAATATTACGGTGGCGCTGGCAGTGGGGATGAAGGTGCCTCGGTGGCCAGAGTTTCATTTTCCGGGGTGGGTGAACGATCGATACGACACCAAGTCGGGAGACATTGCCCTAGATCTGCGGAGTCCGGCGGTGGCGCAGTTAGCGTTGAAGTTCGTGGATGCGGTAGTGCAGCATTATCGGTATGCGCCTGCGATTCAGTATTGGCAGATTGAGAATGAACCGTTTACGCGGTTGGAGATTGCGGGCGGGCGGTTTTTGAGTGCGGATTTTGTGCGGAGTGAGGTGGCGTTGGTCCGATCGAATCTGTGGCGATCGCAGAAGATATTGCTAACCAACGCAATTCATTTACCCAGCCCAAAGCTGACCGAGGATTTGCCTGCGTTTCAGGACAGTTTGGGGGTAGCGGATGCGGTGGGCTTCAATGTTTATACAAAGGTTCCGGCGGGGAATTCGGGGGCATATTTGGAACCAGAAGAAGCATTTTGGGACCAGCTTCAGCGTTGGCAATGGGAAATAGTGCGAGATGGGCGGGAAGCATGGATTGCAGAAGCGCAGGCGGAACCTTGGGAACCGCAAAAACTGGTAGCGATCGACCGGGCTGAGTATCCGAGTGCATCGCCGAGACGGATGCAGCTATTGGTAGACCGATTGGCACGATCGGACTATTCGACGGTCTTGCTGTGGGGCTGTGAATATTGGTATTGGCAAAGGACGCAGGGCCGAGATCTTTGGTGGTGGACCGTGAAACAAATGGTGGGGTGATTGGCAAGGTTTAGGCGATCGGCGCTGAGAGCTGTAGAGAAGTTTTTGATTTCAATAGGGAATCAGTTCCCTAACTCTATCTATCTGTTGCAACGAATAAGCTTCCCGCGATAGGGGGTTCCTTGAATAGTTTGAACAGGTAAGTATTCGGTGGAGCATTCATAGCCGAGATTTTCCATAGCGCGATGAAATTTATTATGGTGACCGCGACCGGGATCGATAATATAAACTTCGGTGTGGGGTTGGGCGTGACGATCGATGAAGGTCGAGAGTAAATCTGGATGCGTTTGTTCATACAAAACATCACTCCCGATAATCAAATCAAACGTTCCAAGTGATGGATTTTCAGTTGACCAATTACCTATTTGAAATGGTAGCGGTGGTAAATCGTTCAGCCTTAGGTTTTCATTTAGGAACGGTTCGACCATGGGGTGATAGTCGCTAGCGGTGATGTCAACGTGGCGTTGGTGCAGGGTCAGACTAGCGATCGCCAGCCCACAGCCAATTTCTAACACCCTCTTCCCATCGGTATCAAAATGAATCATTGCATGGGTTAAGGCTAATGCTGACGGCCAAACAGTTCCAAATAGTGACCATTGGGAGGATGAAATGCCCATGTCTTCAGCAACGCCATCGGGATCATCAAATTGTTGTCTATCTTTGAGCAATCGGATTTTAAAATCAATATTATTAATTGATAACATTTCAAACTTTACTTCATACGGTGACGAATCAGATAACATGTCAATCTCAGCTATTTAGGACAAAATATCCCGATATTTGCTTGGTGAATAGGAACATAGCATCTGATCGTTTTCTTCTAAAAACTTTTATAAAAGAAACCCGGAAAGCGGAAAACCCTGTCTCTTTAGAGCTGGGATGTAAGCGACTCGTGGGACTTCAGTCCCCTTCTCCAATCTATCTTGT
>JAYVUU010000139.1:0-3922 GCA_043787635.1 Synechococcales cyanobacterium | reverse complement strand
AACCATTCCCGAATCTTTTGTTGCAGTGTTGCGGTTCCAATGTCCCAAGCGCAGAGACCTTTACCCCATGTAATTTGACGCTCTAAACCTTTTAAGTCGCGATCGTGACAAAGCCCAGTTTCTAACTGATTCTCAAGCGCAATCAATTGTTGTCGCCTTCGACCTTGTTTATCTTTGAGAACAATTTCGAGAGTGAGTTCTTCTTCAGTTAATCCATAGAAGTCAACCAGAATCGTTTTCTCTAAACTTAATCGCTCTTGAGGAGATAGAGATTCTTGGGATTCAAAGATAATTCGTTCACTGGGTGAAAGCATGGGCGCGTCGGCGATCGCCTTTGCTTCAGATTCTTTCAGCTCTCGACGAATGGTTTTTAGTTGTTCTTGGGCGATCGGATCCGTTTCTAAATCCGTGACTCTGAGTTGATTGCCTTCGCAGCGTAGCCTGACCTTAAGAGACGATCGCAATGTTTGCATCGATCGGTGAGTCTTAGCCGAAAACCGACTCCACAGGTTGAGATGAGGGTCACCTTGCCAATCGTAATGAGTGAGACCGAGTTGAGCATCTTCGGAGAGGTCATTCCATAACAAGTTAGAAACGGCTTGAGTTCGTTGTTGAAGTGCTGTCTTTATGACTAGAGGATTAGTACTGTCTGAAACATCAGCTCGTTCTAAACCACGTTGGGCACACCAAACTGTTCTCTGAATGGGTTGTCTGACACGAGATAACCCCTGTGCCATGTCAGCGTCGGTAATTACACCATAGAAGACACCAAAGACTTGTTGGAAGTAGTTTGATTCAATGCTGACTCCGGTGCAAAGACTGGGCGTTCCAACGATCGCGTCCCATTGTGGGTTTTGTTCAAGATAGCGATCGGGGTTGGTAATAAACTGCTGTTCCTCGTCACCGCCACTGGTTTCAGAATTAATCAGAAATACTTTTGCCCCAAGTTTTTCTAATCGTTTAGTAATTGTTTTGCTGGCACTTCTTGAATCAGTCGAGATGAATGTGCGTTGACCGGATTCGACGGCTTTGGATAGAAGAGCGATCGTGGCCGATGGATTACTCGCTTCAATGAATTCAACAGGATAACCTTTGACTTGAACATCATTGCGAATTAGATAGATTGGTTTTCTGAGTTCTTTTAGAGCAGAAACATAGTCGAGGGTTGCATCATCTAAATCTGCATCGGCGAGAATGATTAACTTAGAAGTTTGAATGATGGCTTTAAGCCGATCGAGTAGTGCGGCGAGTTTTCCACCTTTACGACAAGTTGAACTCAATAGCAAATGTCGAAATACTTGCACAGCTTCGTCAATAACTAAAGTGCAGCCTTGGAATTTTTCAGGGTCGATCGCTAACAAAGCATCAACACAGAACCCAACGCGCAACGTGTAGCCATCGCCGGAGATGAATTCACCATTCACTTTGTCTAGGTCATTGCGCCAATGAATGTTCAATCGTTGGCAGAGGTTACGGCCAAGACAAACGCGGTGGGTGGCGAGGGCAATCTTTCCGTCTTCAGGTAAGTTATTGGCAATGAATTTGGTTTTTCCAGTTCCTTTGGGAGAGGCGATCGCTAAAATCCCGTCTTGTGGCAAAGAGGTAATTGAAACGGAGGATAAATCAGCAGTCCGAACAACCTGAGCTGCATCGTAGGTGAGTTGTCGTCGTAGAAATTGTTCAATGTGCCATTCTTCTAGCGGTAAAGCCCGATCGTAAGCTTGTTCAAACGCCTCAGCTCCACGATTAACAATCAAGTCATCGCAACCTTTCCCATCTGTGCCATCCCATTGAATGATGGAGACGATCGCTCCCGCTTGTTTAAGAACTGCCCCAAACCGGGATAAAGCTCTAGCGACGGATTGATTAGTTTCAACGGCTGCATCTTGGTCAAAGGCGAGATAAACAGGTCTGCCGGATTGAATGAAGGGAACTAAATCGGGGATCAGATAAGGTGTGCAAGATTCACCGATCGCATCCTTGGTTCGGTAGCCGCCATTAACTCCGTAGAGTGCGATTCCTAGATATCCTTGAGTTAATAAGGAAAGTCCCTTTTTTCCACCTTCAGTGAGGACGATTGGAACTTCGGGTCTGACCTTGAGCCAATCCCAAACGCTCGACTGAGTTGGGGTAAGGATTTCATGACGGTTCTGGATCTGTTGTCTTGTTTCCGAATCTAAACTCGGAAAGAAGGCGCGGGAGCCGTTGCCGATCGGGGTTTCGTATTTACGAGGTTTTCCCTTTTTGGGATCAAGCTTTGGGTTTGCGAGTTTGGCTTGCCAAGTAGAGCCATCTTCATTAAGAAAGAGAGCGGCATCTTGGTGGGGTCGAGATTTATTACCAAAACGAGTGACATTCCAATTGAGGGCTTCAGCAATGCAGTACTGAACTTCGCCCCCTAGTGAAACCTCAGTATCGGTGACTAGAGCGATCGTTTTAGTAAAAAGAGGAGCGGCGATCGCGGATCCAGTGATGAATTCGTTGTAAAAATTGAGCTTAGCGGTATCTAAAGTTGTCGAAATAAGAACCATGGCAGTCGTTTCCCTGAGTTGTAGGTGAACAGGGGACAGTAAAGAATTAATATTTACTGGCTAAGGTGAAAAGATATTTTAAAGGGACTGAAAATATCTCAGATCGGTCCCGATAGATCTTGAAAGGCACTCATAGCAAGGATTGACAGAAAATATTGGTCCATACTGACCCGTTGGAAACGATGGGTAGAGGGGTCGAATTGTAAAAAAATTACATAGCAGGCTATTGCCAAGCACTAAAAATAGTACATAATAGTGAACAGCAAAGCCGCGCAATGGCATTTGCCATTTCGAGCCTGTAACGGTCACTAACTGTAAAAGCCTCCAAGCCGTTCAAGTTAGTTTCCCGCCCATCATTTCTCGATTGATAGCTAGTAAAGCCCTTGGTGATACCACTCACTGGGGGCTTTTAGCATTGGGATTGTTTCATCGGCATTGCCTCGCGTAGGGTGAAAACTGGGGTTTGAGATCAACGTCTCATGAGAGTTTCGTAAAAAGCAGTCGCTTCTCAAGAAACTTCTCCTGATCATAAATCAAGTCTCCCAGAAAGGTAAGGAATTTCTGAAATTCTTTAATCCTGGTTTTTGGTCCGGGTTTTAGTGTCAGGATCCGAAAAAATACGTAGATCATCAGTAGAGTCAAACCCTCTGAGGTTATTGGTTTTGGGTTGGGGTAATCCAATCTAATCCAATCCCCTATCTAATGTTCCTTGGCCCAGTGAGTCACGGATACATGTATGAAAGCCTTGTCAGCGGTGAATTTCAACATTTTACTTATACTTTGTTAGCTGAGTCGTGAGAGTAAATTAAATCGCTACAGTCTGTAAAGTTTTATTTCGACATTTTTTGATACAAGTGCGAGTTGCAATCTAAGTTCACATCAAAAAGGCAGAACGATCGCATTTCCTTCTATGTCTTGGTTTTAGGCTGTTCAGCTTGGACTCCAGGAATTTTCCCTTTATCCTCTGCATCTTCAACTGCTTTTTCAATGAGGAAATTGCAGAGATTAGCGATCGGGCGACCTTCACTTTTTGCCCAGCGTTCGAGTTTGTCGTGGATTGCGTCTGCAAGAGTCAGACCGATTCGTTTACTCATGGAATTGTTACGCATCAGATTTCCTCTAATGGTACGCCCTGTAAAGCATTTTGCTCTAATTGCAACTATTAATACACTGATTAATAACTAATATAAACTAATTAGTGTTATCATCCGTGGTAAAAGTATAAAATTATTTCTTTCACGACAGTCTGTTGAGTTGGGATTATCAGGGCACCGTCACCCCATCACTATTTCTTCCCCCTGCGGCTCTTTCTTTTGATTCCTTGCGCTAACATCTTATGGGTCGCGTATTCCCGATGCTCTTCAGATACCAGCGGAAATAAATATTCGTAA
>JAYVUU010000138.1:0-10581 GCA_043787635.1 Synechococcales cyanobacterium | reverse complement strand
GGCGGCGCGGTATCCGAGGCGCTGGGTGTTTGTGGGGGCGACGTTGGCATTAGCCGCGATGACGATTCTCTCCGTTGGTCTTGGGCAAATTGTCGCGTTGTTGCCTAAGGGAGTTTCTCACTATAGCTCTATCATCATCTTCACTGCATTTGGATTAAAGCTGATTTATGATGCCTACAAAATGAACGACGGTAGTTTAGCTGATATTGAACAGGAGGCTTGCGATACTATTGCAGATTCAAATATTGACAAGATGCAGGGGGCAATAGCGATTATTTCCAAAGCATTCATACTCACCTTTATTGGCGAATGGGGCGATCGGACTCAGTTTGCGACTATTAGCTTAGCGGCGGCTCAAAACCCGGTGGGAGTGGTTCTAGGTGCCATACTCGGTCATGCTATCTGTGCGGCGATCGCGGTGTTTGCAGGGCGGGCAATCGCCTCTCATTTGTCAGAAAAAGTAATTACATTAGTGGGCGGTATTTTGTTTTTGATTTTCGCAGGAGTTACATTCTGGGAAGGATCGTCAACGCTCTAGTGAAAGGGAGATGCTCGGAAGATTCGGATAGGCTTATTCCCCACTCTAACCGGGTAACTCTAGGATAAATTGACTGCCTTCTCCCGATTTCGACCGACAATAAAAGTGTCCACCATGGCGATCGGTAATAATTTTATAACTGATCGCTAGCCCTAATCCTTGACCTTGACCTACAGGTTTGGTTGTGAAAAAAGGATTGAATATTTTATCTTGAATGTCCTCTGGAATTCCCATGCCATTGTCAGAAATTGTGATGCGAATCCAAGGACGACGATCGAATTCAAAACTTTCTATCGAAATCATAATACTACGAGGAATTTCTTTGTCGGTCGAAAGTTTGGGATTTCTTAGGGCATCAATTGCATTGTTAAAAATACTCATGAATACCTGATTGAGTTCCCCCACGTAACATTGTATGGGCTTGATTTCACCATAATTTTTAATGATTGTAATAGCTGGATAGAGTCTCCCAGTCTGACTATCCGTACAGGCTTTGAGGCGATTCTGTAAGATTAGCAAAGCGCTGTCAATGCCCATATGAAGATCGACGGTTTTCGATTCTGATTCATCAAGCCGCGAGAAATTTCGCAGAGATAGTACAATCTCCCGAATCCGATCGGTTCCAATTTTCATTGATTGCAAGAGGTTACTAAAATCTTGCTTGATGAATTCAATATCTAGGTCTTCTCGTTTCTGGGCGATCGCAGCATTGGGAGCGGGATAGAACTGTTCATAGAGTAATAATAAATCTATAAAATTCTCATAATATTCTTGAGCTGGCGCAAGGTTGCCATGGATAAAGTTAACGGGATTGTTGATTTCATGGGCGATTCCCGCAACCAATTGACCCAGGCTAGACATTTTTTCTGCATGGATTATTTGAGCTTGGGTCTGTTTAAGCTCTTGGACTGTAAATTCCAGACGATCGGCGTAGTCTCGGAGTTTTAGTTCTGCGGATTTACGCTGAATGAACAGACCAAGCTGTTCTCCAAAAATTTGCAACAGATCAATTAATTCATCATCTAGAACTTGATTTTCCTGAGTCAAAAATGTAATGACTCCCACCAATTGAACTCTATCTGAAATAGGAAATCCGTAACCATGTCTGAGATTTAAATTCCGTGCAAAATCTCGACGAAGAAAGCCAGGATGATCAACTAAATTTTTGAAATACAGCGGGGTATTCTTCGCCCAAATCTGACCCGGTAGTCCTTCCCCACAGGAAAACTTCGCGATCGTCTCCTGTTCATTAATCTCAACTTCTAACCCCGGCAAAATCCAAAAATGATCTCGCTGAAGCTGTTCCCCATTCTCCGATCGAGACCAATACTCCCCAAACCTCCAATTAAATCCCTCACAGAGAAGCTTAAATGTTCCTTCAATGGCCGACTCAAGTGTTTCCGTATCGGCAAGCAGTTGACTTAAACGACATTGAATGTGAAGACGCTTTTCCAGTATCTGGAGACGATCATTGAGGGAGGGCAAATCATCACGGGAATGAGAAACCATGAGGCTATACATAGAAACAAAACGCGTCTGAGCAGATTACACTGAAAAATAATCACTGAAAAATAACGGGCAATAGTCAAAGACTATATTAAACATGATTCCACAAGGCTAACCTGACACACAGAATACAAAATGCTAGAGTAGTGTACATCACGACCAATGCCCAAGGGACCAGTAGATGAGCGGCTCAGTAGATTTTTTAGACGAATTTGATGTCGTTGTCGTCGGGGGTGGTCATGCGGGTTGTGAGGCGGCTTTGGCGAGCGCGCGGCTGGGATGTCGGACGATGCTGCTCACCCTTAATTTGGACAAAATAGCTTGGCAACCCTGCAACCCTGCGATCGGCGGTCCGGCAAAATCCCAATTGGTGCATGAAGTCGATGCGATCGGCGGGGAAATGGGGCGGGTTAGCGATCGGACTTACTTACAAAAACGAATTTTAAATGCATCCCGTGGTCCAGCCGTTTGGGCATTGCGCGCACAATCTGATAAACGCGAATATGCAATGACCATGCGTCAAGTTGTAGAGAATCAAGAAAATCTGTTCATTCGGGAGGGAATGGTCACGAATTTAGTTTTGAATTCCCACGAAGAAGTGATTGGAGTTGAGACCTATTTTGGTGTTGGGTTCGCTTGTAGAGCCGTCATTTTGACGACGGGGACATTTTTGGGCGGGCGAATTTGGGTGGGCGATCGGTCCATGGAAGCCGGACGGGCGGGGGAATTTGCGGCGATCGGACTCACGGAGACCTTAAACCGTTTGGGGTTTGAAACCGGACGCTTAAAAACTGGAACGCCTGCACGCGTAGACAAACGATCCATAGACTTTAGCGTATTAGAAGAACAGCCTGGAGATGAAGAAGTCCGATGGTTTAGCTTCGATCCAAACGCTTGGACTCCTCGTGAACAATTGCCCTGTTATTTGACCCGTACTACTCTAGCCACCCACCAAATCATTAAAGATAATTTACATTTGTCCCCCGTATATGGCGGTTGGGTTGATTCAAAAGGACCGCGCTATTGTCCGAGCATTGAAGACAAAATTGTTCGGTTTGCGGATAAAGAAAGTCATCAAATTTTTCTAGAACCGGAAGGTCGGGAAACGCCAGAAATTTATGTGCAAGGGTTTTCAACAGGCTTGCCCGAACGATTGCAATTGGCAATGTTGCGAACATTGCCGGGGTTAGAAAAAAGCGTAATGCTGCGTCCAGCCTATGCCGTGGAATATGATTATTTACCCGCAACTCAATGTTTCCCGACGCTGATGACCAAAAAGATTGCGGGATTGTTTTGTGCGGGGCAAATTAATGGAACAACAGGCTACGAAGAAGCGGCGGCTCAAGGGTTGGTGGCGGGAATTAATGCGGCAAAATTAGCCAAAGGCGGCGAGGAGGTGATCTTTACCCGTGAAAGTAGTTATTTGGGAACACTAATTGATGATCTTTGCACTAAAGACTTACGAGAACCCTACAGAATGCTCACTTCACGATCGGAGTATCGGTTGATTCTACGATCGGACAACGCAGACCAACGACTTACGCCACTAGGTCGTGAAATCGGTTTGATTGATGACAGGCGTTGGAAGCTATTCCAAACCAAGTTGGATAATATTGCGAATGAAAAGGCAAGACTTAATACTCAGCGTGTCAAAGAACATGAGGAAACGGGAAAAGCGATCGTAAGCCAAACTCAGCAAGCCATTCACGGATCTGTTACTTTAGCTGAATTGCTCAAAAGACCGGGGTTTCACTACACCCATTTAGAACAGTTTGAATTAGGCAATGAAACCCTCGATCGGGCTGAGCGGGAAGGTGCAGAAATTGACATCAAATATGCGGGCTATATTCAACGGCAAACTCACCAAATTGCCCAAACCGCTAAACAGGAACATCGTAAATTGCCCGCTGATTTGAATTATCAGGCGATCGAAACCCTATCCAAAGAAGCGAGAGAAAAGCTCGCCAAAGTACAGCCGCTCACCATCGGTCAAGCGATGCGAATTGGGGGAGTAAATCCCGCTGACGTGAATGCTTTATTGGTCTATCTGGAAGTCCGATCGCGTTTGGTTGCGGTGGGATAACAACGTTAGGACTATCAATACAATTCATTGAGACAGACTCCACTGTTACTTTTTATTGTCCGGTCGCAGCACCATAAAAATCACAAACCCCAATATCGAAACATATCCCACTGTAAATACCCAATCTTGCCAACTTCCACTCATTTCAATCCTCACCCTAAAGTGTCCATACCCGTACCGCAAAATCCTATCGCCTTTCACAGCCCACAAACAGACGATCGCCTTTACAATAGTTTCATAAAACACTCAAAATAATTATTGGGCGAGCAATCTATGGGAATTTTGGGTGATGTCAGCAAGTTTTTAGAAACACAGATTGATGAATTTCTAAAAAATAATCCTCATTTAGAACTCCAAGCCCTTGACGAAAAACTGGCAGAGCAGCAACGAGAGTCCGATCGATTGTTATCTGATCTGAGATCTCGACTGCAAACAGTAGAATCCAAAATCCGAGAGGCCGGGGAAGAAATCAAACGCTGGCACATTAGAATTGAGAAGGCTAAACAAGCAGGCCGAAATGACCTGCTCATACTGGCAGAAGCCCATCAATCAGAGCTTCTGCGTGAAGGGAATCAAGTGTGGGGCCAAATGGAGTTACTGCGCGATCGGATTCCCCAAGCTGAAAAGCTTGCCATTCAAATTCAACAACGTCGTCAAGAACTACAGATCAAGCTCGAAGCCGCCCGATCGCAACGCGTCACCGATCGTTCCACTAGTGGAACCACAACGTCTTGGCAAGATGTAAAACCGACTGCGAGAACATCAAGCGACCCTCTAGAGAAGAAGTTTGCACTATGGGAAACAGAAGAAGAGTTTCAAAAATTGAAGCGAAAGGCGGGACGTTGAAGCTCACAAAAAATCCCGATCGCATAGGGTGAAAACGCGATCGGGCATCAGACTAGGAATCTTGATTTATTATTGTTATCACTGAAATTCGATCCCCCTAGCCCCCTTGAAAAGGGGGAACAAGAGCAAACCTTATTTCATAGTCCCCCTTTTTGTTTAACGGGAAATTGGTGCGATCGAGGGGTTTTCGAGCTTAACTTCATCTAGACCGACCATCTCAGGGAAGACTCGGCTAGCAATACCAACGGGAACATAAGTCTTTCCGTTGCTCGCATCATAGTATGCAATTTTACTAAGATCGATTTTGATGTCCTCATCATTCCCCTTCTTATCATTCCCTTTCTTATCATCATCCTTCTTATCATTCCCTTTCTTGTCATCTCGTTTCTTGTCATCATTGGGACGGCTACCCACGATGACATAGACGTTTTTATTCAGTGATACATTGAAGTAACTGGTCGGAGAATAGAAATACCAGCCTTTCGGAGAGCTGATCGTAGTTTCCGAACTAGTTTGACCTCCAGCGCTCTCACTTGAAGATGCTGTATTGCTCCAGACATTAATAGTGATGGGCTTGCTGTTGTTCACATAGGTATATTTGGTTGCACTAATCCTAATGACACTCACGAAGATAGAAGACGTATAAAACGTTCCCGGAGTATACGTTCCATTACCGCCGCTGCTACCATCTCCCGACTTCAAACTCTCACGCAGTTGTTGAGAAGTGACATAGCCATCGCCAAAAACTCCCCCTGTAATGTCGAATTTGATATCACCAGAAAAGGTCTTCCCTGCCCGACTGAGGGTGAAATCCGCAGCCGGAATGATTGTTCCGGCGGATGTAGACGTACCCCCCAGGGTCTGAGCAACGGGAGTGCTGCCTGTTGCCTGGTATTGGACTGGAATCCCTTGGGTTGTTTGGCTAATAGCTTTGAACACAAAGGGCGTTAAAACATAGCCTTTATCGGTCAATGTTCGGACAGGAGCCTTGTACTCATCAGTTGAAGTGCCGCTCCCAGCGGTGTTACTAACTACAGTGAAATCGAATTTGGTCGGGACATTAACAAAATAAGCAGGCCGACCATCATTGGTTAGTGTTTTAAATGTTGCGGTCCCAACGGCAGTTCCCGTAGTGTTGGCTCCTGGTGTCCCTCCAGCCAAGGTGCTAAATTCTGGAGTAAAGCTGGATTTAAACACCATGTTGGCGGGGAGTTTCCCGACTTCTGTATCGATCCGAACATTCTGAAATTTACCGTCATACCCTAAGGTTTTCCCTGGACCTACGTCGGGAACGAAAACTTTTGCGTCCTTCAGGGTTCCACTACCGCCAGTAATGGTGACTTGGGCTTGAGCAGACTGGGCCAAGCTGCCGATCGCTAAAATACCGAACAAAGCAAGTTCAAGCGTTGGAGATAATCTCATTGGGATACCTATAAAGGATTACTGATTGAAACTAGGAAAATTTCCTAAGATTTCAGAATTAGTTAGAAGTTGAAGGTCGTTCTGATAGCACCGACCGTTATGGTCTCGCTATTAGAACCAGCAGGATTTAGAATCACCATAAAACCGGGCGTAATCGAAATCCGATCGCTGACCTGCATCCGATAAAACGCCTCAATGTGAGTGGTTGCCTTACTTCGTCCCCCCGATGCACCCAAGCCGTCTAAGTCAATGCCAGGGATGTTCAACCCAGACGGAAAATCACTAGACGTAATCCGAGGCGGTTGACCGACATACAGTCCAGCCAGATTACCTCTCCCGCCGAAGTCGGGCAAGTTCAAATAAGCCATCCAATTGAAGGTGTCAACCCCGCCTGTCAACCCCGGTGCCGTCGATCGGGTATACCCGGTCCAACCTCCCAAGGTTAACTCTGAATTAATGCGCCATGCAGCCGAAGCTCCGATCGCATTACTCATGGTTGGGAACCCAGGAGCGAGAACACCTTCCCCTACCATATTGCTAAAACCAGATTTAGTGTAGGTATTGATATACTGAATCGCTAAATCTGTGGAAAAAGTTGGAGCGAGAGTCAACTGGGCACCGAGGCTATAGTCACCATTGAGTAAGCCATTCCCCGCCGTCGGATTGCTGGCATTCCCCGCTGAATAAACAGTTTGAAGACTGACACGTGGCGCAATTTGCCAATCAAGTCCTAATCCAGCACGACCTGCACCGAGACTAACGATCGGGTTGCGTTGAGCGAGAGCCGAAATGGGACCGGACCCAGCACTTTCGACACGGTTTGCGCCTCGGAATACACTAACGGCATTTAGACCTTCCGCCCCAACGATAACTGCGAGGTTTCTGCCCAGCATTTGCCGATATGTTACGTCACTGACTAGTAGCTGGTTTAAAGTATTACTTTCATAGGAAAGCCCCACATCATAGTTTTGAGCGGGTCGGGCGGTTAAGTTTCCGGCCTGCAATCCTACGAGAAGAATACTTTTCGGACTGAAGGCGGTCACTAGACTGAGGTTGGCGCTGTACCCCATGGTAATCCCTGAACCCGGATCCACTTGAACAGGAACTCCAAAACTATTTGGAGTCGTCGCTTTGTTTCCAGTCCGACCTTGAAGCCCTAAGATAACTTGACCAAAAAGCTTGGTGGTAGTAGAAAATTGCTGTTTTTCCAGAGTTCCAACTCGGCTTTCCAATCCATCAATTTGACCGCGTAATGTGGCAAGCTCTGCGCTGTATTGGTCCTGCAATTTACGAAGCGTGGCTAGGTCTTCCTTTTTCACCATGTCGGCAGTGGATGCCGCAACTAAGTCATTGATCCGGTCCATGCAGGAATTTAGACCAGCGGCAAACTCATACCGCGTCGTGGCCCGGTTTCCTCGGTAGGTCTTGTTGGGATATCCTGCAATACACCCATAGCGCTCGACTAGGGACTGTAAGGCTTGGAACGCCCAGTCGGTCGGTTTAACATCGGAGAGCTGGGAAACAGATGTGACATTTTCGAGGGTGCTACCTTCATCCATTGAGGCACCCATTGGGGTATCGTCCGTTGAGGCTCCGATCGTATCCAACGTTCCAGGATCTGATGGCAAGGCTTGGGGAGCTTGCAGTGCGAACACTGGAGTTGCAATTGTGGCGACTAGAGAAGCTACCAGAATGGCACTGGTGGTAAACAGCGATCGGATAACCAATTGTTCAGGGTGTCGTTGTGAAGGTTGACTCGAAAAAAGTTCAGATGATGGACGCGCCATTGAATTCATTCCTCACATTTAAGACAGACTGTTAGAAGCACGTAGGCTAAGCAATGGTGAACTTGTCCACCTCAGACACACTTGATGTAGTTCGAGGAATATTTGCCTCTAGCGTCAAGCAATTACCGCCCTCCACATGCAAGCGATACTCTACACGATCCATTAAGCGATTTAGAATCAGCCAGCCATACCCGTGTTCTTGCTTAGCTTCAGGAGACGGCGGTTGGTAATCAGAAGGATTGTACCCCTTTCCTTGATCCCAAATCTCTAGCGATAAATCACGACCGTGCAATTCTAACTTCAAAATAATTGGAAGGTTTGGCTTCTCATGATGGGCATGACGAACCACATTAGAATAGGCTTCCACCAGAGTAAGACGCAATCGTCCTGTTTGACTGGTCCAGTCGACTTCATCCCCCAAAGATAGTTTCAGGGTACTTAGCAACCATTCTTCTGCGACACCTAGAAAGCGCAAGTCACTGGGCAGATGCAATTCAGCTTTCATTTTAAAACACCTCCAGAGAGAGGATAGTTTGATCATCTTCTTGGGGGATAGTCTTATCGCGGATTTCTTGTAGAAGGTGATTCAGGTCAAGGCTCTTCCCTTCTTTTTTCAAGAGTTTCCAGAGTCCAGATTGCTGCAACATCATTGTTGGGATGTCAGTACCGGGGAGATTTTCTAAGTCTTGTCCGTCCCGCATCGTGGCTTCGGTAATGCCGTCACTGGTCAACAGAAACACATCACCCGCCGCAAGAGTCAGGTCTCCCATTGGTGCAACCCAGTTCGATCGGATACCAAGAGGAATGCCTCGCGCAGTGGGATATTCTGGCTCTGACAGCTCGGCGCAATTAGAGGAATATTTCATGGGATATAAATGGCCTGCATTTGCATACATGAGCTGTCTGGTTTCAGGATGGTAACGGGCCAGAATCATCGTAATGAAACGGTTGGTACTCACTAAATCATCAAACAAAATACGGTTGAGATTCCCCATAACCTCTGAGGGACTAGGAGAAATTTCTTGTCCTAACTCGCGGCGCAGAACCGAAATGGTGCTGGCCATAAAGAGGGCTGCTGGCACTCCTTTGCCCGCGACATCACCCACTGCTACCCACAGATCGCCCTGGGGATGTTGGTACACTTCAAAAAAGTCCCCACCAACTTCCCGTGCTGGATGACAGCAGGCTTGGACTCGAAGCTGATCATTTGTGGGAAGAGTTTGGCGAAGAAGATTGTTTTGGACTTGGCGGGCGACGGAGAGTTCAGCCCGCATTTGTTCGGCTTGTTGTTGAGTTCGTTGGTAGAGTTTGGCTTGGGAAATGGCGATCGCTGCCTGCTCCACTACCATTTCCAACAATTTTACATCTTCCTGAAACCAAGCTGTTTCACAACGACTTAGGGTAAGAATGCCGAATAGGCTGCCTTTGTAGACACAGGGAAGGACGATGCGATCGATGGAATTAGCCAGCGGTTGGTCTATCGCATAATCATTATGTCCAGACGATTTCAGATAGAAGGACTTGACATCAGTATCGATGCACGTCGGTTGATCGATAATATTCTGGAATAAGTCTTGCAGGTATGCGTCAATCTTGTGAGCGCCTGAACTGGTGGGCACTGCTATGTCTTGGACCGAAATAGGTTGGGTAATTTGAACTCCATCTTCGACTGGATAGAGCCTACAGGTGTCGGTATCAAATGCTTTGCCCACAGCTACCACAAAGGTCTGGAGCATACTGCGATAATCTAGAGACTCACGAATAGCCGTGGTGACGACATTGAATAGAGATTCACGCCGCAACGATCGGCGCAGCACGTTGGTCCGCTGTTTCAAAACTTGATAGGTCTCGGCAGCTTGGTTGATCACTGCCTGAAGTTGCTGCTTGTTCCAAGGTTTGGTGATGTATTTAAAGACGTTGCCGGAGTTGATAGCATCGACGAGATCTCTGACATCGGTATAGGCCGTCAGCACGATTCGAATCGTGTCTGGGAAGCGATCGGCAGCGATACTCAAAAATTCGGTGCCCAACATTTCAGGCATCCGCTGGTCAGAAATAATGATGGCGACTTCACCGTGTTCCTCTAGCAGTTTTAGAGCTAAAAGTGCACTTTCAGCTCGTAAGACATGGAAGTCGAGCCGAAACGTCCGATAGAGCAGATCTAGGTTGTCTGGCTCGTCGTCCACAATTAACATTTTCAGTTTTTCGAGCGGGCGGATATCCATAGGCAACTTTGTATAGTCTTCATTTTTAGAGTACCCAGAGATGCTCAGGTTAACACCAAACCAATACAGCATTTTGGGGACTCAGGGTGAATCTCTGATCCGATCGCTAGATGTGGAATCCTAGTCGCCCTGCCAAACTTGGAGTCAACGGTAACAGCACGGTAATCATGAGGA
>JAYVUU010000137.1:0-2466 GCA_043787635.1 Synechococcales cyanobacterium | reverse complement strand
TCAATCCTGGCGACCGCCGCCGCCCAATCCATCGACTGCACTAATCGCACCGACTCCAGCGCCACCCGACAAGCTAACGGATTTCCCATAAATGTCGGCCCATGCATCAACACCCCACAAGCCGAAATCCCATCCGCCACCGCCGCCGTCGTCATCGTAGCCCCCAAGGTCATGTAGCCGCCCGTTAATGCCTTCCCCAAACATAAAATGTCTGGCACAACAGGCCCATGGTCCATCGCAAACAACTTTCCCGATCGGCCAAACCCCGTCGCAATCTCGTCCAAAATCAAAAGACAGCCCACCTGGTTACACAGCTCCCGCGCCCGTCGTAGATACATCGGATGATAAAAGTGCATTCCCCCCGCACCCTGAACGATCGGCTCCAACACAATTGCCGCTACTACTTGAGAATTAGCCATCACCACCGATCGCAAGGATTCAAAATCTTCTTCATCCCAAGATTGATCGAATTGAACATTAGGCCGATCGGCAAATATGTACTTGGGTAGGGAACTTGCAAATAATGAATGCATTCCCCCAATCGGATCACACACCGACATCGCATGATACGTATCGCCATGATACCCACCCCGCACCGTCACAAACTGATTACGATCGCCATCCCCCACCCCAATCCAATACTGCAACGCCATCTTCAACGCAACTTCGATTGCAATGGATCCTGAATCACTAAAAAAAATAGTTTCCAATGCATCCGGCGTAATCTCGATCAGTAGCTTTGCCAAATCGATCGCAGGCTGATGGGTGATGCCGCCAAACATCACATGGGACATCTGAGACAATTGATCTACGATTGCTGCATTTAATTGAGGATGATTGTAGCCATGAATGCAAGCCCACCACGAGGCCATCCCATCAATCACAACCCGACCATCGGATAGTGTCAGTTCACAGCCTTGGGCCGACTCAACCCCATACACCGGAAGCGGTGACTTAAGCGATGTGTATGGATGCCAGATATGCGCCGCATCAAATGCCAAATCTTCTGCTGAGATCATTCACTCGTCCTAACTCTCGTGCTAGCCTGAAAATTATCTTTAGAACAGCCCCCCGCATGAGCCGTCCCCAACCCACCTCTATCCGCTTAGTTGTGTCCCTACTGCCTTGGGTCATCGTCGGCGGAGCCATAATTTACCTGTCCCCCGCGATCGCGCACCTGATCCTGCGGGACGAACTCACGGCCACCTGGCTCAAAACCCTATCCCGCAGCGGTTACTATCCCCGTGAGGCTTCTATTGCTGCGGGCATCTCTGCGATCGCGGGTATTCTATTAACCCTTCAAGGCAATGGACAACAGCGGTCTGCGGACGAAAAAGCCTAAGCCTTACCAATCATCCAACGGATCGAAAATAGGGCGCTGGGGTTGCCGATCGGGACGTTCGCCTAGTTCAGATGGAGGCCGATCGTTGCTCCACGCCCACCACGCGCAACCACATTCACACTGGTAAAACTCTTGCCACTTGCGCGTTTGATTATCGGTATAGACGGGCGATCGGCGGTTAATCCATACATTTTTTGCCCCTTCGACATTGCTCCTCCGACAACTCGGACAACAAAAACCATTGGCATGAACAGCAAGCGCAGTCCAGTCGGGCGCAGATATTGAGAAGGCATCCATAAAATAATTTACCGAAATTAAAATCTCTAGAAAAACCAGCCAAATTCTTAGCCAACCGAATTCGATCGCATGGCCATCGTAATGAGTCCCTGCTGACCTAGCAAGATTTCCCGAGCTAAGCTAAATAACCCAACCCAAACGATCGGCGTAATGTCTACACCACCGATCGGTTGAATCATCTTCCGCGTTACCACTAAAAACGGCTCCGTCGGACCATTAACAAGATTGAAGGGAAACTTCGTTAGGTCTGCTTGAGGATACCAGGTGAGTACAATGCGGAAAATGAACAGAAAAGTCATGGCTCCCATAACAATGCTGAACCCCAAGACCCCTAGCTCTAATCCAGACATTTCCGCCCCCTGTAATCAATAATTTTAGCAATCGATTAAGACTTGCCTCATGCCCCCATTTTATGGGAAATCTGGTCAAACTTTTGTAACTCTTCAAGAAGTTCTTCTACGAAGGCTCCTATTTCCCTAGAATTTGAGTCGGATTAAGCGTAACATTTAAGCACACAAGTCTTTTTACACCTTAGGGAACCGGGATCTATGACTCCTTCTTTAATGAATTTTATGTTGAGTTTGCTTGCAGGGGTAACGATCGTAGTTGTTCCAGCGACAATTTTTCTAGTCTTCGTCAGTCAAAAAGACAAGGTTACACGTCAATAGAGTCGAAACAGTCGATTTTGTCCTCACTATTCTCGCTATTGCTATTTTTTCCGAATAGCCTCAGGTGTTCCTAATCTGAGGTTTTTTTGTACGGTCTGCCCCTAATCTCGCTACCATGGAGCAGGCTTATCTGTTAAGAGGAATTCACAGTGAATTTCG
>JAYVUU010000136.1:0-8000 GCA_043787635.1 Synechococcales cyanobacterium | reverse complement strand
CATGGGCATCCACCATTTGCCCCAAATCCTGCCCCAACTGATCACCGCCGGACTCAGCCCCGAAACTCCGATCGCCCTGATCCGCTGGGGCACCCGCCCCGATCAATCCGAACTGATTGGCAAACTCAACACTATTTTGGACCAAATCGAAGCGACCCAATTTACCGCCCCTGCGATCGTTGTCGTGGGTACTATTGTTAACTTCCCTACCGACATCCGCCGCCCGATTGTTACGGACGATTAGCACTGGTCATTAGCCTAGTTATTAGCTATGCACGCGGGGTTCAGGGTGAAGCGTTGAGAGAATTTCACTTTCGACGATCGCGATTTCTTCTAGGCGATCTGTGACCGTGGTCCGATCGAAGTAGGTATCAGCCAAAACCCAGTAGAGTCCATAGTGTCGAGCTTCAGATTCCATTAACGATCGGTAGAATTCAGCGAGTTCTTGATCTTCACAGTGTTGACCGATTAAGCCGAGCCGTTCGTGACTACGGGCTTCTATTAGGGCCGACACCAGCAGCATATCAAGCAAACGATCGGGTTCGGGTTTGCGAATTTGTTTAGTCAGCGTGGCTCCGTAAGGTGGGGCATTCAGAGGCGCGAGGGGAATATCACGACGCTCCAGAATGGTATTCACCTGCTGGAAATGAAGGAGTTCTTCTTGGGCGAGGTGGGTGAGTTCGTGGACGAGTTTTGTATTGGATGGGTAGCGGGTCATGAACTTTAGTGCTACGCTAGCCGCTTTGCGTTCGCAGTTAGAATGATCTAAAAGAATTGTGTCCATATTTGCCAGGGTTTGATGAGTCCAGGCATCGGATGTGGGATCGAGTAAAAATTTAATTCGAGGCAATGATTGCATGGGTAGCTTTTTCTTATGACATGGTTAGGTCTTGCAATTTTAACGGCTTTCTTTGAGTCGTTGAAGGATGTATTCAGTAAGAAAAGTTTAAGTTTTCTAGATGAGTATTTGGTGGCTTCTGCGGGAATGGCGATCGCGGCCATTTCTCTATTACCCGTTTTAGCAATTGTCGGCATTCCGACGCTAGGCCCAAACTTTTGGATGGCATTGACGATCGGCGGATCTTTGAATGTGGTGGCTTACACCTTATATGTCAAAGCCATTCGCCTAGCAGATTTGTCATTAATATCCCCATTGTCAACCTTAACGCCCTTGTTTTTGTTAATCACTTCGCCCTTAATTGTTCAAGAAGTGCCAACGATTTGGGATGCTGTGGGGGTATTTTTGATTGTGATTGGATCTTATGTATTGAACTTGAATGCATCGGCAAAGGGGTTCTGGAGTCCATTACGATCGATTTTCCATAATAAAGGCACCCGAATGATGGTGGTGGTGGCGTTTATTTGGAGCATTACCTCTACGTTTGACAAAGTGGGAGTCCTAAACTCTTCGCCAATCTTTTGGGCGATCGTATTGTTTGGGTTTATTGGGTTGGGGATTTTGCCGTTGGTCATTTTGAAATCAAAAAATCCAATCCAGGGTATTCGATCCCATTGGCGCTTGTTATTAGCAGCGGGAATCGCCAATGGAATTGGGGTCGGGTGTCAAATGGTGGCGGTGGGAATGGTGGCGGTGACGCAGGTGATCGCGATCAAGCGAATGAGTGCGTTAGTGAGTGTGGGGTTTGGTTATTTTGTATTTGGCGAGACGGGAATTCGGGAACGACTATTGGGGGCGGGAATTATGGTGACGGGTGTGGTGGTGATGACGATCGGCTAGTCTTTTTGTTGACCTGAGTTGGTGACGGCTAGAAGTCGTTAGGCGGCTGGATTAAGCGAGCCACTCCGATCGCCGCTTCAACATTTACCGCGCAGGTGATGGGTTTTTGTAGTGCAATCGCCCGAAGCTGAGTCCAGACAGGATTTCTTGCTCCACCCCCGGCGGTATAAATCCGGTGAGGCTCCCCCCCGCCCAGCGTTTGAAGCAGTCGATACCCATCCGCTTCAATCCGGGCCATCCCTTCTAGCAATCCCTGCAAGAATCGCGCTGGATCCGTTGGGCGAGGTGAAAGGCGAGGGTCTAGGGTGGGATCGTTAACGGGGAACCGATCGCCGGGTTTTGTTAATGGATAATAGTCTAGCCCGGTTGGATATTCAGGGTTCAGCTGCGGCGTTAATCTCGCAAGGTCATCGTCACTAAAAAACGATCGCAGCACCGCTCCCCCCGTATTTGAAGCGCCCCCCACCAGCCATCTGTTGCCTAGGCGATGACTATAAATGCCATAGCGTGCATCATCCAGACGCATATTGCTCAGTAGCTTGATCACCAATGTAGACCCAAGAGACGTGACCGCTTCCCCGGTTTCCGTGGCTCCACTGGCAAGAAATGCGGCAATGCTGTCCGTGGTTCCTGCGTGAATTTGACAACGGGTCGGGATTCCAAATCGCTGGCACCAGCTTGGCAAAATTGGTCCAATAACGTCTCCCGGTCTCCGAACATCGGGCAAAAGCGATCGGTATTGATAGGAGTTAAGCCAATCAGGGTAAGCCAAAATCTCAGGGTCATAGCCAAGCTTCAGCGCATTGTGATAGTCAGTAATGCCTAACTGACCATGTAATAGAAAAGCTAACCAATCCGCCTGATGCATCAAAACATGAGCCTGTTTAAATTCCGGCTGTTGCGTGAACCATAGCAATTTTGCAAAGCTAGAGGTGGCGCTAATAACCGTGTGATTTAGCGGCGCAATTTGACCCACTTGCGCCAACAGTTCCAATGCCCGATCGTCGTTATACATCAGCGGTTCAAGCAATGCCTCGCCCGTTGAATCGCAGAGCATCACCGTTGAAGAGGTGCCACACACAGCAATTCCCGTCAGCCGATCGCACAGGTCACGAGGCAACTGCTCAAAAAGCTGAACCAGAGCCGATCGCCATCCGTTGGGAGTTTGCTCTAAGTTTTGAACCCGACATTCCGCCAGCGTTTGCCCCTGTGCATCAACGGCGATCGATCGTGCCCCACTGGTCCCAAAATCAATCCCCAGCCAAACAGCATCCTTAATCACTGCGATAACCAAGCGATCGATCGACGAATCCATTCCTCGGCATCTGCCGTTTTAGAAAGCGTCGCACTTTGACCCACAGTATTCAGCGCCTTAGTAATTTCGGAATTGCTATACCCCAGCGCTAAAAGCGTCATCTCCACATCTTCCTGAATATCGAACCCTGGACCCGAACCTGGTTGAGCTGACAGTCCTACTTGATTGCGCCATTCTGACAGCTTTGTTTTTAGTTCTAGGGCAATGCGTTCTGCCGTCTTGCTTCCCACACCGGGCGTTCGGGACAACAGCCGCGTATTGCCAGAAACGATCGCACTGACCAGTTCTTGCAAACTCAAAGTATCTAGCAATGCCATCGCCAATTGCGGTCCAATGCCGCTAACGCTGATTAATTGACGAAAGAGATCCCGTTCTGCCGAAGCCGCAAACCCAAACAGCGTCATTTGATCTTCGCGAACATTCAGATGGGTAAAAACTTGAGTGATATCACCCAAGGGCGGGAGCTGCTGCCAGTGACGGCTAGTGATTTGGACATCGTAGCCCATACCATTTACCTCAACCGTGACGACAACCCGGTTACTGGCTGACTTTTGGCTATGGATGAGGCTGCCTTTGAGATAACTCAGCATATCGATCGGGGATAATTGGGCATTGGTTGAGTAATGCCTAATTTTGGGGGCATGGTGAACAGATTACAGGAGCATGGCTATTAAAAAAGACTCAGCTATCGGAGTCTTTTAAAAGATTGGGTGAGTTAAGTTCATTTCAATCAATTCACATGACTTCTACGGCGGTAACGTCTACAAAGTGGTTGGTAGAACCCAAATCATTTTCGGACATTTTTACGGTTTTGGCATCCGATCGCTGTTGCTTCAGTAGGATATTTCTATCTTTGATCGCTGCACTTATTTCTGATGCCACTAGGGTAATGAGTAGCGCATCATCAATTTGACCGACGATCGGAAATACGTCCGGCAAAATATCAAGCGGGCTAATCAAATACATCAACGTACACCCAATAATCCACCATCTATATTTGGGGTTCGCGATAGTTTTACGATACCAAGTGTATGCAATTTGAAGGGGATAGGTTGTCATAATTAAATAGCCTGTTGGTGAGTGCTAAAGAATTGAGAGTTAATTGAAGATAGATTTAGTCAATTTCGACAGCATTGACATCGACGGGCTGGGCAGATTGTTGAGTGGCAGATTGATCCGATCGTTTTTGCTTTATGTTTGCGTTGCGTTCTTTAAGTAACGATGAAATTTCGGTAGCAAGCAGCGTAATCACAACGGCATCGTCGATTTGACCGATAATTGGAAATACATCTGGAATAATATCGATCGGGCTGAGAACATAGAGCAACGTTCCACCAATCACCCACCAACGATATTTAGGATTTGCGACAACATCACGATACCAGTTGTAAAGAGATTCTAGTGGAAATGTCATGTTGAACACCTTTTGGGTAGATTTATTTTGTGAGTTAGAAACATTTGTGTTGCTTCGTTTGCCCACAGATGAATCTTCGCAAACTACACGCTAAATTCCTAGTGTTTTTTCATCGGATAACCGATATGAATAAGTCGTATAAACATCATGAAGATTTACTTTTAGAGCCTGAACTCGCTTTTAGTTCGGTTCTTAAGATACGGTCCGATCGGTCTCTCTGCTTAATGTTTGTCATATCAATTCTATTAATAGTTATTATGCCTTTAAAACTTGTTCTTGTTGGTGGTGGTCATAGTCATAGTGTTGCGCTTTTGAGTGGGCTAAAAAATTCTTTGTACCGATCGCAAATATTTTCCGGTCGCCCGATCGTAAACATTACTCTCATTACTCCTAATCCTCAGACTATTTATTCTGGGTCCATTCCTGGATATTTGGCGGGTTGGTGGAATCGGGAAGCCTGCGAGGTGAATGTGGCAGATCTAGCAGAATCTTTAGGAATAAAAGTTGTACTTGATGAGGCGATCGGTCTGGATCTAATCAAACAATGTATTATTTCTCGGAACCATGGTGCGATCGACTTTGATATTCTTTCTCTAGACATTGGCAGTACTCCACAAATTCCGGCAATGCCAAGTCCGCGCATCATTCCTATGAAACCTATGGGACTATTACTCACGTCACTAGAACCTTATTTAAAGTTAGGACGAGCTGAACCGCGATCGATTGCGATCGTCGGGGGCGGTTTAGGCGGAGTTGAAGTCGCATTGAGTTTAAAAGAACGTCTGGGAAACCAAGTAGATTTAAGTTTAATTTGTCGTAGTCAGACTATCGCCCCAAATCAATCTAAAGCAATTCAAGCACTATTAACTAATGAACTTAAATTCCGATCGATTCAGGTTTATCTCAATACAGCAGTAACGTCCATTCAAGAGAGTTCAAATAGTGTAAATTTACTATTGAATTCAGAAGAACTCTCTTCTGGTTTAAGCTGTGATATCAGTCTTTGGGCTACCCAAGCTACATCACCACAGTGGATACGTGATTCAGGACTTCAGACAGACGATCGGGGATTTGTTTTAGTCGATCGGACATTACGATCGGTCTCCCATTCAACTATTTTTGCAAGTGGTGACATTGCCACAATACAGAACAGTCCACAGCCAAAAGCAGGTGTATTCGCGGTGCGACAAGGCAAGATACTCGGTCATAATCTACGGCAAAGCCTAACCAATCAATCCTTAAAAAGCGTTAATCCCAAATTCCGCTATTTGAATTTAGTTAGTTTAGGCGATCGTCGGGCTGTCGTGAATTATGGTGAATTTTCAATCACAGCTAAATCTATTCAACCGTTACTTTGGCATTGGAAAAAGACGATCGATCACAGTTTTGTTACAGAACTGAACCTCAAATAAACCAAAAGTGATGACAAGTGGCTCAACAATATGGGATAACCCAATCACATCCCTCAACCCTAGGAATCTTCCAGCGTCATGGACATCAAAGCACTCATTCGCGATATTCCCGATTTCCCCCAACCCGGTATTCTCTTTCGCGACATCACTACACTGCTTCAAGATGCGGCAGGCTTTAAAGCCACGATCGATGCCCTAGTCGAAAAAACTGCTTACCTGAAGCCTGACTACATCGTTGGTATGGAATCCCGTGGCTTTTTGTTTGGAACTCCCATGGCTTATCAAATGAACGCCGGATTTGTCCCCGTTCGGAAACCCGGTAAGCTTCCCCACGCGACCTACTCCGTCGAATATGCCTTGGAATATGGCACCGATCGTCTAGAAATTCATCAAGACGCATTTCCGACTGGGGCACGAGTATTAATCGTTGACGATGTGATCGCAACGGGTGGCACGGCTGCCGCAACTGCAGAACTAATTAGTAAGTGCGGCGCTGAGTTGATTGGGTTTGCCTTCTTAAGCGAGCTAACCTTCTTAGATGGGCGTAAAAAATTGCCGAATGTCCCGATCGTGACCCTGATCGAATATTAAAGAATGTAGATTTAATAACGTCAGTGAAACCTATTAAATTTCTACGTTGGGTTTTGGGACACGGCGAGCCATGTCCCTACAGCATCTTGAACCCGAACCCGTAGGGACATGGCCATGCCGTGTCCTAACCCAACGACAATCTCCCAGCCACTCCTTACCCAATACCGTCATGGAAGCCTCCCGTGTTTCTCGCCGTGTCGTTTCACTGTTCGCCAATGAAACGACGTTATACATTGTCAAACGCCTAGGACAAGCCCTCATCACCCTGCTCCTAGCCTCGGTGTTGTGTTTTTTTGTCATGCAGCTTGCGCCGGGAAGCTTTTTAGATACCTTGAAAGAAAACCCAAAAATTTCACCACAGCGCATCGCCGAATATAAGGAACGCTTTGGTCTCGATAAATCAGCGATCGAGCAGTATTTTCTGTGGTTGACGCGCATTGTCACTCAGGGTGATTTTGGTCAAAGTTTTGTCTACGAACGCCCCGTAGTAACACTGCTATGGGAGCGGGTTCCGGCAACCTTACTACTATCAATTAGTTCGCTTGTGGTGACGTGGGCACTGGGAATTCCCTTGGGGATTTGGGCGGCGGTCAAACGATCGCAACTGGCCGATAAAGTATTGAGTGCCCTAAGCTATCTAGGTCAGGGATTGCCTAGTATTATTTCCGGCTTATTACTACTCGCCTTTGCCCAAGCCACCTCGCCATTATTTCCCGTGGGTGACATGACCAGTATTGATCACGAAGAGCTAGGATTCTTCGGCAAACTCCTAGACATTGGCTGGCATTTAATCTTGCCCACGATCGCCCTCAGCATCACCGGGATTGCGGGGCTACAGCGCCTCATGCGGGGTGAAATGCTCGATGTAAAACGTCAGGACTATATTCAAACTGCACGGGCGAAGGGATTACCGGAAATGCGGGTAATTATGACTCATGCCTTTCGTAATGCTCTCAATCCGATGATTACTCTGTTGGGGTTTGAATTTGCCTCCCTGTTAGGCGGTGCCTTCATTACTGAGAACTTATTTAACTGGCCGGGACTCGGACGCTTAATTTTGCAAGCCTTACAAGCCAAAGATACCTACATGGTGATGGCAAGTTTGATGATGGGCGCAGCGATGTTGATATTAGGTAATCTTTTAGCGGATATATTGCTGAAGTTTGTCGATCCACGAATTCAACTCGGTGAGGATGGTTAACCCATGGTTCAACAATGGTACGTTCTCCGATCGCGCGCCGATGGTCAATATCTCGTGGCTCGACTGCGCCCTGATCCCAATCAACCGCCTCAGCCCTATCTGATTTTGTTTTCAGAACATGCCGACGCACTTACCTATCTAAACCGTCAAGCTCCTGACTTAGCGCCTAAGTTTTCGGTTGAATCCCTCACTCAACCGCAGCTTCCGAGCTTGGTCAAACGTTGGTCCTATGTTGGAATTGCGATCGTTGAGGATGCGTGGATCCCAACGTTAAAGTTCGCGACACTGTGAGTACAATTTCCAGCGTTCAAAGAATCTTAAATCAAAAC
>JAYVUU010000135.1:0-11860 GCA_043787635.1 Synechococcales cyanobacterium | reverse complement strand
CCGCACCGTACTATGGGTACAATACTCTTGACCCGGAATGAATGCTTGCATAATCCAAGGATTATTCTCAGAAATAGGCAAGTTATGAACAAATGCCTTAGTTTCTAAAGGACTATCACAAGGAAGCTGCGTCAAGTCTAGCCGTCGCACTGAGTCATAGGGAATACTTTTGATGATGTATTTTTGGGGGCGCTTAGAAAAATCAAAGTCCACTACTTGCTGTGGATTGGTTATGCAATGAGAATCTGGAACAGAGAGATTCAATGAGGTTGCGATCGTTGAAAATTCAGATTTGTTATCCAATTGCTGAACTTGATCGACATCGACATGCATAACTTCGCAGTACGATGAAAGTACTTTTTTTGCTAATGCATCGTAGTAGCTTGACACTGGACTGCAAACCGGGACATAAACATCAACGTTCTCTTTTTGTACAATCTCTAGAAGTGCATTGCTATAGTCTTTCGCATCTGGCTTAGAAATTGAATAAAACCGATCGACATCTCTGGAAAAACGATGCCCTGTTAGCGAATATTTGCGGGATTCTACTAAAACAACTCGATGACCTGCTCGATGAAACGATCGCGCTAACTGTAAGGCTTTGGTCATCTTGCCGCCGCTGACTAATATCGTTTTGGGATTGGCCGCAATTGTTCTAGTCTGAAACGGCTTGAGTAATCCTAATCTGAGTAGTGCGATCGTGGTTAGGGCAAGATTTATAGGTAGTGATAATAGAAGTAAACTCAATGTTGCTATAGTCTTTATAGAACTCTGTATGGGATTAGGGTTGGTGTCATTAAAAAGCATGAAAGCGCCATCAAATAGAAGTTATTAAAGTTGATAGAAAGTGTTTTTAAAACTGAAGATCGTGAAGCTTGAACCTCGATCCCCCTAGCCCCCTTAAAAAGGGGGAACAAGAGCAAACCTTATTTCATAGTCCCCCTTAAAAAGGGGGATTTAGGGGGATCGGGTCTAGCTGATGACGAGCTTCAGGCTTAATGTATACACAACAGATTAAACCCGTCGAATTAACGTTAACCCATCTCTCAACGGGAGTAACACTTGCTCTACTCGCGAATCATTCACTACGGCTTGATTAAATGCCGCGATCGCCGCCCCATTTGCGCTTGATTCACCTTTCAGATAAGGTTGTCCCTGCATCAAAGTATTATCCACACAAATTAAGCCGTTCTTAGCTAGCAAAGAACTATCCAGCAAAATATTTAGATAATCGATGTATCCGGGCTTGTCAGCATCAATGAACACTAAATTGAATGACTCACCCGCATCCGCTAATTGTTTCAATGTCACGATCGCTGGAT
This sequence comes from Synechococcales cyanobacterium, assembly GCA_043787635.1. Classification (GTDB taxonomy): domain Bacteria; phylum Cyanobacteriota; class Cyanobacteriia; order Leptolyngbyales; family Leptolyngbyaceae; genus JAAFJU01. Next base: position 10,538 of record JAYVUU010000135.1, on the reverse strand, counting down.
TGACCTTAACCACAATCTTGTGACCATCAGGAGAATGCTCAAAACAGGATTGAGCAAATGCCGCCGCGAATGGATCAACTTCACAAGCAACAAGTACTCCATCAGAAGGCAATGCCTCAGCCATAGCCAGTGCTGAGTATCCCGTAAACATTCCGATCTCTAGTACTTGTTTGGCTTGAGTCAAATGCACAAAAAACTTCAGCATTTGCCCCTCGACATGTCCAGAGACCATTTCTTGCTCTAAGGGCTTTAACGTCTCGCTATTTGCCGATCGTTGACCCCAATCTTCCGTTTGAGTGCGTTGAACAAGAGAGGCTAAGGCTGGCGATTCTGGGGTCGTGCAGCTACTAATGTAAGGGTCCAAGCCTGCCGCCAATTCCCACGCTTGACATAGCTCAGATTTGAGTTCGGTATCTACAGTCTCCAAAGCCCCTATTTTTCGGCTCAAAGATTCTAGCTTCGCTGCTAGAATCCCCACAGGTGTAACGGGTCTGGCTATCATACCTGCACTCCAAATGGAACTTGGGTATTGATGGGAGCGCTAGGAATAAGATACATATCTTCCCCGTCGCCCTTGCGTGGATAATGGCTACAGATTTCTCTATGAGCTTCAAGGTATTGGGTCAAATTCAAACGAGTTAGATCATTCATGAAATGACAACTGCCAATGGGCATCGGCACGGCTGCACGAACCAATCCATCGCGTGTTCGTCCGATCGATTCAGTGGCTTTCCACAATAGTTCAGAAGTCAAATAAGAACTATCGATCGCCAATCCAATTCGACTCATTAATCCTAAGATCCGATCGCGATCGATAATAGAGATATAGCCCCGCTGCTGAGCGATCGTTGCGGAGAATGCCATATCAATAGCGACACTGTGACCATGGAACATCGGCAGGTCAGGAGTTAGTTCCAGTGTCGGACTCCAAGTGTGACCGTAAGCAATAACGCGATCTAAGTCCAACTCGTGTAGGTTAGGAACCTCTAAACTGAGCATGGTATTGATCGCCGCATAGGTGACTTGGTGAGCGATTTTACGCAACTCAGGCGTACCATTCAAGTAGCCAAAACGAGTTCGAAGTAATTCCTCACCATGTTCTTCTAGCAGATCAAAGATTTCACCATTGGCAACTACTGCAATCTTAACCAATTCTGCCATTCCATTCCGCACCTGATCAACAGGCAGCGTCTTCAAGAACGAGAAGTCTAAAATCACCTTCTGGGAGGCATGATAAGCACCTAGACGGTTTTTCAGTTTGCCATGATTAACGGCGACTTTAATTGCAACACTGGCATCAATCAACCCAATCAGCGTGGTCGGCACTCGGATGTAATTGGTCCGACGACGGTAAGTAGCGCAGGCAAAACCAGCGACATCGGTAGTCAAACCACCACCCACGACTAACACTGGCTCTTTGCGTACTAGACCGAAATTAGCAAATGCATCAACAATTTTCTCAAAAGTTCGTAATGTTTTATCTGTTTCTTTGATCGTAACTTGAAAAACTTTCAGCTCAATCTGATGGTGTTTGAAGTAATTCTGAATCTGTTCACCAAGTAGATCGTAAACTGTTGCATCCACTACCATCAGGCAGCGTCCAAGTTGTCGATAACTGTCAGCAATCTCAGGGTTCTCGATCGCAAAAGCTCCCTCCACGTAGAGCAAACTAAATTCTATTTTTTCATACCCTTCTACATGGAAAGCTTTCTCTGTCGCTGTGAAAGTCGCTTGAATGTTACCCATGAATCTTTCTCAGTTACTTAAACCTTACATAACTTAACACATCTCTCATGATAATTTTTAGCTCTTTTACACAGGGTTAAACGATGTATTTTTTAATTTTTTGTAGCTAAAATATGGATTTCAAGTAGCGGAGATGACAATTTCATACGAACAACTCTTGAATGGATTGCCGATGCTGGAGTCAACGGGTTAGGTATTCTGCCATCTGCGGAGGATGTCGCCGCAGACTATTTGGGTAAAGCTGCAAGTGTTGAAGATGCTATCAATTCAGTAAGCTACCGAAACCGCTTGAACGGGAGGCAAAGACCTTAGCAACCGCAGACTTTATTGAATGTTTATCTTTTACGATCGCAGATACTTGCGATCGTACTGATTGACCCAAAAAGAATTGCTGGCACATTTATTTCTTAAGCGCTCAAACAAATCCATTGACCGATCGGATTTAACTCCCGTTGGATTAGATGTGTGGAAGTCCGATCGGGTAAGATAGCCTGATAATTTCTGCGCTTGACTATGACCCGTCTCCACCCTGATACCATTGCTGCCATTAAGGAAAAAGCAGATATCTACGAAGTTGTCTCGGAGCATGTGGTTCTGAAAAAACAGGGCAAAGACTTTGTTGGCCTGTGTCCATTTCACGATGACAAGCGCAAGCCGAGTTTTAGTGTATCGCCCAGTAAACAGTTTTACTATTGCTTTAGCTGTGGAGCAGGCGGAAATGCGATTAAGTTTTTGATGGAAATCGGGAAGCGACAATTTGGTGATGTCGTTCTGGATTTAGCAAAAAAGTATCAAGTTCCCATCAAAACTTTAGATGCTGCCGACCAGCAAGAATATCAGCGCCAAGTCTCGACCCGCGACCAACTGTATGAAATTCTGGCACTGACGGCGAAGTTCTATGAACATTCGCTGCGGCAACCTGCTGGGAAATCTGCATTGAAATATGTCACAGACCAACGTCAATTCACAGATGAAGTTCTACAAATCTTTCAAGTTGGCTATGCTCCGATCGGGTGGACGGCTCTGTATAGCTATCTAGTTGAACAAAAAAACTACCCGGTAACATTGGTCGAAAAGGCTGGATTGATTGTCCCTCGGAAAGAAGCAACGGGCTATTACGATCGGTTTCGCGATCGGCTAATGATTCCTATTTTAGATATTCAAGGTCGAGTGATTGCCTTTGGTGGACGGGCGCTAGGTGATGAACAACCAAAGTATTTGAATTCACCGGAAACGGAGCTGTTTGATAAGGGAAAAACTTTGTACGGTTTAGATAAGGCGAAGACTGCGATCGCCCGTCAAGATCGAGCGGTAGTGGTTGAGGGATATTTCGATGTGATTGCACTTCATGCTGCGGGAATTAATGTAGCAGTTGCTTCACTTGGGACAGCCTTGAGTAGTTATCAAGTGAAAATGCTCTCGAAATATACTGAATCAAAACGAATTGTTTTCAACTTTGATGCCGATCGTGCTGGAGTGCAAGCCACAGAACGAGCGATCGGAGAAGTGTCGAATCTGGCGTATCAGGGCGAAGTTCAATTGCGAATTTTGAATATTCCCGAGGGTAAAGATCCGGATGAATTCTTAAAGAATAATTCGGCTAATACCTATGAACAATTGCTGGAAGATGCACCCCTTTGGATCGATTGGCAAATTCAACAAGCAGTGCAAAAGCGAGATCTAAGCCGCCCAGATCAATCTCAAGCTGCTACTGAAGAAATCGTAAAACTTTTGGGAAATCTGCCCAATCCAACATTAAGAACCTATTACATTCAAATGTGTGCAGAGCTTTTAGGCCAAGGCAATACAAGCTTTGTGCGTCAAATTGAGGAAAGTTTACGTTTGCAAGTAAAGGGGCAGCGCTGGCATGGGCAGTCAAAGAAATGGCAGACTCCCGGCGATCGGACCCTAGTAGATACCTGCGAAGAACAATTACTTCGGATCTATCTCCATGCACCACAGCATCGGGATTTAGTTCTAGAGACATTGGATCAGCATGACTTGTCATTCAGCCAACCGCAGCAACGTTACCTTTGGCATTTAGCATTAGATATTCAAAAAAACTATCCCACCCATTTAGAATTTGAGTCAGCAGAAGCACCAGATTTATTATCAATATTGCGCGATCGGAGTGCTGAGTTTCCACTGGAGTTAGTAAATGTTTGTCGATTCTTAGAGCTTGATGAGAAAACGAGTGTAGATATCGAACGAGCAGCCTTGGTGATTCGATCGGCAACGGCAAACTTAGAGCGGGTGATGTGTGCAAAGCGACGACGACATTGGCTGGATCTTTGGAAAAGTACGGATATTATTGCAGAGCCTGACATTGGGCGAGATTATCAACAACATATCAAAGCAGAAGACATGCGTATGTTAGAACTCGATCGGCTGCGACAAACGCAGTTTAGTGATCTGATTGAAACACCGCTGTTTTGAATCGTGAATCTTGGATTGAAACGCCGATCGTTGTATCGTAAATTTTATTCAATTTTTCGTTAGGCTTGGGGCACGGCGAGCCATGCCCCTACGAGTCTTGGAACCCGGATCTGTGGGGACGCAGCCTGCCGTGTCCTAAATCCCGAACCCAGATCTGTAGGGACATGGCTTGCCGTGTCCTAAACCCAATGAGATGACTTTAAGCATTCAATATCTTAATTAAAAATGTCGATCGTACTAAATCCCCATTTCTAAATCGCAACTTTAATACGAGTACTACCAGCCAGCTCAAAGGCTTCATGAACCGCTTTTAGGGCTGCGATCGCATCCTTGTCGGCAACCACACAGCTCACCTTAATTTCTGACGTGGCAATCATTTGAATATTAATACCCTGCTGAAACAGTGCATCAAACATTTTAGCCGCTGTTCCCGGATGATTAATCATCCCCGAACCCACTATACTCACCTTCGCGATCGATTCATTGACCACCACTTCGCCAAACATCATATCGTCTTGAACTGCTTCAAGTATAGACTGCGCCTCCATTGCATCCATCTGAGCAACCGTAAAGGCAATGTCACGAGTCATTAGCTCATTAACGCTACGACAGCGCTGAGATTGAATGATCATATCAACACTGATATTGTTAGCGGCTAGCAATGAGAAAATACGTGCCGCCATACCAGGACGATCGGGAACATGACGAATGGCCAATCGCGCTTGTTTTAAATCCAATGCCACACCTCGGACAGGTTTATCACTAATTGTTAATGGTTGTTTGGCAATAGGTGACGGCGTATTTTCAAGGTCAAACTGTTTGCGTAACGTAGCCAGTGCAACGTCACATAATGCCGCATCCACAACACAACTGACCTTCACTTCCGAGGTCGAAATCATTTGAATATTTACCCCAGCATCGGCTAATGCACTAAACATTTGCGCCGCCACCCCGGGCCGCCCGATCATCCCCGCGCCAGAAATAGAAACTTTGGCAATATCGGTTTCAATTAAAACCGTTGAATCATCGGAAGCTCCAAAAGCAGGCAAAATTGCACTCGCAACCGACTCGGCATGGCTGAGGGAATTTTTAGTCACAGTGAACGAAATGTCGTTGCTGTTGCCTTCGTGGATCGATTGAATGATTAAATCAACATCTAACTGATGGCTGGCAATGTCTCCAAAAAGCCGCGACGCAACACCGGGACGGTCGGGAACGCGCAGCAATGCAATTTTTGCTTGATCCGTATCCAATTCAACTCCGTCCACAGGCCGCGCCAGTTCCAGCCCTTCAATCGATCGGGGGTGCGGAACAGGTGACTTAACCCAGGTTCCCGGTTCATCGGTCCAACTCGATCGGACCACCAAGGGAATTCCATAATTCTTGGCGATTTCGACCGCTCGTGGATGCAGCACCTTCGCCCCCAAACTGGCCAACTCCAGCATTTCATCACTGGTAATTTCGTCCATAAGCTGAGCTTCAGGCACCAAGCGCGGATCCGTCGTCAGGATACCAGGCACATCGGTGTAGATTTCGCAAAAATCAGCTTTGAGTGCCGCCGCCAGTGCCACCGCGGACGTATCTGAACCACCCCGTCCGAGGGTTGTAATTTCTAGATCTTCAGTGTTACTAATGCCTTGGAACCCGGCGACAACAATCACCTTGCCTTCGCTGAGATGCTTTTTGAGACGAGCAGTTTCAATATTTAGAATCCGAGCGCGGGTGTGGTTCGCTTCGGTGAGGATGCCGACTTGTGCTCCTGTGAGGGAAATTGCGGGCTGTCCAGCGTCTTGAAGGGCAATGGAAACGAGCGCCATGGAAACCTGCTCACCCGTCGCCAGCAACATATCCATTTCCCGGCGGCTGGGGTTCTCTGAAAGTTCATGGGCCAGTTTCACCAATCCATCGGTGCTTTTTCCCATGGCAGACACCACCATCACTACCGAATTTCCCGCGTTCACGGTCCGAATCACCCGTTGGACGACTGCCTGTATCCGCTCCACGGTCCCGACGGATGTTCCACCGTACTTCTGAACAATCAATGCCATTTGCATCCCCACGAAATCTCCAACCCTTAGACTATCGACTCTGGGACGATCGGGCAACACGCAGTCTAAAGATCGTGATGCCCATGGGTCGAAAAGAGTCACAAGAAAGAAGCCAAAAAGGGGAAAGGCTAAGTAGCAATCGTCTTTTCCGGCTTCATAATAACGGTTTTAATTGAGTCCTTGCTGCCTCGCATCATTGATTGCAGAAACAGCAAGGATGCAGAGATATTAGTTTTCCCTAAGAATTACTCAAAATCTCGTTGTGGGAGTACTTGAAATGGGTAAGGCCAATAATTTTGGTGGCGGTGCCGATGGAGATTTCTAAGGCTTGAGAGAGTTGAATTAGAAATAACGACTCGCTCTGCGAGATCATACCGTCTGCAAATACAAGATCTGAAGCAGAGGTGAAAGCGGCTTCCCGGAGTTCAGGCGGCAGTGTTGCCCGCGCAGAGGTCAACAACATACCCTCGCCATCACGTTGCAAAATCGTGAACAGCTTGTGGTACATCTTACGCATTGTTTCAGGCTGAAAATGCTGGAAAAGGGGCATCTGACCTAGATGACGATCGATCGCATCCAGTTCTTCATCAGCCAAATACGTATCAGATGCGATCGCTAGCAATGTAATTCCTGCGTAGGCTTCCTGCGGGCTAAGCGCGATCAGAGTTTCGGTGAGGGATTGTGTGAGTATATCGGATTGTTCAATCAATGAATTTATCACGTTGGCAAAGTCCTCTCTTCCGGTGATGTCATGCACAGCCTTGTGGGCTAATAGTTCCCAGAAGTCTGGCATTATGAACGCGCCGCTTGAGCTAAATTAAAATTCCAGTCACTTGGCACCCATGCCAATGTAGCAAGACCAATGTAGCAAGAGTAGTTGTAGCTCCGCCGATCACTTATTCCCTAACGCTCTACCCAAGCCTTAATTTTCGCCTGAGTGAGTTTGGAAGAAACCACAGATCGATCGTCTGTCTTGGTCGAATTGTGTAAGTCATCCAATTTTTTTAAGTCAGCCAAATTATTTAAAGTCGGTATCAAGGTCTCAAGCGCCTGCCAAACCGCTTCGCGGACCAGCTCTTCCGGTTCACGAGACACCATAAGCTGAAAATATTCTAGAATTTCTTTCTGTTGAATCAATGGCGCAGAATGGGCTGTTTTGGTGAGTTGGCGTACCGCCAATAGCCGCTGAATCGGATCCCCATGAGACAGCGTTCCGACCCAATGGGAAACCTCCATCTCAGATGCCAAACTCTCAGGCGTTGGAGTTTCGCCCCAAACTCGTCGCAGCGCCACTCCTAGCAGACCAGAGATCATCAATCCCTGAAGCAAAATACCCGTCGCCAACCAATGATTATCCATTTCTGTCCAGGCTGAGATGGCGAGATAGCTCAAAAATGCGGCACTTCCGCCCCCGATCGTAGTCCACAAAAACGGACGATTTAAACGGTCAACTTGCGTCTGAACCTGCTCGGTAATTTTTGGGAGTTTTTCCTGTCGCCACTGCGCATCTTGGAATAAGTACATCAGCACCATGGTCCCCATTCCCGCACCCGTTGAGAAAACTAATTTGGCATTCCACAGCAACAGAAACACACTGCCGACACTGGCTAACGTCGCTCCCGATCGTCCTGTGGTGAGGGATTTCTGAAGCTGTTGACGGCTGTCGGGCGATGATAAAAAAACGGCTGATTCACGAAACCAACGCAAAAGACGGGAGTTTGGACTGCGTTTCCGGGCGAGGAGTGCGGGATAATTTTTGACCGATCGAGATTCATCGGTTCCCATGGAAAACTCCGATCAACAAAAGATTTCTACTGATTTTAACAGGACTTAGAAGAGCAATTCTAGAAATTCGGCTTCTGAGAGAGTGGGCACATTCAACGATCGGGCCTTTTCCAACTTTGACCCCGCGTCTGTGCCTACTACTAAAAAGTCGGTTTTCTTACTGACTGAATCGGTCACTTTGCCCCCGGCTCTGCGAATCATATCTTTTACTTCGTCGCGTTTTAAGGTTGGCAATGTTCCGGTCACTACAAAGGTTTTTCCCGTGATCTCCGTGACTGCGAGTTTTTGGGGTTGAGTCTCTGCGGCCAGTTGTAATCCTGACGATCGGAGCTGCTCGATCAGTAATCGGTTGCGTTCAATCTGGAACCATTGCACCACGCTCCGGGCAATCTCATCACCAATGCCAAAGATGGCCGAAATCTCTTCGGGCTGCGCGTCAGCCAGCAATTCAACCGTAGGAAATGCCTCGCTCAACGTTTGGGCATTGGATGAACCCACTAGCCGAATTCCGAGACCGTACAGCACGCGAGACCAAGGTTGCGTAACTGAGGCTGCGATCGCTGACACCACTTTTTCCGCTGACTTTTTGCCTGTACGATCGAGTTGCAGGAGCTGTTCGGTCGTCAAGCGGTACAAGTCAGCGGTGGAATGCACTAACCCCGACTCTAAAAGCTGAGCAATTAATTTCTCGCCGACACTATTAATATCCAACGCCCCACGGCTCACCCAGTGGGTCAAGGATCCGCGCAGGATGGCCGGACAAGACGAGTTGAGACAGCGCGTTACCGCCTCGCCTTCAGGACGGACTAAGACAGAGTGACATTCTGGGCATTCGATCGGCAACTTACATTGAATCGCCCCCGCCTGTCGAAGCTCTGCCAAAACGGTGACGACTTCAGGAATAATTTCTCCCGCTTTTCGCACAATCACCGTGTCGCCTAGGTGCAAATCGAGTTCCAGTAACCGATCGGCATTGTGCAACGTAGCCCGCGAAACCGTCGTCCCGGCAAGCTCTACGGGACGAAGTTCGGCTACCGGGGTAATGGCTCCCGTGCGTCCGACTTGGAAGGTGACGGATTCGAGAAGGGTGGGGACTTCTTCGGCTGGATATTTGTAGGCGATCGCCCAGCGGGGAAATTTGTGAGTAAATCCGAGTCTTTCCTGCAAGCTGAATTCATTCACCTTAATCACAACCCCGTCAGTCATGTAGGGCAAATCGTGACGATCGGTAGTCCATTTTTCACAATAGTGCTGAACCGCTGGTAAATCGGCGCAATTTTCCCCATTAGGATTCACCCGGAACCCAGCATTCTGGAGCCATTCCAGCGCGGTCGATTGCGAGTGAACTTCGGGCCAATCTCCCCCCGGAAAATATACGGTGTAGGCAAAAAAGTCGAGTTGTCGATCGGCAACTTTCCGAGAATCGAGTTGTCGCAACGTCCCGGCGGCGGCATTGCGTGGATTTTTAAACGGTTCTTCCCCGATCGCCTCGCGTTGGGCATTCAGACGCGAAAAAACCTGATTCGGTAAAAAGGCTTCACCCCGCACCTCAACCCGCTGCGGCGGATTCTCCAGATTCAACCGCAGCGGAATGGTCCGAATGGTCCGAACATTTGACGTAATATCCTCGCCCGTTGTCCCATCACCCCGCGTCGCCCCCCGCACCAACAAACCATTTTCATAGGTCAGCGCCAGCGCATTTCCATCAATTTTTAACTCACAAATATAAGTTGCCCCAATCCCATCCTCGAAGCGCTGCCAACGCTCTTGCCATTTGTCTAGGTCAGCATTATTAAAGGCATTTTCAAGACTGTAGAGTGCAATTGTATGGTTGACGGAACTAAAAGCACTCGCAGGCTGTGCGCCGATGCGTTGGGTTGGGCTATCGTGGGTGACGAGTTGGGGGTTTGCGTCTTCCAGGTCTTGCAGTTCCCGGTAGAGCCGATCGTAAATGCTGTCATCGATCGTCGGCTGATCCAGTACATAGTACTCATAGCTCATCCGGTTGAGCAATGTGCGCAGTTCTTCAATGCGGGCGGCGACAGTCATGGCGATTTAGGCAAAAAATAAAAAACAGGATCGAACCGGAAATTCCCAGCTTCAAAACGGACCAGTGGGCGACGATCGTTTATGGTAAAGCCGAATTGATAAGGTCTAACGGGACTCCCAGCCATTCGTGGAACCGTTTCTTTTGGGCCTCAGTCGGATCCCTAAGCGGGACAATCGTGTACTGAGTCGCTTCAGGTTCGCCTAACGTTAATACCGTCTGAAGTAGCTCGTCTTGGTGGAAGAAGCTGATTTCTAGAGTATCTCCGGCTTGGGAGGCCTGAAGCCGATCGTTCAGTAAATCGGGATTAATCCGCACCCCATCGATCGCCACAAGCTCATCTCCAGCATCCAGCCCCGCTTGTTCGGCGGGAGACTTTGAAGCCACATATTTAACCAAAGTTTTACCGTTTTCCAAGACAACCCGTGCCCCATGAATGGGCGGAAGTTTTTGCGACAGGTTCGAGTCAAGAGTAA
>JAYVUU010000134.1:0-4099 GCA_043787635.1 Synechococcales cyanobacterium | reverse complement strand
AAGAAAACAACATCGATCGATTCCTATTTTGATGTTGACGGCAAGGGATGGTATGAACGATCGGGTAACAGGCTTGGATGCAGGCGCAGACGACTATTTAGTCAAACCCTTTGCCATGGAAGAACTCCTCGCTCGGATTCGGGCATTGCTCCGTCGTCCAATTCACATTCAATCAACTAATTTAACGATCGCAGGATTAACACTTCATTACCAATCATTTTCAGTTATAAATTCAAACGAATTAGAACAATCACTCACCGCGAAAGAGTTTCAACTTTTAGAATATTTCATGCAACACCCCAACCAGATTTTGAGTCAAGATCAGATCCGATCGCGACTGTGGGGGTTTGAGGATGATTCTATTAGTAATGTGGTCGCTGCCCAAATTCGTCTATTGCGTCGAAAGCTCGATAATCTAGAGTGCTCAAGCTTAATTGAAACATTACGAGGATTAGGCTATCGATTCAATGGTTAAATTCTCGATGCTGACCCGCTCACCCCGATTACGATTGGCTGTTCTTTACTCCAGCGTCATCGGTAGTATTTTATTGATTTTGGGTTGTGCAAGCCATCTGGTTTTGTCGCGAATTTCGGCACAAATGATTAATCGTGAGATTGACCTTTTATCCATGTCGATCGGCGATCGGCTTAAAAAATCATTGACTGTGCCGAATACGTTACCCAAAAAAATTGATGATTTAATCCCTGGTATTTGTCAAATCGATCGTCCCTGTTCTAGCTTACAAGATTCGATGTTGGTGAATTTAATTCAGGAAGATTACCATTTACAATTGCTCGACAATTCAGGAAATTTGCTGGCCGCGATCGGTGAGAAGCCGGGTTTATTTACCAGTCTTCCTCATTTTCCATCAACTGAAACCGTCAAAGATAAACAAGGCGCTGCATATCATGTACATCACATTCAACTAAAAACAACAGCTAATCAAAATTGGGGATACTTACAGGTGGGCCGATCGGTCCAGCAATACAATCGATATATGATGTATTTGCATAAATTAATGATTGTTGGAATTCCATTTACAATGCTGATGGTCGGAACTGCGAGCTGGTGGTTAGCTGGAATAGCAATGCGGCCTATGTACAAATCCTATGCCCAAATGCAGCGCTTTACTGCCGATGCCTCCCACGAACTCCGCACCCCGATCGCAGCCCTAAAAGCAATGTTAGAAGTTGCGATCGTTAATCTAAGTTCACCGGATCCAGAGATTCGATCGACGTTTCTCGCACTTCAACGACAAACCGATCAAATGAACACCTTGGCGCAGGATCTTCTTCTTCTATCTCGACTCGATGTGACTCAATCCAAGCCAACGAATCTAGATTTAATTTGTCTCAATGAACTTTTGCAAGATTTAGAAGAAGAGCTGGCCCCTTTAGCTATGGAAGCTCAAGTCAATTTGATCTATCATTTACAAAGTCCAAGGTCTATTTATATCACTGGTAATATCAATCAAATCTATCGTCTATTCAGCAATTTGATTACAAATGCGGTTCAATGTACCTTGCCACAAGGCGAGGTACAAATTCAACTCTATGATTCTCAAAATCATGCGATCGTTACGATTCAAGATAATGGCATCGGAATTTCAAATGCTGATTTACCCCATCTTTTCGATCGGTTTTATCGCATTCAACAAGACCGATCGCGACAAAGTGGCGGTGTGGGGCTGGGATTAGCCATTGTAAAGGCGATCGTTCAAACTCATGGCGGAGAGATTTCTGTCAAGAGTGAACTGGAAATCGGGAGTCAATTTATCGTCCGGTTTGATTGTGATAATGGAAGCAAAAATTAAGCCGATTTATTCTAGTCTCTTTTCCAATGCCGATCGTGCCTCTTCCCGATCGTCAAAGTGAATCTTTTCAGTTCCAATAATTTGATAATCTTCGTGCCCCTTCCCCGCAATCAATACTCCATCGCCGGGATTCGCATTCGCGATCGCATTTGCAATTGCCGCTGCCCGATCGACATTGACAATAACCGCCACATCACTCGAAATTCCTGCTAAAACATCCTGCAAAATTTGGTCTGGGTCTTCAGTTCGTGGATTATCCGACGTAACAATGGCCTGGTCTGACAACCGGGCTGCAATACCACCCATCAATGGCCGTTTCGTCCGATCGCGATCGCCGCCGCACCCAAACACACAAATCATGTTTCCAGAAATAAAAGGCCGCGCTGCCGTCAATAAATTTTCCAAACTATCCGGCGTATGAGCATAGTCCACAATCACACTGATCGCTTGCTGGTCACTCACTTGCACCCGTTCCATTCGTCCCGGCACCCCAACAAACTCAGGAAACACCGCCGCCATTTCAGCCAAATCTAACCCCAATGCCAAACCCGTACCAATACCCGCTAACAGATTGGCAATATTAAACTGTCCAACTAACGGCGATCGGAATTCAATGCTTCCCATCGGGGTATGCAAGTTTCCACTCACACCACTCCCAGTATAAACAACATCAGTAATATATAAATCCGCCTTTGTTTCCGTACTATACGTCCAAACCCGATCGCCCAATCGTTCAATTAATCGCAGACCATACTGATCATCTTTATTTACGATCGCTCGTCCCCGCAAATACGTATCACTAAATAGAAGTGCCTTCGCTTCAAAATAGTCCTCCATATTCTTGTGATAATCCAAATGATCTTGAGTCAAATTCGTGAATACCGCCACATCATATTCACAACCCAACGCCCGACCTTGGGAAAGTGCATGGGAACTGACTTCCATCAAACCATAGTCACACCCCGCTTGAATGCCTTCATTCAATTGTTTTTGAAGATCGATCGGAAATGGCGTGGTGTGAGTTGCGGTTTGATTAAACCCTTTCCACCTCGTATATAGCGTTCCGAGCATCATCGGCATTTTGCCAGCTCGATCGAGCAAAAATTCAATAATATGAGTCGTCGTCGTTTTGCCATTCGTCCCTGTTACACCCACCATCTTGAGCCGATCGGTCGGGCTATCATAAAAGCTCACCGCAAGACGCGCACAGGCTTCAGCCGGATTCTCGACAGCAATGAGAAGTTGATCTGTTGCTGGAATTTTAGTCGCCACCGCTTCGGAAACAAGAGCCGCGATCGCCCCAGCCGTCGTTGCACTTTGCCAAAAATCTCCACCATCAACGCGGGTTCCAGGAATTCCGATGAATAGGTCTCCGGGTTTTGCGGTATCGGAGTTGGTGGTCAGCCCGGTGACATTGCACTTGAGTGCAGGATGCTCAAGTGGTGTCGAAATTCCGGCAGTAGCGAGTAAGTCCTTCAACAGCATGGGCAATTCCCTCAAATCATCGGATGAATCAATTAATCAGTATGTATCAAGTCGTCGCATCGTCTGTCTTTAAGATTTGCAGCTCCAAAGAGCCTGCGATTTTTGGTTAGACCAAATTAGGAGTTAGAGGATTTTACCTTACACCCATGAATGCTGTTTTTTATGGCGTTCAAAGGCAGGAGTTCTAATCTATTGAGGAAAAAATTTCCGCAGCTCATGAAAATGCCTAGCCTGTGGACTGGTAGTTATTTTGCGAGTACAGCAGGTACTATTAGTTCCGAAGCCGTGAAGAGATATATTGAAGACCCTCACCATGCGGCAAATTAGTTTGAAGACGGGGAATCAATTTTCCTGAGCCGCTTCCCTCTCAGCACCGAAGTGACTGAGGTTCCCAGTTACCGTTTATAGAAGAAACCCGGAAAGCGGAAAACCCTGTCTCTTTAGAGCTGGGATGTAAGCGAATCGCGGGACTTTAGTCCCCTTCTCCATTCTATCTCAGTTCCAATACTTGACAATCTCGGGCGTAACCGTATGGTACAAGATTAATAAAGGAGGCAAGAATGTTAGTCCTAGAATTCAAGACCTACGGCAAGAAACAGCAGTTTACAGGCATTGATGAAGCAATTCGTACCTCTCAGTTTGTTCGTAATAGCTGTATTCATCTGTGGCTTGATGCGAAAGGAACGGGCAAGTTTGACCTGAATAAATACTGTGCAGTGTTGGCTAAGAATTTTGACTTTGCTAATCGCTTAAACAGCATGGCAAGACAAGCGAGTGCTGAACGAGCATGGTCTAGCATC
>JAYVUU010000133.1:0-58133 GCA_043787635.1 Synechococcales cyanobacterium | reverse complement strand
GCAGGGTTTCACGGAGATTTCGATGAAAGGGACGATGATTGCGGCCAGAATTTTAGTTAATTTCATGGATTTGTGGTTTGGTTTTAGGGTTGTATTGTGATAAAGATATTTCGGCAATATCTTTGATTCTGATGAATTGCTTCTCTTGGCAAGTAGGCGATGCAGTTTCATCCTCAGAAATGCGTTGCAAATCTCTGTTCTAGTCGCATTACCTCAAACAAAATACAAACAAAAATGTATTATCTTGATTGACTTTAAATTTTGTAAGCTTCTGTTTTTGATATCGGCTGTAAGGCAGAGGCGTGAGCATCTTAAATGCAAAACTACGCCGTCTTAGGTTCTAAAATGTTTTCTATTCTTCACGATTCAAAAAGAATCCGTTGCCTTTGGGATTGGTGCAGGTCAGTCCATCGGTGCGAGACTTGCAAGTAAATTCGCTCCTGCTCCAAGTTTCACCGTAATCTAAAGTTCTGTAGTTTGGAGAATATGCGGTATCTCCTGCACAAAGAACTTTGGCTTGACCAACTCTGCGAGTCAATTTGTACAGACGATAAAGTCCCTAACTTCCCCAAATATGAATCGAACCATTTTCCATTTTCATAATTCTGGACCTGCTGCCGTCGGCTTGCTTTTCACCACGCTGTTGATAGACAAGTCTACCGCGATTGTCCCTGTAAACCATGTCACGTCCAGGAATGAGCATAAAATCATCGGATACACCATCTGCCCAGCGAACACTAATGTTGCCTTGACCCATTGAAAACGTGCATGACATCGATACTTTCGGTTTCCTAGAGCCATTGGGAAAATACTCACAATAGGCTTTTCGAGTGTCGGCTTGAGCCACAAAGGGAATCGATAGAACTGCGATCGTCAGAGCAATCCCAATTGGATTAAACTTCATATTTTTTGAGCTTAATTGCTATTTCTTCAACCAGAATTATAAGTATCACAACTATTTTTGTCAGTGATCTTGATCACGAATGAACATAACTTATTACCGATGAGTAATTCTCGCGATCGGAGTCAGTACAGGGATTACAGAGAGTTGTGAAGTTTTCACGATGTGGCAGAACGATCGTATTGTTCTGAGACCATGGTTTGATTTGAATTTCTCAGGAGGGCTGTTTGAAGCACTTTTTTAGATCGGATCAATACCGTAATCTTTCAGCTTGATCGTCGCAGTTTGTTCTTCAAGTTTCAAAAATTGCCCTAGAGTACCACTACTCACACAGCCGTAAATTACTCTCAGAGAGTTTCAATTCCCCTTCTCCCAACCCCGCAAGATCTGACACGCCAACATCGCCGCCCCAAACCCATTATCAATATTCACCACCCCAATCCCGGACGCACAGGAATTCAACATTCCTAACAGCGCCGCAACCCCGCCAAAACTCGCCCCATAGCCCACACTCGTCGGCACCGCAATCACCGGACAATCCGCCAGCCCGCCCACAACGCTGGGTAATGCGCCCTCCATGCCTGCCACCACAATCAAGACCTGCGCCTCATCAATCAGCTCCCGCTGCGCCAACAACCGATGAATTCCCGCCACCCCTACATCCCAAAGCCGTCGAACGCCAAACCCTGCCAACTCGATCGTTACCGCAGCCTCTTCCGCCACAGGCAAATCAGCCGTCCCCGCCGTCAAAATGGTCACAAGCCCCAATCGAGAGGGCACTACCACTTGTAACGCACAAATTCTGGCACGATCGTAGTACACCACATCCGGCAGTAATTGTTTGATTTCAGCAAAAACATTCGGTTCAATCCGAGTCACCATAATCGTATTCGACCGATCGCGCATTGCATTCATGATTTGGGCGATTTGCTGTGGCGTTTTCCCCAATCCCCAAATCACTTCTGGAAACCCAGTTCGCAGTGCTCGATGATGATCAATATGGGCAAAATCCCCAACCTTTTCAAAGCTTAGATTTTTTAATGATTCCAGTGCTAAATCAGAACTTAATTCACCCTTAGAAACTGCATCTAACAACGATCGCAACCCTTCAACAGAATTCATAGTCATTTACGATAAACCTCATCAATATTCCACAATCCCCAAAAGGGGAGACCATTATAATTCAAACCTTGAATGTCTTTACGCACAACCATGAATGCCCGATCGTTGACCAAATGAATAATAGGCAGTTCTTCTTGGATCAATTGCTGAAATTCACTATAAATTTTACGTCGTTTGCTGGGTTCAAATTCCCGTGCCCCTTCTCGGAAAAGCCGATCGATCTCTACTTCAAAGGGTTTTGGGGCGTAGTCTTTAATTTCGGGCTGTCCTGCTTGTTGTTTAAGATTAAATGAGTGAGACCCGCCACTACTTAACCAGAGATTAGAAACCAAATGCGGTTCAACTCCACCCTCAAAGCCAATCATATGGGTATCCCATTCACGGGAATCATTGATTTTGCCCACCAGAACACTAAAGTTAATCGCCTGAAAATTCAGTTTTATGCCAATCTTTTTTAAGTCTTGTTGAATCTGAGATCCGATCGCAACACGTACTAAATTATTTGCATTAGTAATTAAGTTAAATTCAACCCGATCGCCCCGATCGTCAAAAAGTTCACCTTTATCATTGTATTTGAATCCCGCATCAGTCAGAAGTTTTCTAGCTTTGTCTAAGCTATAAGGATAGGTCTTCAATCCTTGTTCAGGTGAAAGGAAGAATGGGCTTTGAACCGAAATGGGCGAGTTTTGAACCACACCAACGCCGCGAAAAATATTAGTATTAATTCGTTCTTTATCAATACTATAGGCGATCGCTTGGCGAAACGATTTCATATTAAACCAGCGCGATTTCTTCACTTCAACAAAGGGCTTTCCACTCGCATCTTTTGAAGTACTCAGATTAAATACAAACTGCAATACCCCAGACCAAGGTCCACCGTCTAAAACTTGGAAATTCCCCCGTTTCTCTTCTTGCTTCAGCAATGCATAATATTCTGCTTTCAAAGGCCGAGAATCGCCCATTATGTCTAAATCGCCCGATCGGAATTTCATCAGTTGGGTATCTTGATTTTCAATCACTTGCCAAATGATCCGATCGAATTTCGGTAATGCTTTCCCATCAGCATCTTTACGCCAATAGTGAGGATTCCGTTTATAAATAACCCGTTGCCCGGTGATATAACTCTCAATTTGATAGGGACCATTTACCACTAAATCATTCGGAGGCGTATCGGTGCCCCAATGACTAATAAATTTAGGATTGCCTTTGCTATCGAATGTCTTAACTAATGGCTCTAGTTTATGTTTTGGAAGAATAGCAACCGACCCGGTGCGACCGCCTGTAGTGGTGTGTAAAAACGGTGAAAATGGCTCAGGAAATATAAATTCAATTCGCCGATCGTCTAATTTGCGAACCTTAGGAAACTCGCCTTTATCCCCCACTCTAATTTGATCTTTAGCTTCGATCGGAATCTTAGGATTAAATACAATATCGTTATACGTAAACACCACATCATCAGCATTCAATACAACGCCATCGGACCATTTAAGATCAGGTCGCAATGTGAATATAACTTGTTTACGATCGGCAGAAAACTCCCATTTCTCAGCCAATCCCGGTATTACTTCACCCGTCGCCCCATTCTCACGGGTCAACCCTTCATGACTAAACAAAAACACATTCGGAACTGAAGCACTGTTGGCGTAATTAAATGTTTTGGGATCTGTTGGAGTCAAAAGATGGAGAGTATTAGTCGGATTGGGGCGATCGGACGATCGGCATGAAAGCAATACGATCGACAATAGAAATCCAGCCATCACCGATCGCGTTATCCTTCGTCGTCCCATCATCTCACCCCAGTTTCAGAACTTCACAACCAATCTAGCCGCCTAGTCTACCGTATTTAATTCATGGAGATTCCACAACGCATCGCCACCTTCTGGATATTGAATTCCTTTAATCCGATCGCGGGTTGCAGCCATAATTCTGGCATTCACCAAATAAATAAAGGGTAGTTCTTCTTGAGCAATTTGCTGAAACTCGTTATAAATTGATTTACGCTTCACTTCATCCATTTCTTGAGATCCTTTAATATATAAATCCTCAATCTTCTTCTCCCAATCTGAAACCACACGCCCTTCAAGTTTCGGAGATTCTGCGGATGGTTTGCGGTTGAAATGGTGCGACTGAGCATCGGTCAACCAAATATTGCTCCCACCATGGGGATCAGCCCCGCCACTACCAAAGCCCATCAATACCGCCTCCCAATCCATTGCATTCTCCATTTTTTCAATCAATACTCCAAAGGCTAATTGATTAAGTGAAACTTCCATTCCAATTTTGCCTAAATCTTGTTTGATTTGAGCCACCATTTTAGCCCGCAGGGCATTTTCAGCATTAGTCGCAATTGTAAACTTCACCCGATTTCCAGCCGCATCCAACAGTTCATTTTTATTGTTGTAAACAAAGCCTGCTTTCTTCAATAATTCCTTAGCTTTCTCTGGATTGTAGGAATAGGTTTTGAGACCTTTTTCAGGAGATAGATAAAATGGGCTGAGAGTCGGGACGCTGGAATGAACCCGATCGCCGATCCCACGATAAAGATTATTAACCATACGATCGAGATCCAACCCATAGGCGATCGCTTGCCTAAATTCTACTTTGTTAAACCATTCAGACTTAATAGGATCAACCAATGGTTTACCATTACGTTTTCCCTGATTCAGATTGAATGTTAGATAATTAAATCCCTGACGTAATCCGCCCACTTGAACCGTAAATTTACCGCGTTTTTCTTCAGACTTAAGCAAACCAAAATCTTCAGGACGAATCGGTTCAACCAAATCAGGACCACCCGATCGGAATTGCATCATAGACGTATCTTGATTGTCTACAGACTTCCAAACAATCCGATCGATATAGGGCATTGCGCCGCCCTTTGTATCTTTACGCCAATAGTAAGGATTCTTTTTAAACGTTAGACGTTGATTTGGGACATAGTTCTCAAACGTATACATTCCACTACAGACAATATCTTTTGGCGGAGTTCCAATGCCCCAAGTAGACATAAATTCTAATTTGCCGTCTTTTTTATTTTTAACAGTGCGTTCTAGAATATGTTTCGGCAAAATCGGAGCAGAACCCATTTGACGAAGCAAAGGCGCAAACGATTCAGGGGAAATAATAGCAATACGCCGATCGTCCAGCTTGTTCACCGCCGGAAATTTCTTCTCTTTACCAATCCGAAAGGTATCTTGAGCGTCGCTGGGAATATCAGGATTAAAGAAAATATCTTGAAATGTGAACACCACATCATCAGCGGTCAGTGGTTTACCATCCGACCATTTCAAATCAGGACGCAGGGTGAAAGTAATGGTGCGACGATCGGTCGAAAATTCCCATTTCTCTGCCAATGCCGCTTCGAGTTCTTTAGTAATGCCATTTTCACCAATCAAACTTTCGTGAGTGTAGGCGTAGACGATCGGCAACTCATTTGCCAGCGCTGGATTAAACGTTTTAGGATTGCCGAGTTGAGCCAGAACAATTTGCGATTTTGGCGTGAGACTGTTGGGATTGCAAGCAGCGAGTTGAAGTGTGAGACCCAGGACAATGAGGATTCCCGCTAGGAATCTGACCGATCGGTCCGTGATGAATTTGAGACGCGAGATTTGACGCAGGAAAATTCTCATTGTCATTTTAGATTTTTGGTTATTTCGATAGACCCGATCCCCCTAAATCCCCCTTAAAAAGGGGGACTATGAAATAAGGCTTGCTCTTGCTCCCCTTTTTACTTACTCTTGTTCCCCCTTTTCAAGGGGGCTAGGGGGATCGGGTTTCAATGCTAATAGCAGTACTAGACAGCAATCTTACCAAGGGGGACAAGTAGGTTTCCTATTTTGCCAACTCAGCCTCGATCGTCCCAGATAAACTCGCAGGAGTTGCACTACTGGGATAACGGCCAATCACTTCGCCCTTTTTATTGACCAAGAACTTCTCAAAATTCCACTTCACATCACCAGCCGGAGCAGTCGTCGTCAATTCATCATAAAGCGGATGTTTGCCACTACCCAAAACCTTCACCTTGTCAAACATCTCAAACGTCACCCCATAGCTAGTTTCACAAAACGTCGCAATCTTCTCATTACTATCTGGCTCCTGAGCACCGAAGTCATTACAGGGGAAGCCTAAAACCTTCAGCCCCTTGGCTCCATACTCCTTATTCAACGCCTCCAGCCCGCTGTACTGCCCCGTATATCCACAGTAAGATGCGACGTTCACGCAAAGCACCACATTACCTGCGTAGTCAGAGAGATTCTTGTCTTCACCTGTGATGGTTTTGACAATGATATTAGAAATGTTCGGCATGATTAATTCAGTGGGTGTTAATTTAAACCGTAGCAATACTTGCTACGTGTAAATATTCTATCTGGTCTATTGAGGCGGATTACCTCTTGCTATCCAAAATCTCAACTCCAACTCCCAAAATATTAACGGCTACCGATCGCTGCCCTCAAATTGCCCCTCAACTGGCACAGATTAAGAATTGGTCCAATAATTGGCATATTAAGCGATCGTAATCAAATTTCAATACACCCCTAACGCCTTAGCTAGCCTAGGTTACAAAATTTCAGGACGATTTCAGCAAAGCCACTAGACAAACTGGCCTAGATCCTGGGAAATAGCCTCGCCTCTGTCCGTAGTGAAAGATGTGCCGAACGAGAAGAACCTACCATGAACACTACCGCAACCCTGTCCCATCCATCGATCCACTCCGTTTCCCGCGAACCCATTGCGCTAACCTTTGATACCGAAAAACTGACGGCGCTGCTGGAATCTGAACTGACTGAAGCCCTCGCGATTAAACCAACAGCGACAACCTATGGTCTCAGCGCTCGCATTGCTGTTGAAGTTGAGCGGATTTGTGCCAAGAGCGATCGGATTCAAAAATCAGGCGAGGTCACGTCTTGGCGGTTGACTCTTTCTCGCTATCGCATCGACAAATGCGTGCAATATTATCGCCTTGGATCCCGTCGAGGCCGAATCGAATTGCACAGTATTCTTAGCTCCATGGTCTACCGATCGATCGCCCCCGCCCACCTTCAACTCGGATTTCAGGGACGTTATACGTTAATTGAAGATTTTTTACAGGGTTTCTACACCGAATCGTTACGAGTGTTCCGGCGGGAGAACCAGCTTGCAGAAGATTACCAACCCCGAACGAAACTACAGCTCGCAGAATACATGGCTTTCACGGAGCAATATGCCAAACGCCGCATCAATCTCCCCGGTCGCAATAGTCAACAACTCGTCATCCTGCGGGCCAGCAGTTTTTCCAATCGCCAACCCAACGAAATTGCGGTAGATATTGAAACGGCGATGGATTCTGCTAAAGACGGTGAGTCGGATGCCTATGGCCGATCGCCCGTCATGCAAATGATTCGCGAAAAAATGGTATCGGACGATAACGGTAATGAATCAGAAGATGGGGGATTGCGCGATCGGATCATTAGCGAGTTGGTCAGCTATCTGAAATCCCAAAATCAACAGCGCTGCATCGACTACCTCAGCCTCAAGCTACAGGATTTGTCGGTGGCAGAAATTGACGATATTCTCGGTCTCACGTCTCGCGAACGGGATTATTTACAACAGCGATTTAAATATCACATCGAAAAGTTTGCCATGAATCACAATTGGGAACTTGTGCATGAATGGTTGGGTGCTGACCTCAACCACAATCTGGGTATGGGTCCACAGCTTTGGAATAGATTCTGCGCTGACCTGACTCCGGACCTGCGTCAACTCTTGGATCTAAAACGTAATAACGCCAGTGATAACGACATTGCAACGGCGATCGGTTGCACCCCAAAACAAGTCCATAAACGCTGGAGCAAACTTCTTCAATCTGCTTGGGAAATTCGCAATCGAGCAAATGCGTAAAATGCTACTTTTTAAGCCCTTTACCGAGATTTTGCAGAAAGCCCCACCATTCGATCGGCAATTATTCGGCAATTACGGCAAGAAGCGCGATCGAACGTCTTCACTCGGCACCCGACAGGTCTCCCGCTTTCCTAGTATACGATAGCGATTACTGGCGACAATGCGATAAATAGTATCTCGTAGTGCTAATGGAATCACTCCGCCCATACTCAACATTGCCCAGACTCCACCCAATCGACGCAAGATTTGAACAACAGCCTCAGATTGTGAATGCAAACCTACTTCGTCCAGGTAATAGATTGACCATTCATCAGAATTGTGGGGCAACGGTGGTAAAAGTCTTTGAGCTGTTTCGCCTTGAAGCGGTGATACTCGGAGTCTCATATCCCGATCGATTACCATCATCCAATCTAAAAAGCCATTACACATCACACATTCCCCATCAAAAAAAACGATCGGATGAATGGGATTTGAATTAACAGCACTCTCAGAAATCTCACTAGAGTTAACCGATCGCAATCCATCTATCATTATTGTGTCTTCCATTATGAATGATTAAACTGTGAATGATTAAATGATCGCAGATTGCTTGATCTAGCCCGATCGGACCATAGCCTCAAGGGTCCGATCGAGTCCCTCACTGTGGACCCAGCCCACGTAACCGCCAAACTCACATTCACCGCGATCGTTTTCTAAAAATATATGTTTCACCCCCAATAGATTAGTCCAGACCCTTACGATCGTTCCATCGTTCAGAGTCGCAATAGGCTTTGATTGATCAAAATCTTTCGGATGTGCATCTGTCATTCCGGGCACCGATCGCAACTTATCAATTGTCTCCATCACCGATCGAGGCTCCGATAACACAATGGTTTTCGGATGCTCTGCCCAAAAATCCTGAATTGCCCGATCGACTGCCGAACTAAATCGTAATCCCGGATGATTCACACCCAGAACACAAACAAAACGCGCATGTCTAAATTTCGTCGTTTGCACCAAAACTGTCCCATCACTACCGAAATCACTATCTCCAGCCACAATCAACGTCGGAACCTGACAGGCAATAGACTCAGCCAAATGCCGCCGATCAATTCCTAAATCCCGTGCGATCGCAAAACTCATCAACCCCAATGGGTCTACAATCCTCGCCAAATGTGCCCCGCCAATGGGAGACCCCAACAATACCCAGGACTCAATTGTTTGCCACCACTCTGGATGTCGGCTCAAAATCTCCGTCCAAATCACTCCGCCCAGTGAACACCCAATGATCCGAATAGGACGATCGGGATTATTCCGAATCTCACGAATTGCGATCGTTTCGACCGTTTCAATCAGCGCTTCAAGGTCAAATAAAGTATTGAGAAACCCAAGATCAGGAGCAATGATCCGAGAATTCGAGTCAGAATTTCGTTTAGCGAACGATTCCATGGCGCGATAACTATCGACCATGCCATGCTGAGAAAAAACTAAATAGCTAGGGGGCATAATGATTTGCTCCTGTAAAATATTGCAGAATGAGAAGTCGGTATAAATCCCGTACAATTAGTCACCCATCAACATCTACCATCCCCTCAAACGTTGTCATGTCTAACGAACAGTTTAGCCTCTTTGATCTAGCTACCGATAATAGTCCTGATGTAGAACCAATCAAAACTAAAAAAAACGCCGTATCTGACCCAGTAGTCTTTGACCCGGCAACCTTTGATATAGCCCTGATTCCAACCAATAGCAAAATCCCAATTCCAGCCGGAACCTATGACTCAATGGATGGAATTCAGGTTCACTGTAGTGAATGTCAACGGTGCGGTCTTGGTACCACTCGAACTAATGCGGTTGTGAGTCGCGGAAATCCAAATGCATCGATTTTAATCATTGGGGAAGGACCAGGAGAGAATGAAGATCTTCAGGGAAAACCCTTTGTGGGCAAGTCTGGACAGCTTCTTGATAAGATTTTGGAATCCGTAAAATTGAGCGAGGAAGACGTATTCATTTGCAATATTGTCAAATGTCGTCCGCCTGAAAATCGTAAACCTAGCAAAGATGAAATGCAGGCATGTCGCCCCTATTTGATGGAACAAATTCGGCTCGTGAATCCCAAAATCATCATCATGACCGGAGCCTCTGCGATCGAAGGACTATTTCAAGAAAAATCCGTCGGTATCACTAAAATCCGAGGTCAATGGCGAGAGTGGGAAGGACGCGCCTGTATGCCAATTTTTCATCCTTCCTATCTGCTTCGCAATCAATCTCGCGATCAAGGCAGTCCCAAATGGTTAACCTGGCAGGACATGCAGGCAGTGCGTCAGAAGTATGACGAGCTAAAAGCTGAGGAGGAGTTTTAGAGGTGCTAGGAATGGGTCGTCCTAGTCGAAAACTGCTCGACACAACGAATAAATAATTCCATACCCAAAGCTAGAGCCGTTTCATCGATATTGAAATGGGGGTGGTGATGGGGAAAGGTTAAGCCCCGATCGGCATTGGCAGAACCCAGAAAGAAATAGCAGCCCGGTACTTCTTGCAGAAAGTACGACATATCCTCCCCGCCCATGGTCTGACAATGGGGCGTAACCCGATCGCTAGACGTTAAGGAATCGGTCTGGCCCGCAACGTCCAGTGCGATGGTTCGGACGAATTCTGCAATCCGAGCATCATTAATCAACGGTGGATAATAGTTCTCGTAACTTAACTCGTAGGTTGCCCCGTGCATCCCGCAGACTCCTGAGATCAGTTGCTCAATGCGGGGGCGAAAGTAGTCAGCATATTGGGAATTAAAATAGCGGACGGTGCCGCTTAGCCTTGCCGTATCTGCAATGACATTACAAGTCGTCCCGGCATGAAACTCGCCCACAGTGACGACGGCGGACTCGATCGGATCAATGTTGCGCGACACAATGGTTTGTAGGGCATTGACGATCTGTGCCGCCACCACGATCGAATCAACGGTCTGTTGTGGAATAGCCCCATGACCGCCGCGCCCCAGCACCGTAACCCGAAATGTTTCTACTGCCGCCATCAATGCTCCGGCTTTTACGCCGATCGTTCCGATCGGCAACTGTTGCCATACATGCAGCCCAATGATTGCGTCCACCTGTGGATTCTGCAATACGCCCGCTGCGATCATCGGTTTTGCGCCGCCCGGTCCTTCTTCGGCGGGTTGAAAAATAATTTTGACGGTGCCAGAAAAGGTATGACGATGGGCGGCGAGATAGCAGGCGGTTCCAAGAGCAATGGCAACATGAGCATCGTGACCGCAGGCGTGCATTTTACCTGGATGTTGCGATCGGTAGTCCAGTTCATTTTCTTCTTGAATTGGCAGCGCATCCATATCAGCCCGAATTGCTAATACTGGACCCGGACGATCGCCTTGAATGGTGGCGACGATGCCTGTTTTTGCAATGCCTGCGCTGTAGTCGATGCCCCACTGGTCTAGTTTTTGGGTAATGAATTGGGCGGTTAGGGTTTCTTCAAAGCCAAGTTCAGGATGCTGGTGAATTTGCCTACGCCAGGTGATGACTTGGGCATGGAGCGATCGGACTTGGAGGCGAACATTTTGTAGATGATGGGAGTTTAAAACAGTGGAGGCGACCATAGAGAGATACGTCAGTGTAGGTATGCCTTTAATTTTGGCATTTCTATGATGGGATTGAGGGCGGCTCCCGGTAAGATAGTTGAGGTAATGCCGTTTTGATTAAGCCAGCGCGTCTTTCATGTACATTGATCTGGGTCCATTTGCCTTTGAGATTGATCCCGGTGCCATCGCAGGGGCGGCACTGTGGGCTATGGCACTTTATTTGGGCTTTTCGCCATGGGCAGGCGCGTTGACCGATCGGTTGGCCGCTTGGATGGGAAATGCTGAGAAGTCGCTGTATGCCACGAAGGAAGAATTTGAAAGTACTCGAACAGTCCGCGAGGCTCAGAATACTTTTTATGGATCGCTTTTGAGCGTATTGCCATTTTTGGTGGTGGGTACGTTGTTGAGCTTGGCTGTGAATGTGAGTTTGGGTGAGGATTGGGTGTTTAGTGGTGGGGTTCTGGTGACGTTACTCTGTGGCGTTTACGATCTCGATCGGCGTAACCGTGATGAGGAGGACGAGTGAGGCGGATTCTGAGGGATACACTGATTGGATGCCCCCAATTCTGGATGCCCCTAACCCAAATCTGGATGCCCCCAACCCCCAATTCTGGGGGCTTCGGAGTGTTTTGTTTTCCTGGTGTTTTTTTAATTGTTTGGTAATTCTGGATTGAATTGTGTGGGTGATCCGCAGTGGGTGCAGTGGGGCATTTGTTTGTGGGTCATGCTGTGGCAGTTGGGACATTCTGCATATTGCTGATAGCCGCAGTGGGCGCAGTGGGCATCGTGGGGTCCAATTTTTTTGGCGCAGCGTAGACAGCGGGATTGGGCAATCCGATCGGCGGCTTGGGTTTGGGCGTTGGTGCTGCGTTTACTCAGGCGTTGGATTAGTTTAATTAATCCAAATCCGACTAATGGAATGATTATGATTTGAGCGTAGGAAACCAAAAATAACAGGCTGCCGAAGATGGTTCCGATCGCGTCAGCTATCCATTGGAAGAGTACGCCGACTTGTAGAAATTCAAATACTTTTAACAATGCTGGAATGGTCGCAATGATCAATAGGTGCCAAGTGATTAGCGCAACGAGTCCATAGTTTTTGCGTAGGGCAAA
Source organism: Synechococcales cyanobacterium (assembly GCA_043787635.1). Classification (GTDB taxonomy): domain Bacteria; phylum Cyanobacteriota; class Cyanobacteriia; order Leptolyngbyales; family Leptolyngbyaceae; genus JAAFJU01. The sequence continues at coordinate 45,549 of JAYVUU010000133.1, read as the reverse complement.
CCGATGAATGGCGTAGGAGGTCAGGATTAAGGGCAATAGAAATAAGGTTTGGAAACCTAGTTGAATGCTTGGGTACCAGAAGGAGGCGTGGCGATATTGAGCGGCGATCGTTTCAAAGGGTGCGGGATTTTTTAAATAGACCAGTAGCGTTTGGACGACGGGCTGGGCGAGGAGGGTTTGTTTGAGTTCGGTGATTTCCTGTTTAAGTTGGGTAATTGTGGCGCTGTTGGTGTCGGTTTTTTGTTTGGCTTGTTCGGCGCTAATTGTGTTGATGGATTGGCTGCGGGGTTGACCTGCAACTTTTTCGAGCAGGGTGGAATCGTATTGGGCGCGGATGTTGCGGTTTGTCTGTTCGAGTTGGGTGATTTTTCCGAGTTTGCTGTCGATCGATTCTACGGTTTTCCGGTTTTCGGGGTTCTGTAGTGCATCTTGTAGGCTTCCGGAGTCGAGACATTGGGCTGAGATTTGCCCGATATGATTGATTTGATTGCGTTGATACTGGTCGCGAATGCTGGTGGAGTTGCCTACGATCGGGGCTTCTGTTCGGTTGGATGCTCTCCCATAATTTACGCTTGAATCAGAGGAGACGATCGATTGACGGACTATGGCGTAGTCTTTGCTGGGATCAGTCGATTCCCGGTAGGTTTGCCATTGGCTGTAGCAGGGATAGGCTTGAGCGGGGCTGAGATGCCAGTTGCTAATGTCATTCAGTCCAAAAAAGACGTTTGCGAGGATAAAAATATCCACGAAGACGATCACTATCAAACTTGGGACATTGAGAGATTGTCGATTGAGGGTGCTGGATTTACGAAAAAACCGTTGGGTTAGGGTACGAATTTTGTTGAACATCGATCGTTGGATCCTGAAATTTCTGCGAGGGAACTTGTCTCTAAGCTATGGGGGAAATTCAGATTCAACGATCGGAGATGTTCTAGTTTTCAAATTGGCTGCGAGATGGATTTTAGTGGGGAAATTCAATTAATATAAAATGCTTTCATTTATTTTGAATGCTTCTGCCTTGAATCACACGGGTTGACTTTAAACCCACCAATACGTAAATGCAAGCCATAGAACCAAATGTAGAGTCCAGGGATTAGGGTGTCCATGCTGTAGGCGATCGCACGTCGTTGTTCGATCGGGTTCGATCGGGATATAACTGATGTGGTTTGCTTTTCTCCGGGAATTTGCATGATGAATCAAAATGTTTGAATTGTTCCCATTATAAACGATCGGCGTTGAGTACAGAATTGAGGCTGTTGAGAGCTACTGTTGAGATCTTTGTTTTCAGGTTCGGTCCGATCCCCCTAGCCCCCTTAAAAAGGGGGAACAAGAACAAATCTTATTTCATAGTCCCCCTTTTTAAGGGGGATTTAGGGGGATCGGGTCTATCGGATGACGGGTTTCAGACTTGTGTATGCACAGCAACTTCATAAAGGGGATTTAGGGGGATCTAAACTTTGGAATCACCGATCAATTTGCCATCGCCTCCCGTAAGAATCGTAAATTCCCTTGCATTACTTTTGTATTCGGATGCTCTGGTCCTAAAACGTCTTCAAGAATACCTACAGCCGATTCATACAATGGCAAGGCCCGATCGTACTGACCCATTGATTTGTACAAATATGCCAAATTATTCAGACTCGTTGCGGTAGAGGGATGACGATCGCCTAATTCCGATCGCCTGATTTCCAACGCCGATTCATACAATGGCAATGCCCGATCGTACTGACCCATTGATGAGTACAAAGCTGCCAAATTATTCAGACTCGTTGCGGTATCGGGATGACGATCGCCTAATTCCGATCGACTGATTTCCAACGCCGATTCATACAATGGCAATGCCCGATCGTACTGACCCATTGATGAGTACAAATATGCCAAATTATTCAGACTCGTTGCGGTATCAGGATGACGATCGCCTAATTCCGATCGATAGATTTCCAACGCCGATTCATACAATGGCAATGCCCGATCGTACTCACCCATTGATTTGTACAAATATGCCAAATTATTCAGACTCGTTGCGGTATCGGGATGACGATCGCCTAATTCCGATCGTCTGATTTCCAACGCCGATTCATAACATCGTTCCGCTTCAGTCCAAAGACTCAAGCTCACATAAAATCTCGCAAGTCCAGTCCCGCACCAAGTCTTATCTGTTTCATCCAATACTCTCGTCCACTCTGCCATCACCTCCAAAAGATGCGGGACAGCCAGCGCCACCCATTCCCGTTCAGCAACAACCACCGTCGGCTGAATCGTGCTTGCCTTCGCCACCATCACCTGAGCAAACGCCCGCCCAATGGCATCCTCCGGCGCAATCTCCGTCGTCATTTTTCCCCGGACAAACGATCGAACCAACGGATGTAACCCATACAAATTCTCACCCGATCTCCCCAACAAATTCAACGCCACCAACCGCCGCCGCGCCGCAACTAAACCCGAATCATCCAATAAAAAACACCATTGTTGAACCGCTCTCGGCGATCGTCCCAGAAATCGCCCAATCCGTCCCCGTGGTTTAACCTGAACCTCACTCCTCATTACCACCGCCTCCACCCACTCCCACACCACCGCCCCCATCCCAAACGTCGCCACCATCCCCAACAACTGCCGTTCCGCATTGCTCAACTGCACCCAACTCAACTCGATCGCCGCATTCACAGGTGACAACGCACCCGATTTCAACTCCCGCGTCAACGCACCTCGCACCCGCCCAACAGACCAATCCGGCTCCAACTTCAACAGCCCACCCACCAACTCGATCGCCAACGGCAAATAGCCCAAATCCTCACACAACGCCTCCGCCTCTAATTGATCAACCGTAATCCGATCGATCGCCCCACTCACCTCCCCCAACAACCGAAACCCATCCAACGGCAACAACACCCCCAACCGCAACGGCTGCACCCCCTTCTCCGATCGGTCTTCCCGCATCGTCACCAACACCCGCACCCGACCATCACGGGGAAAAAACCGCCTCACCGCCTCCCAATCCTCCACATTGTCAAACACCACCAACGCCTCACCAGGCAACCCTCGCAACCATTGCCCATAGCAATCCTGAACCCGCTCCACCTCATCCACAATCTGATCATTCACCTGAATGCCCATCCGCCTTGCCCGATCCAAAAGCCCCACCACCACCGCCGATCGTGCATCCAGCCACCAAATTCCCGCCCCATAGCGCCCCTCCGCCTCCGAGTTCTTAGCATATTGCGCTGCCAACTCCGTCTTCCCCACACCGCCCATTCCCGAAGCCGCCACGATCGCCACCCGCGACGACGACTCCAACAACTCACACAGCTCCCCCATCGCCCGATCGCGACCCACAAACGTCTTAGAACCCAACCCAACCGGAATATCGTACAAGATGCTTAACTTTGTCGCAGCACCGATCGACGGCTTCAGTCAAAAATTAAAGTTGTCAATCGTGACCGGGTTATACCCCCCTTGAAAAACCATCCCAATCTTCTCTGCCAGTTGAGCCTGATTAGTTACGCCACCAAACTGTTGTTGAATCGCATTAGCCGTCGCAGTCACAGCCGCCTGCACTTCCGGTTCTACCGCCGCCACCTTCCGCACTTCCTCAATCAGTTCTGCATCAATCACATTTGGGTCAGCCACCGCCTCCAACCGTTTCACCGTATCGGGAGCCTTCCGCCGCAACACATCTACCAGCTTTCCGCCCTCCTTAATTCCCCGCTCCCCAATCTTCTCACCGACCTTTTCGATCGCCTTCGTCAAAATAAGTGTTGCCGCGATCGTTGCCAAAGTAATCGGGTCCATAGCGCCATTTATCCAGTAAAAATAGTTTGTTTTTATACACTTACCATTATAAGTATAAATCCACTCCCCAACCACCTACACCTGAACCAAGCGAAGCGCTACGACCACGGGCGAACTCTACCCGACCTGACTCTAAATGCTACAGAACCCAGTCAACGACCGGGTTTCAAAAATGGACGATACTGGATTTGAACCAGTGACCCCTTCCGTGTGAAGGAAGTGCGCTACCACTGTGCTAATCGTCCGTGGCTAATTTACGACTTTACGCCGCACCCACATACTAGCGACTCTCTTGTTCTCTGTCTAGTTTTTTGTGAAGAAAGTTGAGTTAGGGCATTGAAACCCAATTTTTCTAAACTGGTCATAACGTAACCTAGGGCAAAATGGTTGTGTCGTAGCTCCAAATCTCCTTTGGTGCCCTTTTTTAGACTCTTTCTTATGCCGAACTCACGTTGGTTAGTTGACCATTGATTTCTGTATACAAACCGTAACAAACCTCAGACCCTCCGCACTAGAGCTAAAGCCGTTGATTTCAGCAGGTTGATAGGTTTTATCTAGATCTCACATCAGTTTTTTATGTTCTGGACCGATCGGGTCTTAAAAACGATTAAGATAGCGAAACGTATAAAACATTTGTATCGCTGCCTTCACCCGTAGCGAATGAGGAGCAAAAGACATGGTTGAACCGATTTTGTTGGGTATTGTTGTTGGACTGATTCCCATTACCTTGGCTGGTCTATTTTTCGCCGCCTATATGCAGTACCGCCGATCGAATCAGTTCGATGCCTAGAATTGCTAGCTGAATTAGTAATTTTCTTAAATAAAAAAGCAGGGCGATCGTCCTGCTTTTTTGTTCAATGGGCGGGTTAAGCGTTAAGCAAACCGAATCTTTAGATAGTCTTCATCCATTTTCGCGCCAGACGGCTGGAGCGCGGCCAGAGACTGGGGAAGGACCAGATTCCGTCGGTGGTTACCAATACGAATGTTCAGTTCATCGCCTGTTTTAGTCAATTCAACTTGGTTCTTCTCAATGCCGGGAAGATAAAGTTCTAGACTGTAGCCACCATCCTGCTGCACCACGCGCAGAGTTGTTTCTTTGTAGTAGACCTGGGTGGGGTCTTCAGTCCCGTGGAAAAGAGTCTCCTTCAACCGATCGAGCGCTTCCAGTCCGCACATTTCCTCAGAATACAACGGCACTTCTTTAATCGGCAATGGATGAAAATCGTCATGAATCTCTTGACGATATTTTTGCTGACTATCTTTCCAACGCTGGAAGAACGGATCCTGCACGCTATCGGGAATAATCCGATTGGCTACGACCATATCAGTGGCAACGTTGTACAAACTCAAGTAAGCATGGGCGCGCAACGATTCCTTAAGCACCATTTTTTCAGGGTTCATCACCAAGCGCACAGAGGTTTTGGTTGGATCCGTTAGAACTTTTTCCAAGGCTTCAATTTGTTCATAGAATTCATAGGGCGCATCCATGACTTCCTTGTTTGGCAAAGAAAAACCTGCAAGGGGTTTAAAAATTGGCTCCACCAAAGGCCGTAGCGCCATAGAAATTCCTTGGAACGGCTTATAAAACTTCCGCATATACCAACCTCCCACTTCCGGCAAACTCAAGAGCCGTAGTGCGGTCCCCGTGGGCGCGGAGTCAATAATCAGGGCATCATAAATCCCTTCGTCATAGTGCCGCTTCATTCGCACCAGACCAAAAATCTCATCCATTCCCGGCAAGATCGCCAGTTCTTCCGCCTGCACACCGTCCAAACCACGGGCTTGCAACACCTGGGTAATGTACCGTTTGACCGCGCCCCAATTGCCTTCCAATTCCATCAGCGCATCCAACTCAGCCCCCCAAAGATTCGGACGGATTTCCTTAGGTTCGTGACCGAGTTCGATGTCAAAACTGTCAGCCAGAGAATGGGCGGGGTCCGTACTTAGCACCAGGGTTTTGTAGCCCAATTCGGCACAGCGAAGACCCGTTGCGGCGGCTACGGAGGTTTTCCCCACGCCTCCTTTTCCTGTCATCAAAATTACACGCATGTGCCGAAATCCTTTAGACGTTGAAATGTTTACATTTTGTAACCGTTCTCATTGTGACATATCTCTATCCGGGTTCTTGCTTTTTTGGAAAGTGTTGTTGAACAACGTTCCACCGATCGCAGTTCCAGTAATCAATATGTTCCGCTATTAATCCCGCCGCATCGACTTTTAGTTCGCTCCAGCCGGAGATGCTGATACGGGGTTGCCACGGTAATGGGGTGGTCCAACTGAGTGTCCAGTCGGTGCGGATTTGCTGACCGTGTTGTTCAATGGCATGGAGGTCGAGTTTGGGGGATTTAAAAAAGCGTCTAATAAAATTGATCATAGTCTCATACTTTTTCACGCCTCGAAATTGGTTCATTGGGTCTTTGAAAAATACGTCTTTGGCATAGAGACTGTAGGTTTGCTCAAGGGGGAAACGATCGTAGTCTTGACGAATTTGGCTCAAAAGATCCATGATGAAATCTTACTAATGGGTTGAGTTCAGTTAAACATTTATCATTTTATGACATATCAATAGCTACGATTGTCTTGTCGCGGGTGAAATGCCAGAGTCGATCGTTCAGTAAATGAGGGACGATCGGGGCGTGAGTTAGGAATACCCATTCAATTTTGACACCAGTTTTTCTGCCTATTTATCAGATTAATCAAAAAACATGATTAATCTGATAGTCACCTCTTCCCTTTGACAAAATCGCAGGGACATCAGATAACAAAGGACAGCCCCCAACCTCCCCAGCCAAGCTCCTATGTCACTCCTGCAAATCAACCATCTCCACCTCGCCTACCCAAACTCCACCGAATGGGTCGTCGAAGACCTTTCCTTCACCCTACAGCCCGGAGAACGGCTAGGACTCGTGGGCGAATCTGGCAGCGGCAAATCGACGATCGGTAAAGCCATTCTACAAATGCTACCCAATGGCTCAACTATTCAAGGCGAACTCCTGTTTGAAGGCCAAGACATTGCACGACTCACAGGCGATCGGTTACGCAAATTTCGAGGCGAAACCGTTGCATTAGTCTTCCAAGACCCCATGACCCGGCTCAATCCGCTGTTGACGATCGGTGACCATTGCATCGAAACCTTACAGGCCCACGAAATTGGCATCACCCGAAAAGAAGCCCGCGCCCGTGCCCATGAAGTATTGGAAGCCGTCAAAATACCAGCCGATCGGTGGAATCAATATCCCCACGAATTCAGCGGCGGAATGCGTCAGCGGGTTGCGATCGCCCTTGCCCTAATTCTCAATCCAAAACTAATCATTGCCGACGAACCCACCACTAGTTTAGATGTGACCGTCGCTGCTGAAATTCTGATCGAAATCAAACGACTTTGCACCGAACGCAATATGAGTTTGATTTTGATTTCCCACGATCTCGCCATGGTTAGCGAAACCTGCGATCGAATAGCGGTCATCTCCCAAGGCAAACTAGTTGAACTGAATACAACCGAGAAAATTGTTAATCATCCACAACACCAATACACCCAAGAACTTCTAAATTCCGCCTTATATTTACAAACAGGACGCGCAAAAAAAACAAACCCAATCAAACCTGAATCACTTCTAACCTTAACCAATCTCAAACAATATTACGATCGTAAAAGCAATCTAATTACAACCCTCTTTTCTAAAGACGATCGGACCATTCGCGCTGTCGATGGCATAGATTTGATCATTCATACCAACGAAACCCTCGGACTTGTCGGGGAATCCGGCTGCGGCAAATCTACTCTTTCCAAAACAATTCTGCAACTGATCAAACCCACCAGCGGAACCGTTGAATTCCAGGGTCAAAACCTCGCCCAATTGACCCACAAACGAATGCAACAGCAACGCTGCGATATTCAAATGATCTTCCAAGATCCTAGCGCCTGCCTAAATCCCCGCATGACCGTCGGTGAAAGCATTGCCGACCCCTTGCTGATTCATAACATAGCTACAGTAACCACCGCCAAACCCCAAGTCGAAGCCCTACTTCACCGGGTCGGACTTGAACCCAAAACCTACCTCGATCGTTACCCCAGCGAACTTTCCGGCGGTCAACAACAGCGGGTTGCGATCGCCCGTGCCCTCATTACCCGCCCTAAACTAATTATCTGCGACGAACCCGTCAGTATGCTCGATGCCACCGTCCGCACCCAAGTCTTAGACTTAATGCAAGATCTAAAAGAAGAATTTGAATTAACCTATCTATTCATCACCCATGACTTATGGGTTGCACGATTTTTCTGCGATCGGATTGCCGTTATGTATCACGGTAAAATTATTGAAATTGACCAAACATCGGTTATCTTTGACCATCCCCAACACATTTATACCCAAACCCTATTAGGCGCAGCCCCAATGATTCATCGATCGACCTAACTTAAACTCACCCAGTTCTCAAATGGCTCACCGTAAACTCAACGCAACATGGACATGGCCGTAAAAAACGACTACTCCCTCGGAAAATTTCTTACTCATTGCACCGTCATTTTGTGGCTGGTGTACATCCTCACCAACCTCCGCGCTGGAACGGGTCTCTCCTGGTTTAACACAGAACTCAAAGGCGAAAACGCACCCCTAGCCATGGAAGGCGGCGACCCCTACATCCGCGCCCTCATGCGGACTATCTCTGCCAGCGAATCCAACGTCTCTAACCCCTACAGCATCATCTACGGTGGCAGTCGCACCCAAACCTACGGTCAGCACCCCGACCAATGCATCACCATCAGCGTCGGTCCCAACCTGGGTAACTGCTCCACCGCCGCCGGACGCTACCAATTCATCACCACCACCTGGGAAGAGCAAGCTAAAAAATATCACCCCGGAGCCGCCGGAGTCTGGCTTTGGCAACATTACAGCTTCGAGCCGCAGTACCAAGATGTCGTCACCTACCGCTGGCTGAGCGATCGAAATGCCTGGAACGCCGACCTCAGCAAACTTCTACAATCGGGCCAAATTAATACCGTCCTCGAAAAACTCTCTCCCACCTGGACCAGCCTCGGCTACGGCATCGAAACCAACGACATGAGCAGCAGCCTACCCCAAATCTACAAAAAAATTCTCCAAGAAGAACTCAAGTTAACCTCTAATGTAATCCCATAACTCATAGTCATTATGACTACGAGAACGATATGGTAAGCTAGATGTAGAAAGGTAGAAATAGTTAAGTTAGTCGCAGGTATTGATCATGGGTAAGAAGAAAGACGCAGCGCTGTCGATCGCAATGGCAGGAACACCGATTAATACTGGTCTCGAACCCGAATCACGGGAGGCGATCGCCCTTGGGCTTTCCTGTCTCTTGGCTGACACCTATACGCTGTATCTCAAAACCCACAATTTTCACTGGAACGTCACTGGACCAATGTTCAATACATTGCATCTGATGTTTGAAACGCAATATACCGAACTTGCATTAGCCGTTGATATGATTGCCGAACGAATTCGGGCCCTAGGCTACCCCGCACCCGCGACCTATAGCCAATATGCAGAACTCACCTCTATTCCTGAAACTGCTGGGGTGCCCAAAGCGAACGAAATGATTAAGCTATTAGTCGAAGGTCAGGAGGCCGTTGTTCGCACCGCCCGATCGCTCCACCCAAAAGCGTCTGAAGCCCACGACGAACCCACTGCTGATTTGCTCACCCAACGAATGAACCTGCATGAGAAAAATGCTTGGATGCTGAGAAGTCTTTTGGAGTAGTGGCTTTCAACTTGAATTGATTATTTTAAATTAGACGAAAAACCCGGTAACTTGAATCTAGTTGCCGGACTTTTCAATTAGATATGAGACAATTAGTCAGAATGTATTCATTCACCCTAGGAGTTAGTGGTTATGTTTAATTTAGGTTGGCCCGAAGTCGCGATCGTATTGTTAATTGCTATTGTTATTTTTGGACCTAAAAAGCTTCCAGAACTGGGTGGCAGCTTTGGTAAAACATTAAAGGGATTCAAAGAAGGAATGACCGCAAAGCCTGACAACACAGACGATGACCTGTAACGATATTTGGTGTCTTAGTCTGCTCAATTTTCTAATGGTTAGTAGGAAACCCTATGCGGTTTGATGTGGTTACGTTGTTTCCTGAGTTTTTTGACTCGCCCTTGAGTTCTGGACTCATCGGCAAAGCGATCGCCAATGAAATCGCGACAGTCCACTTCACCAATCCCAGAGACTTCGCCTCGGACAAACATCGCAAGGTTGATGATATTCCCTATGGCGGTGGGGTGGGCATGGTGATGAAGGTGGAACCCATTTTTGCCGCGATCGAATCCTTGCCGCAATGTCCCACACGAGAAATCATTTATTTCACCCCCCAAGGGGTGCCGATGGATCAGGCATTATTTAAAAGCCTGTTGACCTATGACCAGCTTATTCTCCTCTGTGGCAACTACGAAGGCGTAGATGAGCGAGTGATGACAGTGGTAACTCGCGAAATCTCACTGGGTGACTTTGTATTGACGGGCGGCGAGATTCCGGCTTTAGCACTGATTAATGGAACTGTGCGATTGATGCCGGGAACTATTGGCAAAGAAGAATCCCATCAATTTGATAGCTTTGAAGATGGCCTGTTAGATTTTCCCCACTATACGAGACCTGCCGACTATCAGGGGTTAGAAGTACCCGAAGTATTACGATCGGGAAATCACGCGGCGATCGCAGCATGGCGACGGAACCAACAAATCAGTAGAACTCGCGATCGTCGTCCTGATTTGTATGAAAAATGGCAGCTTGAAACATCGTCCACGGGGTGAGGGCTTAATACTAGTTATGCATATTTCATATCCTGATTTTGCATCAAACCTATGGTTTCGTAGCTTTGGATACGAAATGGACACTCAATCTCTTTTACGGTAATGCTTTAAGTCTGCCTGAACATTTTCCGAACCCCTATTCCCAAACATCTGCTATGACTCCCGTATCCGAAAAGGCTCCTGCGGCAAAAGCCGAGAAATTGAATAAGTTTGAAAAGTTCAAGCTCGAAAAGGATGGCCTTGACGTGAGATCTGAGCTTGACCATTTTGCTTCTATTGGTTGGGAAGCGATGGATGAAACCGATCGGATCCATCGGTTGAAATGGTTAGGAATCTTTTTCCGGCCCGTCACACCGGGGAAATTTATGGTGCGGTTGCGGTTGCCCAGCGGCATCATGACTAGCGCCCAATCTCGCGTGTTGGGGGATGTAATTCAGCGCTATGGGGATGATGGTGTTGCAGATGTCACGACCCGGCAAAACATCCAACTTCGGGGTATTCGGATTGAAGATGTGCCGGAGATTTTTCAGCAGTTTGAAGGCGTTGGTTTAACCTGTGTTCAATCGGGGATGGATAATGTTCGCAATATCACCGCCTCGCCTGTCTCCGGAATTGATGCGGCTGAATTGATTGATACTCGCGAATTGGCGCAACAGGTTCAGGATTTAATTACAAGCAATGGTCAAGGGAACCCGCGCTTTAGTAATCTGCCCCGTAAGTTCAATATTGCGATCGGGGGCTGCCCTGACAATTCAATCCATGCCGAAATTAATGACATTGCGTTTGTTCCGGCGTTTCAGAATGATGTCATTGGATTCAATGTAGTCGTCGGCGGGTTCTTTTCAGCCACTCGCGTAGAAGCCGCAATTCCCATGAATGTCTGGGTTGCGCCGAGTGATGTGGTGGATTTGTGTGGTGCAATTTTGGATGTGTACCGTGATCATGGACCGCGTGCCAACCGTCAAAAGTCGCGGTTGATGTGGTTGATTGATGTTTGGGGAGTGGAAAAGTTCAGATCTGAAGTTGAAACCCAAATGGGCCGATCGTTGGCTCCTGCTGCGGCAAAGGACGAAATTAATTGGGATAAACGAGATCATCTAGGAATTTATCCCCAGAAGCAACCGGGGTTGAACTATGCCGGATTACACATTCCGGCGGGACGAATGGTTGCGGATGACTTTTTTGAATTGGCGCGCCTTGCTGAAGTATATGGCGACGGTGAAATGCGGCTCACGGTTGAACAGAATGTCATTATTCCAAATATTCCTGATTCGCGGTTAGAGCCATTTAATGCTGAAGTATTGCTGCAACGCTTTAGCCCCAATCCTGGACCGATCGTCCGTGGGATGGTGTCTTGTACGGGGGCGCAGTTCTGCAATTTCGCTATGATTGAAACCAAGAATCAGGCGATCGAAATGTCGACGCTGCTAGATGCGGAGTTAGATGTCCCAAAGGCGGTAAGAATGCATTGGACGGGATGCCCTAATTCCTGCGGTCAGCCTCAGGTTGCGGACTTTGGGTTTATGGGAACGAAAGCGCGGGTAGACGGCAAGGCTGTTCCCGGTGTGGATTTGTTTATGGGCGGCAAAGTGGGCAAAGATGCTCATCTGGGTGAAAAGGTGATGAAAAGCATTCCGATGACGGAGCTGAAGCCGTTTCTGCGTCAAGCGTTGATTGAAAAGTTTGGAGCGACTCTAAAATCTGGAGTGAACCCAACCGATTCCACAACCTGGGTGCTACCAGATGTCGCTGTTGATGCGGGTGCGACTAATGTTGTTAAGCCCGCTACGTTGGTTTTCAGCAAATCTGGTCAGGAGATTGCTTGTGACAGTGGCAAATCTATTCTGAGTATTGCGACGGCGGCGGGGGTTACGATCGAAACGGATTGTCAATCGGGAAGCTGTGGCACCTGCAAACAAACGCTAGTTGAGGGCACGGTGGAATACCCAAACAACGCGCCAGCAGCTCTAACGGATGCAGAACAAGCCCATTACGTCCTAACCTGTAGCGCCCATCCGGTTGGTCGTGTTGTTTTAGATTTATAGTTCTACGTAGTTTGTTAACTTGCAGCGCTCATTCTGTGTTCTCGATCGGTTTGGCCCACGCCTTACCTTTTCAAGTTTGCGTTGCGTTACGTTGGTGCCTTGCATTGGGACAGCAACAACACAGGATTTTAATTCATTCGTCTTTAGTCAATTGTTGATGAGTTTGGTGGGCGCTGGGTTTGTTGTGGGTATTCGGATGGTTTCTGAATGGCTCCCAGCTCAAGAGGTTGGAGCAGAACTAACTGCGATTTCAATTTTACCTAACTTTCTAGAAGAAACCTTCGGACTATCGATTGTTCAGGCTGGAATGGTGGCGGCGAGCTATTCATTCCTCAATCTGGTTGCACGCCCGGATGGGGGGATCCGACCGGTAGGGCAATCGTCGAATTGTGATGACGTTGATTACGTTAGGCGTGGGGTTCAGTTATTTGTTACTTCAAGGCGTTGATGATACGTGGAATATTTGAGATTGCGATCGCAGTCATTTTGCTAGCGGCGGTGTTTGCTCAAGCGGCAAATGGTGCTTGTTTTGCGATGGTGCCATTGATCAAAAAAGAAGTCACAGACCAAATTTCTGAAAATTTCGGAGCTGATGGAAACTTTGGTGGGATTGTATATCTCATTGTTTATAGCTTGAGTGATGCCCATGTTTTGTTTACCACTATGGGAGTTAAGGTATTGGTTTGCGGTTCACTTTGCGCTTTTTCCTAAAAGAACCTAATCGAGAGTTAACGGCATGTCATTAGGAGATTAATTAACTAACATACTGAAGCCCCCAACCCTAATTCTGGGGACTTCGGAATTTTTTACTACCCAAAAATCAGGGAGTTTCTGGTAGGTCAATTCTTAGGAATAGCCTAAATGAATCGGTTTAGTTGCTTTACCAAATGATGAACTGTTGTGGATGGGTTATCTGTTACGGGATTGTGGTTTGGGTATTCCTCAAGAAGCCGATCGGCATTTTTAATTGCGATCGGTTGCAAATTCAATAAATCATCGTACATATCGCGACTATTTTTAGCATAGGATTTTCCTGTTAAATCGGAGAGCTTTTTACTATAGTCTTTACGAGAAATTCCAGTATTTAGAAATTCAAAATGTAAAATATACCAAAGCTCAAATGATTCATTGGAATAAGCAATTTCGATCTTATGCTTTTTAGCTAGTTCAAAAGCTTTGCTAATATCTGGAACGGGAAAATCATCCCGATCGAATACGCACCAAACTTGATCAAATTCCTCTTCCTTCGCACGGGTGATTGCACGTTCAACGACCCTTGTAGGATTTTCCCCAAGACCTTCTATTGCGAGAACTTCTTTTGGAACTCGAAAACGCCGAAAGTAACTTGGCTCAGTTTTAGTTCCTTCGCAGACAATGAGAAATGTTTCCTTTACTTCTCTAGTATTTAATTTTCTATCTGAATACCCTTTTGCATTAACCGATCGTTTAGCCATAGAATTTAGATGAACTGAAGATCACCAATGTAAGGAACTGCACCATATTTTCCTTTGATATAATCACTTTCAAAAGAAGCATCACTACGAATATTGTATTCTGCTAAGGAGTACAGAGCCGTTGCACCGTAACGGTTTTTCTCGGTAAACCAAATCTGATCACGACGAAAGATTTTGTTACTCAATAGATTTGTATCATGCGTCATAAATATCAATTGTGCATTATTAGGATTACTTGTACTAGAATTAAATAGCTTAATGATTGCAAGACTAAGCAGAGGGTGTAACTTTGCATCTAGCTCGTCAACAATTAAGGTATCTCCTGTTTTTAGAGTATTTATAATCGGACCTGCTAAGGCAAAAATCTTCTGCGTACCCTCTGATTCGTGCTCTGATAATTCAAAATCAACGATGGAGGTATGGGTTCCATCTGGAGAAAACTTGCAGTGAGAAGTCCTAACAGATATAGCCGTTCCATCGCCTCGATCTACAATCATTTGTCTAACCTTCTCTGGCAACTCCTGGGGTAAATTATCCATTGTTATTTCTGATTGTGACACTCTGATATTATTAATTCCTAAATCAAGATTTTTAATAAAGTTCAGAATTTCATTTTGGTGCGGTCCCTCAGCAATACAACCGAAGCTGTAGGCGAAGTAAGACTCGTCTAATCCAGAAATCAAATTTATGCTTTTTTTTATGAAAGCTAAGATTTTCTCAGCGATCCCAACATTAAACTGGGCAGAGACAGATAAGAACAGTGCATTTCGCCTTGTTATTTTTTCTATTCCATTGGCCCCAAATACTTTACTTGATTTAATAGCTGTCAAATCGCGATTGAATAGAACAGTCTCCTTTGTTTTAGGAACGTAGTAAAGCCATTCAGAAACTATTTGTTTTGTTGTTGCTTCAAATCCGTAGCGGTATCTTTGACCATTGAAAAAAAATACTATCTCAAATAAAGACGGTTCATTTTCGGTTTCAGTGCTCAGAAGAAATGGCTCCACCGCAATCTCGTCTGTACTTTGAGTTTCGCGAGAAGAATTTAACATGAAAGATTTCATGAATTGTAGTGCTAATGCAATGTTACTTTTTCCACTAGCATTAGCACCATAAATTGCAGCACTCTTTAGAAGGCTGATATTTTTGTCGATTTTAAAAATATTGTTGTCGTCTATCTCTTTGTTTTTAGAGTCTGCAACAAGCCTTGTTGCAACCATGCTTAGAGTGACGGGTTCTTTGAACGATCGATAATTTCCAACTGTAAATTCAATTAGCATAGGTTTCCTTAGTCTAAATTCAAGAATTTGTGAAAAAAACTCAAATTGGTACCGTAACCCTAACATTTCTCATCTTATCTGAACCAAAAAAGACACAGACTCGATCATTTTCCAATCACCACAAAAATCATCCATCGCACCAATCAGCAGCGCCTAATAAGCGACAACACGTTCTAGAAATGCTACTGCTTCAACATGAGTAGTCTGGGGGAAGAAGTCGGCGGGTTGAACACGGGTTAAACGGTAGTCGTTGTTCTCACACAAAATTTTCAGATCGCGTGATAGTGTGGCTGGATTGCAGCTCATATAGACAATACGATCGGGCTTAATTTTGAGTAATGTATTCAACACCCACCGATCGCACCCTCGACGAGGCGGATCCATTAATACAATATCAGGGCTGATAATTACATCATCAATACCCTCATCCGTAATCCCCATTAGCAACGGCAGCAAGGTTTCTACACTTCCTGCATGAAATTCTGCGTTCTCAATGCCATTCTTTTCCGCATTGATTTTGGCTTGCTCGATCGCACTGGCCTGCATCTCAATCCCAATCACCCGCTTCACCTGTTTGGCGAGAGGTAGACTCAGCGTCCCAATACCACAATAGGCATCCACGATTGTTTCATTGCCCGTCAAATTCAATTCTTGTTCAATCTCATAGAGCATTGCTTCGGCTTGTTCGGTGTAAACCTGAAAGAATGTATCGGGACGAATTTGAAATTTTAAGCCCCCAAACCGTTCTTCAATGTAACCCCGACCGACAATACAAAAGGTCTCAAGTCCAAAAATGACATTCCCTTTTTCATTGTTAATATTCAAACAAACGCCAACCAGCCCAAAGCGCTGCATCCATTCATTGCATTGCTTCCAGAGTTCATTAAGTTTGCGATCTTTGGTCACGATCGTCAGCATTAGTTCACCCGTGCGACGACCCACTCTCAAGGAAATATGGCGTACATTGCCTTGGTGCGTTTTCTCGTCATAAATTGCCCATTTTGCTTTACCAATATCTTTTTTGATTTCAGCCAGCAATGGATTTAAACGAGTGTCTTGAATCGGACATTGATTCAGGTTGACAATACTGTGGGAGCCTTTTTGGTAATAGCCAGCGATGACGTGACCATGGACGATCGATCGCATGGGATCGCGAAGTTTGGCTTCCGGCTGATTTCGTTCTGCAACACTCAACGGATAGCTGGACTTATTGCGATATTGATAGGGTTCACCGACGCTTAAAACGTCATCAACTTCGAGTTCATCCCCAAACCCACCAATACGCTGCAACGCTTGCACTACTTGGTCTCGTTTGGATGCAAGTTGCTGACTGTAGCTGACATGTTGCCACTGACAGCCGCCACATTTGTCCGCGACGATGCACTTAGGTCGCACCCGATCGTCTGAAGCTTGCAACACATCGACCAGTTGAGCGGTGGCATATTTGGCCTTAACGATCGCCATTTTTGCCAAAATTCGATCGCCCGGTACCGTATCTGGCACAAAAACAACCAGTTCATTCACCCGTCCAACACCATCACCACTGTCACTCAAGCTTTCTATGGTCAATTCAACGCGATCGCCTTGTCGCCATTTCCGTATATCAGATGCTGTGGGAATCATGGTGAGTTAACCGGAAATTAAGGGGGATTTGATGAAGTGAACGATCGGATTTACTAGAATACAAGCT
The DNA here is from genome assembly GCA_043787635.1 of Synechococcales cyanobacterium. GTDB lineage: Bacteria > Cyanobacteriota > Cyanobacteriia > Leptolyngbyales > Leptolyngbyaceae > JAAFJU01. The sequence continues at coordinate 28,506 of JAYVUU010000133.1, read as the reverse complement.
GCTATTTCTTGGTGCCTCGAATGGCAACAACAGAGCTATTAAAACTATATTGCGGTCCTTCAAGTTCTAGGGAGGTGCCAATTTTGACCTTTTTATTACCGAACACAACGCCACCATCATCAGCCACTTTTGCATTGCCATTTAAAGTCATGAGCATATCGTTAGAAAACCGCATTTCTGGACGGGGGTCGGGCAATGCTTTGACGCTGCCATCGGGCTGGGGCACGGCTAAACTACGGGGCAGAAATTCTAATTTTGCCAGATCCACTTGTCCAGAAGGTTCGTTGCGGATGATGACGTTAATTTTGTCGCCCGGTTTAAGAATATTTTTAGGATCAATGGCGTTAAGTCCTCGTACGATGACATCAACTTCGATGGGTGAACCTTGGGCATAGGATGACGTTTTGCCGGGAAGCAGAAAAATACCTGCAACAACCATAAAAATAATCAGAGCAGCTCCTGCGTCTAGGATGCTAACTTTTCCAAAAAGTCTGCCTTTAGAATCTAGAATTGCCATGGGATAATTTCCTTTATTTCAGGATAAGAATCACTTACCCCATCCAAAATTTGTCACCCGTCAGAGTACCACATGTCTCTTGTCTCTCTGTGAAGAATCGCCACCATGTTACCGAATTATCCGCTTAGCATTGCGCCGATGATGGATCGGACCGATCGTCATTATCGCTATTTCATGCGCCAGATCACGCGCCACACGTTGCTCTATACCGAGATGGTCACCAGCCAAGCCATCAAGCATGGCGATCTCGATCGGTTACTTGGATTTTCTGAACTGGAAAAACCGATCGTGCTTCAGGTCGGCGGCGATGAACCCATGGACTTGGCCCATTGTGCAAAGCTGGCTGAAGACTTCGGCTACGACGAAATCAATCTGAATGTGGGCTGTCCCAGTAGTCGTGTGCAAAGCGGCAACTTTGGAGCCTGTTTGATGTTTGATCCCGATCGGGTGGCCGATTGTATCAGCGCCATGAAAAACGCGACTAAAATTCCGGTATCCGTAAAACATCGGATTGGCGTTGATGACCACGATAGCTACGAAGATCTAACCTTATTTGTAAAAACCGTGGCGGCGGCGGGGTGCGATCGGTTCAATGTCCATGCAAGAAAGGCATGGCTCCAAGGTCTTAGCCCCAAGGAAAATCGCGACATTCCACCCCTGCGTTATCACGATGTTCATCAACTGAAAAAAGATTTTCCGACGCTATTTATTGAAATTAATGGTGGATTTCTCACCTTAGACCAATCGCTTGAACAACTCGATCGGGTGAATGCCGTAATGATTGGTCGGGCGGCCTATGACGATCCCTATTTGTTTGCTCAGGCCGATCGGTTGTTTTATCGCGACGACAGCCCCGTAAAATCTCGTCATGAAGTCGTAGAGGCAATGTTTGAGTATGTCGATCGGCACGCCGCCCACGGCAACAAACTGCACTCCGTAACGCGCCACATGCATCAACTATTTAAAGGGCAACCGAATAACCGATCGTGGAAACGGATTTTGTCAGAACAAGGAAGCACGATCGGGGCTGGAAGTGAAGTACTTAAGGAGGCGATGGACGCAGTGCCCAGAGAACAGTTTTAAAAGCCGATGATGAGAGTTGAACTCACGACCCCCTAATTACGAGTTAGGTGCTCTACCACTGAGCTACATCGGCAAAATTCACACCTAATACTAACAGAGACCCATAAAATAAACCATACTAGATCCCATAACAATCCTCCTAGCCAACCTGTATTCATGCCCCAACCGACAAAACGTAATACCCTGCTCGAAACCGATCCCGACAAATATGCCCTACTTCGCGCCGAGACCATGGCCCCCTACCGAAACCTAAGGCTCTTTGTTTATGCAGGCTGTGGTGCCTCCGGTGTCATTGGCGGCGTAGTATTTTTAGCGCAGATCCTAGCAGGCCGCAATCTTGAGACCTCAATCCCAAATTTTGCCGTACAGTCCGGCGTTATCGCTCTTATGGGCGGTCTGTTTGTGTGGGAACAGAAAAAGAAAACCAAACTCGTTGAAGCTTGGCGCGAAAAAATTAAACGCGATCGGACGACCGTCTAGGACAAGGGATGGTGCATTACTATCTCGCCATCCCTACATCGGCGGAGTCTTAGAAATTCGCCACGCAATAATGATGACGACCACTCCGCCCGAAATCAACGCTAGCCAGTCCTGCCAGCTTTCTGGACTCATCTCATACATAAAAATCCGTCCCTAATCTTCAGCAAACACGTACTTGTAAAGATCTTTTGGATCTGGCTCAGGACTCGACAGCGCAAACTCAACTGAGTCTTCGACATGAAGCTGGATCTTCTTGTCAATGCTCTTCAGCTCGTCCGCCGTCGCCACGCCATTTTCCGTCAGATGCTTCATGAGCTGCTTAATTGGATCACGCGGGAACCATTGGTCTTTCTCTTCCCGCGATCGTAACTCATCGGGATCCGCCAAAGAATGTCCCCGGAATCGATAGGTTAACGCCTCAATCAATGTCGGACCTTCCCCCGCACGGGCACGTTCAACGGCTTCTTGAGAAATTCTACGCACCTGCAACACATCCATCCCATCTACTTCGTAGGCAGGCAATCCAAAAACCTCGCCTTTTTTATAGACTTCTGGCTCAGGGGTCGATCGCTCGTGGGCCATGCCGATCGCCCAACGGTTGTTTTCCACCACAAAAATGATCGGGAGCTTCCACAGCGCCGCCATATTCAAACATTCAAAAAACTGACCGTTGTTCGACGTACCATCCCCAAAGAAACACGCCGTCACCTGATCCGCCGAGGCATTGCCCATCACCTTGCGACGATACATGGTTTGATAGGCTGCACCCAACGCCACGGGAATCCCTTCGCCAATAAATGCAAACCCACCCAGCAACCCATGTTCAGCCGAGAACAAATGCATGGACCCGCCGCGACCTTTGCTACATCCGGTCGCCTTGCCAAACAATTCAGCCATCACTTCACGGGCGGGAACCCCGCAGCTTAGCGCATGAACATGATCTCGATAGGTGCTACACACATAGTCTGTACTTTGGCGCATCGCGCGGATAACGCCCGTTGCTACCGCTTCTTGACCATTGTAAAGATGCACAAATCCAAACATCTTGCCGCGATAGTACATCTCAGCACACTTGTCTTCAAAAGTCCGTCCTAGAACCATATCTTCGTACAGCATCAACCCTTCATCTCGGGTGATTTGAGCGGGTTCGACAGACTGAGCCGGATATATGCGATCGTAAGCCATGGGTGAAGTCCTAACTGTACGCTGAAAACTGCAATGCTTAAACTGTCGTGAACTTCCGGATCGTACATCCAAGGGTTTACGACGAAGTTAGCAATAATATCGTAAAACCTTGTCTCTCGTCATCTTTGAATTTGCCCCGTCCGCCAAAAAATGTTTCCGCTATAGAATTTCGATCATTGAACGAGATTCGAGATCGCAAGTGCCCTAGTCTGCTTGGACAATGTATTTGGACAGGGTATGATGTCTCTAAATTTTAAAAACTATCAATTTGAGATATTCACGCCTGTTGATTTCGTTAAAAGATAGTCGATCAGAAGAGGGTGCAAAAATCAACATTCTGAATATTGTTAGGCAATTACTGGGGAACTAGACTGTGCGCATACCGCTCGATTACTACCGAATTTTGGGTTTACCGATTCAGGCTCCTGCCGAGCAACTGAAGCAAGCTTACAGCGATCGGACCCACCAGATGCCCAGGCGGGAATATTCGGAAAGTGCGATCGAGGCAAGACGGGCATTGCTGGACGAAGCCTATGCGGTGCTGACGGATTCAGATCGGCGCTTGGACTACGATCAGCGTTTTTTGGCTTCTACCACCCATGATTCAGAACTATCGTCCCTAGAGTTGGGTAGCGATCGTCCTGAAGTGCCGGATCCAGTCTCTAGCATTAGTATTGCGGATGAGAATTTAGTCGGAGCATTATTGATTTTACAAGAACTGGGAGAATACGAGTTAGTCCTCAAAGTTGGACGACCCTATCTCAGCAGTGGCAGCTTAGGGACTGGATCGAGTAGCCTCAACAATGGTCAATTCGGCGATCCGAATATTGCCTTGGCTGACACCGTTTTAACCATAGCCCTAGCCTGTCTTGACCTAGGCCGTGAACACTGGCAGCAGGGACAGCATGAAACCGCCGCTGAAGCCCTTGAAACCGGGGAAGAGCTGCTGGTCCGAGAGGGCTTATTTTCAGGGATACGGGGTGAGATTCAGTCAGATCTTCTACGACTGCGCCCTTACCGGGTTCTGGAGCTTTTAGCATTGCCGGATCAACAGTATCCCAGCGATCGAAAAAAGGGATTGCAGCTCCTTAGGGAGATGTTGGGGGAACGGGACGGGATTGATGGGGCGGGCGACGACCAATCAGGCTTGAGCATTGACGACTTTTTACGATTTGTGCAGCAATTACGCGGATACCTAACAGCAGAAGAGCAGCAGATTTTATTTGAGGACGAAGCGCGTCGGCCTTCGGCTGTGGCTACCTACCTAGCGATCTATGCCCTAATTGCCCGTGGATTCGCCGACCATCAGCCCGCCCTGATTCGTCGGGCCAAGCATCTACTCGCCAACCTGAGTGCCCGTCAGGATGTCCACTTAGAGCAATCCGTCTGTGCATTGTTGCTCGGCCAAACTGAAGAAGCGAATCGCCTTCTAGAACTGAGTCAAGAATATGAGCCGATCGCCTTCATCCGAGAACATTCCCAGGGTTCTCCCGATTGGTTGCCGGGTCTATGTCTCTATGCGGAGCGCTGGCTTGGCAGTGAAGTGTTTCCCCATTTTCGCGACCTGTCCCAACGTCATGCAGCCTTGAAAGAGTATTTTGCCGATGATCATGTGCAGGTCTACCTCGAAGAACTCCCGGCTGACCCCTTGGATTCGGTCTCGCGTCCCGCCCCCGCCGTGAGCGATCGGGTTGAGTTCGATCGTGACGAGGCATGGAGCGACCCGCCCGCCGTTCGTCCAGTCCGACCGAGCTATGTCCGATCGGACCCATCCCCAGAACCGACCCCTGTTAGAGAGGCGGTCCTCCAGTTCAAAGATGCAGCCCCAATTTCAGCGACAATAGTCCCGGATCTCAACCAAAAGTCAGACGCAGCCCCCGCCATTGGTGCAATTACGACCACACCCGATCGTCCGCGCCGCATCAAAGGGACCGTCCCACGTCGTAAAATAACTTGGATCGCGCCATTCTGGCTCCCTTGGGCGCTAGGCTGCTTGGGCGTGATGGCGATCGGATTGGGTCTCGGACGACTGAACAGAGAATATGCAAATCGCCCTCCTGTCGCCGCTCCGATTGTCGCCACCGTGACCACCGCCGTTCCTAGCCCATCGGTCGGAATCCAAGGCGACCTAACCAATGCCACCGCAAAACAAGTTCTGGACCTGTGGTTCACCGTAAAAAAAGCGGCGATGGGATCTGGTCATGCCAACAATCAGCTTGAACAAGCCCTGATAGAGCCGAAACTTTCTGAGTGGCAACGCATCTCGTCCGAGATCCAGCGTGATAGCGCTTACGTAGAGTATGAACATGCGGTTGACATTAAAAAAGTCGAAGTGAGCGCGGCCAATCCCAACGAAGCCGTAGTGACAGCAAATATTCGTGAACTGCGTAAATTTTATGAACGTAACACCCTCAAGGACCAGCAGACCGATGACTTGACGCTGCGGTACACCCTGTCGCGTCAGAAAAACCAGTGGAAAATTTCGACCTGGCAATCTACGCAGTCCTAACCTCTTTTGGCTTCATCACTGAGCTAAAAGAAAACTAAAAGACCTGCGCGGGTTGCCGCTTCGGACCTTGAAAATGACGATCGTTGTTGCGGAGAATCATGGTTGATACGTTGATACATGCCTACACGCCTTTGATTGTCTGGGTAACCCTTGGAATTGCACTGCTGCGGATATTACCGGAGGACACGCCCTATTGGCTTGGACGATTTTTGTATTGGTTTGGCGTTCCATGGCAGATTTTTGACTTGTCCCGCCACAGTAAAATTTCAGGAGAAATTGGTCTTGCTCCAGCGATCACCGTTGGCACCTTGAGTGTGGGATTGCTGATGGCTTGGATCGCATTGCAGGGGCTTGAATTTGTGAAACGTCGGTACGAATCAAACCAGGCGACGCTGCCGTTGCTATTGCCGACCTACGATCGTAGCCAATATGGTCCGTTTATCATTGCCGCAATGTTGGGCAATACAGGATTTGTGGGCTTGGGGATCTTGCCGACCATTTTGGAGCCATCTGCTTTTAGCTGGGCTGTGTTTTTCAGTTTGACTCAAAATATTATTGGCACTTATTTCATCGGCGTACTGATTGCCAGCCATTTTGGCGAACGAGAAGGCAGTGATTCGGGCTGGGTTCTGGCTCGCGACATTTTGACCGTGCCATCGCTTTGGGCCTGTGGATTTGGCTACGCGAGTCGAGGAACGGTTTTTCCTGTGAATGTTGAAACCTTCGCGAGTTCATCCCTGATCTTTGTCGTGCCCATCTCATTTTTGTTGATGGGGCTACGGTTGGCCCAGATCAATGGCTGGAAAAGCTTACGTAATGCCGTTTTGCCTGTGGGGTTAAAAATGGTGGTGCTGCCCGCGATCGTAGGCGTTGGGACATCGCTTTTGGGGCTGACGGGCGATGTTAGGTTGGGCTTGGTCTTAATGGCTGGGATGCCTAGTGCATTTGCCAGCTTAATTTTGGCAGAGGAGTACGATATGAATCGGGACTTACCCGCCAGCAGTATTGCCCTCAGTACTGTTGCGTTGCTGTTTATGATTCCGGTGTGGCTATGGATTTTTTGAAGCTGATTTTTAAACCTGATTTTTTAAGGCCCATTGCAGTCCGGAGTGGTTCATGAGCTTAGGTCAAATTCTGTTGATTGAAGATGAAGAACTCATTCGGGAAACCGTTGCCCTAGCCCTGACGGAAGAAGGCTATGACGTAACCACGGTCGCAGATGGGAAAACGGCCTTGGAAATCCTGCACATTAATCCTCAGAACCCAGTGGATAGTCCACTAAGATTGCATGCCGATTTGGTGATTTTAGATTTAATGCTGCCGAACATTAATGGACTCGATTTGTGTCGGCTCCTACGACGACAGGGGAGCACCGTGCCGATTTTGATGCTGAGCGCTAAGGGGACGGAGACCGATCGGGTGGTGGGCTTGGAAGTGGGAGCCGATGACTATTTGACTAAGCCCTTTGGGATGCGGGAGCTAGTGGCCCGCTGTCGTGCGTTGTTGCGCCGTCAACATCAATTTCAGCCGCCGTCCTCGGCAAATAATAGTGGACCTAATTATCCGTCGATCGCCCCTGAAACCACGCACAACGCCTCGCCCGGTCTTTCCTACCAAGACATTGGGATGTATCCAGAGGAGTGCCGTGTGATTGTTCGCGATGTCGAAATAAATTTGTCTCCTAAGGAATTTAAGATTTTAGAGCTTTTCTTACGCCATCCCAAACGGGTATGGTCTCGAGATCAACTGGTCGAGCGGGTGTGGGGCCATGACTTCGTTGGTGATAGTAAGACCGTTGATGTTCATATTCGCTGGCTACGTGAAAAAATTGAACGTGATCCCAGTCGCCCCGTTCATTTGGTTACGGTGCGCGGCTTCGGCTACCGACTCGGATAGGACCGTTCAATTGCAATTGTTAGGTTGGTCAGAAATTTGAATGGAGTTTAGGTAAGCGTTTTGGTGGAATTCTTATTGGGGCTGGGAATCGGGGGAGCGGGACTGCTGGTTTATCGGATGCGCTTTTTGAAAATCCTGCAACGAGCGACAGAGAGTGTCAACCGTGATTGTTTTGAGGCTGAATTGCAGAATCGGGCGATCGATGACGAGTCCCAGGATAATTTGCTCCCTCGCCGATCGTTCGACACCCCCGTTGGATCGCTGTCCGTCACGTCTCAGCTTCTCCGTGCTTTAGACCTATTGCGACAGCGCAATCTTTTTTTAGAAGAACAAGTCGCAAACTGGAAGGCGATCGTTTCGACCGTGCCCGTTGGCTATTTGCAAGTGGATGAGGACAATCAATTAATTTGGAGCAATCCGCCTGCCCTTGAATTGCTGGACATTCAGGACTACGACATGAATGAGCCTCGGCTACTGTTGGAAGTGGTGAGATCCTACGATTTGGATTCACTCATAGACCAAGCCCGATCGAGCAACAAAGTGTGTCAGCGCGAATGGAACCACTATCCCACCTCCATGGAGGTTACTTACGTTACTAGCCCGACAGCCCATCCCCTGCGTGCCTATGCGTTGCCGCTTCAGGGAGGGAATCAAGTGGGCGTAATTTTAGAAAGTCGTGCAGAGGCTCAAGCTCTATCACAGCAGCGCGATCGGTGGACTTCTGACGTGGCCCATGAATTAAAAACCCCGCTCACCTCCATCCGTCTCGTCGCCGAAACCCTCCAATCTCGTTTAGAACCGCCCCTGCGAACTTGGGTCGATCGGCTGTTGGTGGAAAGTATTCGGCTGAGTACTTTGGTTCAGGAAATTCTGGACCTGAGCCATTTGGAAACCGCCAGTACTCGACCGTTAAAGGCAACCACGATAGATTTGCCTGAATTGGTTCGATCGGCATGGCAGACCCTGGAACCGATCGCTGCCGTCAAGCTGATTACCCTCACCTATGAAGGACCAGACACGCTGCGGCTCCAAGGTGAAGATGCCCGACTGCACCGAGTATTGGTGAATCTACTGGATAACAGTATTAAATACACCTTGCCTGAGCGCCCTATTTTGCTTCAGCTTAGTTTGATTCAAGATTCCGCCCTGACCGCCGCACCCAAAAACATCGAGTCGGAGATACGACCCAACCTCACCGATCCCTCAATCCAAATTGATTTAATTGATGGCGGTGCTGGGTTTCCAGAGGAGGATTTGCCCTTTGTATTTGAACGATTTTATCGAGCCGATCCGTCGCGCTGTAGAAGTCCTGAGAGCTATTCCCAGAAGCAAGACGAGAGACCGATCGAAGCCACCGATCTTTCGTCTTATCAAACCCTAGCCAACATACCATTTCAACCGTTTCAACCGAGCAGCGGCAGTGGTCTTGGCCTCGCGATCGTTCGTCAAATTGTCGAATTACACAAGGGTTCAATCACCGCCCGCAATCATCCCGAAGGTGGCGCTTGGATACAGATTCGGCTACCGCAAAAACAGTAGAGCGTCTCTTCCAAAATTTCTGGGAACTCAAAGAGGTGTCTTAGCCACGTCGCGCCTGCAATTTTCGATAGACATCTTTGATATCAACATGGTGTGCCGCTAGCCCGACCATGGTGTGATAGAACAGATCGGCCACTTCCCCTGCAATATCATCTTTGTCGTTGTCTTTGAATGCCATAATTACTTCCGCACATTCTTCACCGACTTTTTTCAAAATACTATTGTCTCCACCTGCTAACAGTTTACAGGTGTAAGACTTTGGATCGGGAGTGTCGCGCCGATCGCAAATCACCCCAAACACTTGCGACAGCGTATCTGCAGGAGGGGGAATCACCGCGCCGTCAATTTGATGAAAACAGCTTCGTGCGCCCGTATGACACGCAATATTGCCGATTTGCTCCACTGTTACCAGTAGGGCATCACTATCGCAGTCATAGCGAATGGTTTTGACCTTTTGTTGATGACCGGAGGTTGCGCCCTTGTGCCAAAATTCCTGACGCGATCGGCTCCAAAACCAGGTTTCACCACTTTCCAAGGTCTTGTTCAAAGATGCAGCATTCATCCAAGCCATCATCAGCACGGTGCCATCGAGGTAATCTTGAACGATCGCAGGGACTAGGCCGTGGTCATTGTATTGAATCTGGTCGATCGGAACTGAGCCGATAAGATTTTTTTGTGCGTCTACCATAATCTTGTCCACTCCGATCGCATTTGCCAGATCTGCCACATTTCGAGACCGCAACTAGCATAGGGCAATTCGCTGGGGACGTTGACATTCCTTTGCGACATCTCCTTGCTATGTTGCTGCCATACTCCGACCACAAGTAACAGCCATTCTAAATTCACCGCTCTCTAACTAACAACGTTCCTTTCCCTGAAACCTGTGCCAAAGTTTAAACTCACCCTTGCCAGCGCTGCCATAATCCTGACGATCGTCCTCATGAGTAGTGGCGTTTTGGTTGCACTTCTATCCGACGACATCGACCTACCCGATGGACCACGCACCGCCTCAGCCTGCGATCCAACTTGGTCAACTGCTGTAGCCGCTGAGGTCGTTCCAACTCGACTCCAACCCACTAGAATCGTCGTCCAACCCTGGAAAGGTCGTCACCATGTTTACGCCGAATTCCCACTTCCCGATCGGGGCTATTTCATCAATGATCATTTTCGCCTCAATCTCAATAATTTAGGTGGTTTTTGTGGGGGTGTTAGCTTTCCAGATCATCCGGGTTCGACCCCTGTTGCGATCGCTCGTCTTCGGACTCGGACTGCATTTTGGCTGATTGCTCAAGGTCAATTAAATGCGTTGAAGCAAGCTCAAAATTGGCAGTTGGAAATAATTCCGATGAGAAAACTTGAAGCAGATCATTCTTAATTCTAGAAAAAACGATCGGACAGACCACCCATGCGATCGATCGGGAAAAACCGCACAATGGCTCGACCAATGATGTTGCGCTTTGGCAGAAATCCCCACACATGAGAATCCGCACTATTATTCCGGTTATCTCCCATGACAAAATACATTTCCGGCGGAACTTCAAAACTATCTGGGTTCGTCGGTGCGAGACTCTGACAAAAACTGGAATCTTCCGATGACATCCCCGGACAGTCATAGTTTGGAGCGGCCTTGATATAAGGCTCCGTCAGCGCTACACCGTTTACCAAGACTGTTAGCTTGTGAATCGCAATCCGATCGCCCGGTAGACCGATAATTCGTTTGATCAACACCTGATCGCTGCCATAGCCCGCCATCTTTTGCAACGCTTCCGGGGCACTGAAAATAACGATTTCCCCGGCGATCGGATTCCGAAACCGATAGGAAACCTTCTCCGCGATAAACCGATCGTTAATCAACATGGTCGGCTCCATGGATCCAGAGGGAATAAATCGAGGTTCAGCAACAAATGTCCGCACCACTAGGGCAATGACTAAAGCGATCGCTAAAACCTTAATGTTTTCAACAATAGACGACGGGTTGAGGGCTGGAGATTTGGAAGACGGTTCAGGCATGACGACGGGTTCAAGAGACAATTGCTTAGATCTCATCGAGTATAAGCTGACGCTTTGCCCAATCCCAGGCACAATACTAGAAAGATCTGTTCTGTTCTACCTTAGTTTTAGGTTTTTGCTATGGCATTTACATTGACACAAGATGTTTTGATGCATCTCCGGGATAATCTCGACGGCCTCGGATATGCCATGGGACCACGTGGACTGTTTGGCATTGGCAACGAAAATGGAGTCTTTGACGCGGTAGCAGCGGGCAGTACGACGAGTGCGACACCTATCCGCAATTCGACGACATTAGATGCCTACACCCGATCGGCGGTGTTTCAGTTTCAACGCGATCGGACAATCCCTGCAACGGGCGAAATCGGTGAGGACCTCTACAATTTGATTGATAGTCAAGTGCGAGATGTGCAAAACAATCTCAAAATTGTATTGCTCGCTGATTCCCAAACAAGCAAAAGTATTTTAGGTGAAATGGATGGCTCTGACTCTGTTCCGATCGCCAAAAAATTTCGGATTAGTGGCTACTACGGCAATCAAACCTTCCGTCTTGTTAAGGAATACCAACGTATCCGCCGCCTTCCCATTACTGGAATTGTCACCACCGCTATCGCCCGTCAACTCAAAGACGAAGCCCGCAAGCTAACCAGTACTTCAACGCCGCCCGCAACGCCCTCGGTGGTCAGTGATGCGGCGGCCCGATTGCAGAAACTCAGCCAAATCAAATTGCGCTATCAAAAAGGAGAAATTCTCTCCGATGATTTTGTCCGTGAATTGATTTCAGTTATTCCATAAAGCTGCAATCAATTCACGATCCTATTAGGTGAGCTACTGTATGGATGCAAGTCTGAAAACTGTTCTCCACAACTAGCCCCGATCCCCCTAAATCCCCCTTAAAAAGGGGGACTATGAAATAAGATTTGCTCTTGTTCCCCCTTTTTAAGGGGGCTAGGGGGATCGAGTTTCAATGCGAATACGAATAGATCAAGTTGTACATACAAAGCCTAGCCTAATGAATAAGATGGTGATTTGTAGCTATTTAGCCGTCATCTAAAACCACGATCGCGTTCTCCTGTAGCGCCATGGCTTGCTTCTGACTTAATGCATCGATCGTGGCCTTCACGGTTCCCGCGATCGGTACCGCAATAAATACCCCCAGCAGTCCCGCAATCTTTAATCCCAATAGTAGGGACACAAAAATCCAAATTGGATTCAATCCCGTAAAGTCGCTCATGAGTTTTGGTGCAATCACATTGTCTCGAACTTGCTGAAGTACCGTTGCCGCCACTCCCACCCACACCGACAGCCCGAAATCCTGCAATAGTACTAACCCTGTCACCAATCCAATCCCTAGGGCTGCTCCGATGAATGGAATTAATTCTGCAATACCAATTAATAGGGCAAACAACAACGCATAGGGCACCTTTAAAATCAAAAATATAGGAATCAATGCCACCGTCATAAATAATGCCAATACAAATTGGCTCAAGAAGAAATTGTGAAAGTTAAGCCGTAATGCAACCGCGAATGCCTTACCAAACGGATAGGGCAACACCGAAGTTAAACCCTCCCAAAGCTGACCACCGTACAACAGCATGTAGAAGGCCATCACAATCACCAATATCGCATCCACAACGCTGGATAACGTACCGATCGCAAACCCCAGAGCTTGCTTTGCCAATTCCTGACCCTGGCTTTCAATTTGCCCAATTAAGCGACCACTCACTCCCTGTAAATCGATCGGTAGATTCCGAAGCTTTACCCAAGATTCCAGCGCAATTCCATGGGATTTTCCGACCTCTAACCAATTGGGAAGATTTCTAAAAAGCTGCGCACTCTGCTCAATCAAAATTGGAATGACCGTCACGCCAACCACAACCAAACAGGTCACAGTCATCAGTAGCACAATGATTATTCCGATCGTTCGGGGAATTTGCATTCGCTCAAAGGCGCGCACTGGATAATCTAATAGAAACGCCAGAATGGCCGACACAATTAACAGGGTCACTAGTTGCTGAAAATAGGTCAGCAACACCCCAAGCATCCAAACATTCAGGGCAAGTAAGGGGAACAATAATCCAAAATAAAGTAACCGTTTTAAATCACGGGTCGATCGACTCATTACATCGCTCCTAATTCGCTGCCGATCGATTCCGAACCGCCATTCCACCTGACACAATAGCAACTATGACCAATGCACCGAATCCTAGAGGCATTGGCATCCAAAGCGCTGTTTCAATGTGATTTTTCTGTCCTGCCTTTAGCTCCCACGCCGCCCCGTTCACGGTCAATCCTAAATTAAAAAGTTGGTCTGGATCCACAAATTCCTGGGTTCCATCTATTGCCAGCCCACTCAAATCAAGATCAAAGGCAAGCCGATCGTATTCAAATAACAAGGCATTGCGTTGTTTCACCGTAAGATTTGAAATAATTTTCGGTAGCGCAGTACCTGAATCTTCAGCCCTGAAAAAATCGTTAAATTTTGATTCCAGCTCTTTTACTGTGTGGAATGGAATCGTGACAGAGATATCTTGCTTTGACACCATTTTGTAGTGTCCTTGGACCGATCGGCTCTGCTGCTGAATGCGTTCAATTAATGCGCGAGCGGTGGGGTTCGCATCATTAGCAATATGAATAGTTTGGGTAATATTACCTTGGTGCGGGCTGTCAAGATGTACGTCAAGCTGATAGTCTACACATCCCGTTAGCAGCATGGAACAAAACAACAATAGGGTTCCAGCCAGCACCTTGCCTAATCTTGACCAAATATTCTGGAGCTTCATAATTATTACTGTTTAGATTTCAAAATAAACCGTTAAGGCTCACATCCAAGACACCCAAAGCCTGATGGTTCCATCCTACAACCAACCCTAGTTATCGAAAAAGGAAAATTAGTTTATGGGATGACGATCGGTTTCATAATCCTTTCACTTGTCATAAATTTATGATAGATTATTTGAAATATGAAATGATAATGAGAGTTTTTTGAGGGTGAGCAATCCTACTTATACCAGGCAAAATAACAGCTCAAAACGTCTCTGGATGGGTGTTTTGATTGTTTTGGCTGGAACCTGGATCAGCAGTTGTGCGGTCACGCCTACCATGACCAAATCCGATCGCAGCACCACGAGCAATCCTAGAGATTCCCGATCGGGCAAAAAAGCCATTCTCACCACATTTACGGTCTTAGCAGACATGGTTCAAAACGTGGCGGGGGATAAAGCGATCGTTGAATCTATTACAAAACCAGGCTCTGAAGTCCATGGCTATGAACCCACTCCCAGCGATTTAACGCGGGGCAAAGGGGCAGATTTGATTTTGGATAATGGCTTAAATTTGGAGCGGTGGGCCGATCGTTTTTACAGTAATTTTCCAAAAGTCTCCCATTTGACCTTGAGTGATGGCATCAAACCTGTTGATATTTCAGAAGATTCATACAAAGGCAAACCTAATCCTCATGCCTGGATGTCGCCTCAAAATGCCGTTATCTATGTTGAAAATATCCGTAGAGCATTAGTTGAACTCGATTCCCCAAATACCGAAACTTATAATAAAAATGCGGCAGACTACAGCAATCAAATCAAGGCGATCGATATTAAACTCAAAACTGCGATCGCCACCATTCCCCCAGACAAACGCTACATGGTGAGCTGTGAAGGCGCATTTTCCTACATCACCCGTGACTATGGTCTCAAAGAGGTTTACATTTGGCCCGTCAATGCGGAACAACTAGCTACCCCAAAGCAAGTTGAAAAGGTGATCAACACCGTAAAAGAGAACAAAATTCCAGCAGTGTTTTGTGAAAGTACTGTGAGTGATAAAGCTCAACGACAAGTCGCAAAGGAAACAGGGGCAAAATTTGCGGGGGTATTTTATGTAGATTCCCTATCGCCTGCGAATGGTCCCGCTTCGACTTACCTGAAGCTGTTGGAATACAATGTAAATACCTTAACGAATGGCTTAACAAGCAACTAAAGGAGACTTAACTATGGCAGCCATCAGTATTGATATTGAAAATGTAACCGTTGCCTATCACGGTAAAGTTGCGTTGCATAGTGCCTCTATTAAGCTTGAAGAGGGCGTTATTTGCGGATTAGTGGGCATGAATGGCGCGGGAAAATCGACGCTGTTTAAGGCCATTATGGGATTTGTTAAACCTGTCCGAGGAACCGTTTCAATTCAGGGGTTACCCATTCGTCAAGTCCAAAAACGTAACCTCGTCGCCTATGTTCCACAATCTGAAGAAGTGGACTGGAACTTTCCCGTGAATGTCTATGATGTGGTGATGATGGGTCGCTACGGTTATATGAATTGGTTGCGTATGCCCCGATCGATCGATAAACGTATTGTGCAAGAAAGCCTCGAACGGGTCGGGCTTTGGGACATGCGATTTAAACAAATTGGGGAACTGTCTGGAGGACAAAAAAAGCGGGCATTCTTTGCACGGGCACTGGCTCAACAGGGAACTGTTTTATTGTTAGATGAACCCTTTGCAGGAGTTGATATTAAAACTGAAAAACTCATGATTGATATGCTGATGGAACTACGTCAGGCGGGACATACCATTCTAATTTCAACCCATGATCTCGCCTCCATCACGACCTTTTGCGATCAAGTTGTTTTAATCAATCGCACAATTTTGGCCTATGGTCGCACCTCTGAGGTGTTCACCGAAGAAAATCTTTCTCGCACCTTTGAGGGTTCAGTGGGAGATTTTTCTGGGGCAAAAATGAACTCTCGCTATTAGAATTAGGCATTGTTACCATGGATTTTGTTCAGGAATTGATTGATTGGTTTATTGTGCCGATGCAGCATGAATTTATGGTGAAAGCCGTTTTGGTGAGTGCATTGGTGGGGTTAGTCTGTTCGGCGCTGTCCTGCTATATGACCCTAAAGGGCTGGGCTTTAATGGGGGATGCTGTTTCCCACGCGGTGTTACCCGGCGTTGTCATTGCCTACATGATGAATATCCCATTGGCGATCGGTGCCTTTGTGTTTGGGGTTGGGTCTGTAATTGCGATCGGATTTGTTAAAGCCAAAACTCGAATTAAGGAAGATACCGTTATTGGTTTAGTGTTCACAGGTTTTTTTGCCTTAGGGTTGGTTCTAGTTTCTAAAATCAGAAGCACTATTGATTTAACCCATATCTTATTTGGTAATGTCTTGGGTATTTCTGATTCTGATATTATTCAAACTATAGTTATCAGTGTTATTACATTAGTCACCTTAACCGTTTTACGGAAAGATTTGATTCTGTTTTGTTTTGATTCGACCCATGCCCGATCGATCGGATTGAATATCACGTTTCTCTACTACACCTTACTGTCATTACTCTCCCTAACTGCCGTCGCAGGGCTTCAGACGGTCGGGATTATTTTGGTGGTTGCAATGCTGGTCACTCCGGGGGCGACGGCCTATTTATGGAGCGATCGGTTTGATCACATGACATTAATTGCTATGACTTCTGGCGTTTTTTCCAGTGTGATGGGCACCTACCTTAGCTATCACATTGATGGTTCAACGGGCGGATGCATTGTTGTATTACAGACGGTTTTGTTTGTGCTTTCAATGTTTTTTGCCCCGAAGCATGGAATTATTGCCCAATCGAGAAACAATGAGATCAGCTATTAATTTTGAAATTAGACAACGTTTTAAGGAATGAGGGTTGAATAAATCGTGGAGTTTATTTGATCTTTTCGTGGGGTTTGGGGCACGGCGAGCCATGCCCCTACGAGTCTTGGAACCTAGAGCTGTATGGATGTGACATATCTCTACGGGTCTTGGAATCTGGATCTATCGGAACGTGGCTACCCCCTACCACTCTTGGAACCCAGACCTGTAGGGACATGGCTTGCCGTGTCCTAAACCCAACGAGAAAATTCTAGATATTCAACGTCTTAATTGAAAATGTCGATCGTATTAAATCCTCACTCCTAAGAAATTTGGCAATCTTCTAGAACTCTATTCATTTCAGCAATAAGTAATAGAGTTTTCCGATCGATCGGACTAATCCAGCTTTTGCTTTTGCCCGATCGCCCGTCCCCATGAACACATCTACACGACCCGGACCGACGATCGCGCCGCCTGTATCTTGGTCTAAAACAAATTGCCCAACCCGCTCCGGAATTAGCTGATTATTGGGTAACTCAGTATCAATCAAAGCGAGGGCACCCGGTGGCATTTTTTTCTTATCTGTGGCAATGCTCCGATTTGCGGTGACGGGAAAGCCGAGGCTACCTGTTGCGAGTGCGCCCTGGGTGTTGCGGAAAAAGACAAAGCGATTGTTTCGAGGCAAATAGAGATCAAGATCGGCTGGATTATCTTGGAAATATTGCAGAATTTTTGGTAACGTTAGCTCCTCTAACTTAAATTTTCCATCTTTGATCAATTCTCGCCCAATCCCAACATAGGGATAATCAGTAGTTCCATCAAACCCGATCGCCATGGTCGTACCATCGGTTAGAGACAGCCGCGCCGAACCTTGCACCTGAACTAGAAACGCCTGAAGCCGATCGCTCATCCACACCAATTCTGTCCCCTTGAGTTTGCCTTGTTGAGCGCTCAGTCCATTGCTGCCTTCGAGTTCGGCTCTCGTGGGGTGAGGCTTGGGCCAATTTGCAAAGCCGCTAGGCTGACGGTAGAGCGGATAGGGATACATGGCATTGGGTTCACGACTTGCGGCATACACGGGTTCAAAGTATCCGGTAAAATCAACCGTCCCCTTGCCATCTTGACCTGAAGATTCATAAAAATCGAACTCTCGAATCACTCGCTGCTGCAACTGTTCAGGCGTTTTGCTGGTCTCGACTAAACTGCGAAATCGGCGCAACGATCGCAGCACTCGGATCCGCGTCACGCCAACGATCGGATAACTCGCATAGGTGCGATCGGCGGCATCCGTTTGTAAATAGGTAAGGCTCCGATCGATCGATTTTAGTAATGCCGATCGATCGTTATTCCGACCAAAAAGAGTCCGATCGAACCCCAGGTCATTGGGCGCTGTCGTCAGGCGTTGCAGCGCTGGAACGGGAAGAGCGGATACGGGGCTAGAACTTGGCAATGGTGGTGTCAGGGGAACAGCCGAACCCTCGCACCCAACCGTTATCTCTCTGGACTCAACCGGAGCAGCGGTGACAAGAGCTGCCAAAACAAAGCCTCCGGCGATCGCTGACCGATAATTCCATTGCCTCATTCCACTTGCTCCCCTTACCCAATTTCACAACTTAATTCACGACTTAACGCAGTGAGAACCATGGACTAGCTATACCGATCGACGCTACCGGAGAAAATCGGCTCTACTCGGATCCCTAGAATAGCCGATGGACGAATGACCATATACTCGCCCTGAATATTTCTAATCGGCACCTGTACAAAATCATTCGAGTTCGCTTTAGCCTCCACCTCAGACTTGTACCACTTCTGAAAGTCTTGCAGTGCAGGAAAACGGACCTGTTCCCGATGTCCGCCTACCATTAGCAGATGGATGGCGTATTCGCTTGGGGTTCTGGCCATAGTGATAGTCTCAATAAATTAACCGAGACCATTATGGTCTGTCTTTTTAGGAAATTAGCATAGACTGCTTAAAAATCTTACGATATACCCAGAAGTCCTGATCTGTTGCACTCCATGAAGTCTCCCCTATCCTTTAGCCGTCGCCATCAACGCCCCGTCCGCATTGCCCGTCATGGTGCAAAATTTAGTATCGATACTGGAAATATCTGGCAACAATATTGGCGAGATCCCTATCATTTGATGCTGTCGGTTTCTTGGAGCACGTTTTTTCTGCTGATTGCGATCGGCTATCTATGCGTCAATGGTGTGTTCGCAACATTCTATCTAATGGGCGGCGATTGTATCGTGGGCGCAAGGACCGGACACTTTGAGGATTCATTCTTTTTCAGCGTGCAGACATTTTCTTCTATTGGATATGGGGTAATGTCACCCAAAACGTCCTACGCAAACATCATTGTCACCATAGAATCAATCATTAGTTTGCTAAGTGTCGCCATTGTCACAGGACTGGGATTCTCTAGATTTTCACGGCCATCGGCACGGGTTATTTTCAGCCATCATGCTTTGATCACCACCTACAACGGTATCCCCACATTGATCTTGAGGGCCGCGAATGAACGCAGCAATCATATTGTTGAAGCCCAAGCCCAGCTCTACTTTACCCGTGACGAAATGACAATAGAAGGGAGTCGAATGCGACGGTTTTATTCGCTGGGCTTGTCCCGTGCCCATACCCCAAGTTTTGCCCTAAGTTGGAACATCATGCATACCATTGATTCAGCGAGTCCGCTATACAAGATGACTGCTGAAGAATTTGGAGCCGTTAATGGGCAATTGATTATTTCGATCGCAGGAATTGATGAAACTGTAAGCTACAACATTCACGTCCGCAATATCTACGACATTAATGATATTCTTTGGGACCATCAGTTTGTAGATATTATTTATATTGATCAAGTGGGCGATCGGTATATTGACTACACCCACTTTCACACCACCCGATCGAATCTAGTGGATCCCAACTCATCGCAACTTGGTTAGATTCTAATAGCCATCAATCGACCAATGCGGGGCATCAGCAGGCAATTTATAAACCTCATAGGTTTCACCTACGGCCCACAAATCTTCATCATTCCAACCCTCACCGGGACCCTCTAATTGAACAAATTTACCATTTGCATCTTTGACCCGAATCGGTTTGCTCCAATCAATCTCGCAATCAACCGCATAGCCAATGGTATGGTTCGATCGTAAGGCAGGCCGAAATGCAATATCATAGGCTTCAACCATTTCCTCAGCCATCTTGACAGAAAGCGCGGGGGTATAATGAACCCAGTCAATATTTACCCCAGGAAATGTCGGAACATCTTGCGGAGCCAAGCCTTCAGCCGACACTCGATAGGAGTAATGCATTAAATGAACTCGTTCAGGTGGTCGAAGTGTATTATTTATTTTGACAACTGCACCCGCGTCTTCAACGGCTTTTAAAAAGGCTCTAGCTTTTTGACGAAATGGCGATGCGAGATCATCTAGAGAACGACTCGCCCGTTTAAACTCAACCCATTCTTTGCCGCTGAGACGTTGTCGTAACCGCCTAGAAAACTCTGTCAGGATATCAAGACCGGGGTCAAAATCTGTCCCAATCTTCTTCTTGGTTGCGGGTGATAATTGCGCGGCTAAGGTCGATCGGAATTTGGTATCAAGCCGCTTATAAACCTCCACGAGACCTCGCGTGCTGTTGGCCCCAAAGGCTCCATCCGGTTGAAGAATGGGGGTCAGTTTGCCGATCGTTGTCAGCGATCGTTGCAAATCTTTTACTTCGTCTAAGCCATAGTTCAGCGCCTGCAAAAGTTTGGATGCTGTTAGGTTTGCCACATAAAAAATAAAATTTTGTTGCAGTGCCACTTGATAGGTTGCAGCATCAACAACTCCCGTCACGGGCAATTTGTTATTGGTTTGATAGGTGCGGGTGGCGGTATCGGTAGCCTTGCCAAAGTCTCCGTCAGGCGTACCCACGGGCAAGCTTTTATCTCGCAAGAAACGCTGCCAAGCCAGGGTCAGGTCGTTTTTTGCCCCACGCTGTATGGCGCTTAAGCCTAAGACACTTGCATTGAACACCATAATCTCTGGCTCCCGATCGCTACTAAATATATTAAAAACCGCTGCCTCTGTTATACCCCGAAGCAATCCCGCAGAACTATAAAATTGGGCGATGTCAGAGCGACTGTGTAGAATAATGCGTAAGTCACGCAACGCTGGAGAAGATCAGATGTTAAAGGGAATTGATGTTTCTGAATATCAAAATGACATCAACTGGAAAGCGGTTGCCGATAGCGGCGTGACGTACTGTTTTGTTAAAGCGACCGAAGGCGTGGAAAGCCAAGACCCAATGTTTGCAAAGAACTGGGCGGGTCTGCGCAGCGTGGGAATCATTCGTAGTGCCTATCATTTTTTTATCGCCAGTAAAGACCCAAAAGTTCAAGCCAAAAACTTTTTAGATCTGACCCGATCGAATTGGGAAACTAACGATCTTCCCCCTGTACTAGATTTAGAAAAAAGCTATGGTCTGGATCCAGATACCGTGATTGATAAAGCGGGAATTTGGCTCGATACTGTTGAAGCGTCGATCGGTCGTCGTCCAATCATCTACACCTATCCCAATTTCTGGAACGAATCTCTAAAAAATACGCCGCGCTTGGGGAGCAACTATCGCCTCTGGATTGCCCATTACGAGACCAATAATCCGTGGGTACCGGGCAGCTGGAAATCTTGGACCTTCCATCAATACAGTGAATCTGGCAGCGTTCCTGGAATTTCGGGAGCCTGTGACATGAATAATTTCAATGGTGATCTCGATACCTTACAAACCTTGCTCAACTCAAAAGCACCGTTGCGCCAAGGCCGATCGGGTAAAATTGTCGCAGAACTTCAAGGCTTACTCAATGCCAAAGGCGCAAATATTGGTACCGCCGATGGTCAGTTTGGTCCACGTACTGGACAAGCCGTGATGAATTTCCAAAAATCAGTCGGCTTACTACCAGACGGCATTGTTGGCGGGCGTACTTGGTCTGCGCTCATGTCCAATAGCATCCCGGTCCCCCCATCCGTTTCAACTTTAGTGAATGTTTGCAAAAGCTACAAATCGTTAGCGCACCAAGACAAAGCCCTAAATTGGCTCAGTCAAACGATCGCACCATCCATCATCCAGACCTTTACTCAGCAATGGCGACAAGTAGGGGCAACCTCTTCCATGGCGACGACCCCACTGCTCCTAACCAATGTCTGCAAGAGTTACAAAGCATTACCGCATCAAGACAAAGCCCTTCAGGATCTACAGAAACAGCTCTCACCCCAAACGATGGATCAGTTTATTAAACTTTGGCGTAGTTCCTGATAAAGCGGGAAAGTAGAAGAGTTCGAGGAACGGGGTAACAGAACAACTGAGTGAATCAGAGACTATTAATTTTTTAGGTGCCATTGTGAACGGCGTTGAAATAGCTAAGCCCCAACCTATTCCTCAAGGGGCAGACCGATCGTTTGTGCCTGGAAATCAACAGGTTGAATCCGTGGAGGCAAAAGCGGCTGCACCCTTAGATTAAGCGCCGGGGTTGTGCGATATTAAAGTGCCTCGGAATAGTGTTTAAGTTCTTGGGCCATGCGTCGCATTCCTTGCATTTGGTCATCGCGAATGAATGATAGGGCAAACCGCCCAATTGTCCCGGAGATTCTTTCTTGATAGAGATATTTGGTGCGATCGGGTCCAACTCCCTGCAACTCCATGGAGACCTCGCTGGCAAACCCCGGAATCACTGCCCGCCACTGCACCCCGTACCCATCCATCACCTGTCGAACCTTCGCCCGAAACTCGATCGGTTCGTCTCCTGGCACTCGCCGCACCGCCAACAGAATATCCTGCCCCGGTACAAACCCAGCCCGGGGACTACAATCGTATAAAAATGTATTCCAGAATCGCCAGCGATCTTTATAGACCAACGCGTCCCACACCGCCTGACGAGGTGCTTCAATCACAATTTCGGTGTAGAGCGTCGGCATAAACAGCCTCTTACTAGCAAGCATGACTGTTCCATTGTGTCAGGATTTTGCAGAGTATCCGGCTCTAGATGGCCGAATTGATCTTAAAATCAAAGGCTGACCTTATGCTTCCAAAGCTGGACTTTGTTTTATATGGCAACTCTGAACCCGAACCCAAGTTACAGTATCGCCCTTCAGCTCCAACTCCCGAATCGGCCTGGAATGCTTAGCGCCATCATTACAGCTATTTCTGATCTTGGGGGAAATCTGGGTCAGATTGACCTAATCGAACAAACTCGCGATCGTATCCATCGATCGATCAATGTTGATGCCTCCAGCGAAGATCATGCGGCAGCGATTACGGCGGCAGTTAGTGCGATTCCTGATGTCATTGTATTGAGTGCAGCCGATCGGACCTTTGCGATGCATCAAGGGGGAAAAATTACGGTGAATAGCCGTTTTCCCCTCACCCAACAATCCGATCTGGCTATGGCCTATACGCCCGGTGTTGGTCGAGTTTGTATGGCGATCGCCGCCGACCCTGAACGAGTTTATGAATTGACCGCAAAGCAAAATATGGTGGCGATCGTGACGGACGGTAGCGCGGTGCTGGGGCTGGGAAACATAGGAGCCGAAGCCTCTATGCCCGTGATGGAAGGGAAGGCGATGTTGTTTAAGGAATTTGGCGGAGTGGATGCTTTTCCCATTTGCCTTGCAACTCAGGATACTGAGGAAATTATTGAAACCGTCAAACGGATTGCGCCAGTGTTTGGTGGAGTGAATCTTGAAGATATTGCGGCTCCCCGTTGTTTTGAGATTGAAGCACGATTGCAAAAGGAATTGAATATTCCAATTTTTCATGATGATCAACACGGCACGGCTATTGTCGTTCTCGCAGCATTGACCAATGCATTGAAGTTGGTGAAAAAGCCATTGTCCCAAGTTCGCATTGTGATCAATGGTGCAGGTGCTGCGGGTATTGCGGTTGGGACATTATTAAAAAAAGGCGGTGCAACGGATATTTGGATTTGCGATTCTAAGGGGATTGTATCGATTGATCGTCAAGATCTTAATGATTCAAAGCGTGCCTTTGCGGTTGAGGCTGCTGGTGATTTGAGTTTGGCAATGCGGGGAGCCGATGTATTCTTGGGCTTGAGTGCGCCGGGTGTAGTGAGTGTTGAGATGGTCAAGTCGATGAATGCAAGTCCTATTGTATTTGCCATGGCTAATCCTATACCTGAAATTCAGCCCGAATTAGTTCAAGGGATTGTGGCAATTATGGCCACCGGACGCAGCGATTACCCAAATCAAATCAACAATGTATTGGCATTCCCCGGACTCTTCCGAGGCGCATTAGATTGTCGTGCGACGAGATTAACCACAAATATGTATTTGCAAGCGGCTCTTGCGATCGCCTCTCTGGTCGGTGATGACGAAATAAGCAAGACCAATATTGTACCGTCAGCATTCGATTCTAGGGTTGCTCCGGCAGTGGCAGAAGCGGTGAAAAAAGCAGCGAGAGAAGATGGCAGCGCATTAAAATAGTTGAACTTGGGTTCTAGAAATCGTAGGGACATGGCCATGCCGTGTCCCAAACCCAACGCAGAAATCAAATAAATTCCAGCATCATTACTAGATATCACTATTAAATTCTCATTTGTCAGTCAGAAGTTAATTGTAGAACGTTCTTATTAAAATATATTTTAGGTTTTGTATGACGATCGACCGTCTAGTGATCAATCTTTCCCATCTCAGTCAACGTCCGACGGGGCATACTGTATATGCGCAAAATGTTATTCCCCATTTACGATCGTTATCACCCACTATTCTAATTGGTGAAGCCGCATTACCAGAGTGGAAATTAGCTCATCCTGATTTAGACCTTCAACCAGCCCCGGCTAATATAAACCCTGACTATGGAACAAAAGGTCATGTTCGACGCTTGCTGTGGACCCAATTCCAATTGTCACGTCAGGCTCGGAAATATCAGGCGAGTTTGCTATTTTCCCCCATCCCTGAGATTCCACTTTGGTCACGAACGTCGTCTGTTATCACGCTTTATGACTTCATTCCCTACCGATATCTTAAGTCTAAAACACTTTTATTTAAGTACTATCGCTACTTCATCCCACTGGTATTGAAGCAATCAAAACACATCATATGTATCTCTGAAGCGACGGCGAATGATGCAATGGAATTCTGTGGAATTGATGCAAAGAAAATGACGGTGATTCCGCTGGCGTATGATCGGCAAAACTTTAGGTTTCTTGACTTACCGACCCAAAATTATGTGCTTTACTTGGGCCGATCGGACCCGTACAAAAACCTCGATCGGGCGTTGCGCGCTTTTGCCCAAATCCCCAATTATCAAGACTATGAATTTTGGATTGCTGGTCCTGACGATCCGCGCTACACCCCAACCATTGAAGGATTAGCTTGGGATTTGGGTATCAAACTCAAAATTCTCAGCTATGTAGACTATAAGGAACTACCCGTTTTGATCAATCATGCGATCGCGCTGGTGTTTCCAAGTCTTTGGGAAGGCTTTGGGTTGACTATTCTTGAAGCCATGGCCTGTGGAACGCCTGTGATTACGTCTAGTGTGTCATCGATGCCGGAAGTCGCAGGCGATGCAGCAATTTTGGTGGACCCGACTAATGTGGGTGAGATTGCGAGAGCGATTGCAGACGTGATTGCGGACAGTTCGCTGCGAAATGATTTGCGATCGAGAGGTTTACAGCGCGCCAAGCTGTTCAGTTGGGCTAGGACCGGCCAACTAACCGCCAATGTTTTAGAACGAATGTTTTAAATTTCGATCTAATTGATAAGTGTCATTTTAGAGTGGAAAAGGTAATCAACCACTCTAAAACCTTGCTGCCAAACGGCAAAGCACTGCACCTTGAAAACTGAATCTATGCGGTTTTGCTGCATTTTTCTAGACTCCACCTCGCAGCAGGTAAAAGATTCAGAAGAGCTAGGCAAACCGTTTTTTGAGATCTAATCGTTTCAAAATCAAAAAAGAACTTGGAGCAATCCAACTCGGGTAGGGCATACCCGAAGTCGCTTGGGGAGAGTCCCACCTCTGGGTTAGACACTGCAAGGTATCTAGTTTAAGTGGTCTCGCTGAACCAAGAATCCTTGCGCCTTCAGGCCGAGGAGTGTCAACCACTACTTCTTTAAAATAACCAACATCACACCACAAATAATCATGCCCAAACCAAACCAGCGATACCCTGGAACCTCGTCCCCAAAGGCATATTTTCCAACCATTACTGCAATCACATACTGAAATGCCACAGATGGAGCTAACACGCTCAACGGCACACGGGTCAAAATTAAAATATATAAAACAGCGCCCCCAGCATAACAAGCCAGTCCAAAGAGTAACTCTGGAATCATTGCGATTCCTAAAATGTGACTAACAAAATTGCTCCCTGACACTGCCCCCAATTTATCTGCACCTTTTTTCAGAAAAAATTGCCCAACGCTGCCCGTTAATACGGTAACGATCAGCATAACAATACTCCCAAATCCCATTCCTTCACCTTACGATTCTTTGGCAAACCACTCTACCATTTAGATTTGCTAGTTCAAAACCTCACCTATCATTTACGATCGTTCAATGAACTCCAGCACTATCACTTTTTTTCCAGACAACATCACCATTACGGCCACTCCTGGCGAATCATTGCTCACGGTCGCAACACGGGCAAACATCAGCATTCCTACTGGATGTATGGTCGGCTCTTGCAATGCCTGTGAAGTGGAAATGAACGGCGAAGATGTGCGAGGCTGTATTACAGCTATTCCCAATCTTGAAACCATCACCATTCATTTATTTAATGATCCCTCTTGGTAGCCCGCCGTGATCGATTTGCCCCAACTATTCTCAGACGACGATCGCCGTTACATGCAGCGCTGTCTAGACCTTGCCCGTCGTGCCATCGGGGACACTGCCCCCAACCCCATGGTGGGCTGCGTCATTGTCAAAGACGAAAAAATTATCGGCGAAGGCTACCATCCCAAAGCAGGGGAACCCCACGCTGAAGTTTTTGCCTTGAGATCGGCTACCCATCAATCCCGTGAACCCCGCAAAGCCACCCTGGGTGCTACCCTTTACGTCAACCTCGAACCCTGCAACCACACCGGACGCACGCCACCCTGTTCTGATGCAGTGATTGCCTCTGGGGTCAGCCGAGTCGTCGTCGGGATGGTCGATCCAAACCCTAAAGTCGCAGGACGGGGGATTGAAAGACTAAAAGCCGCAGGAATCGCTGTTACGATCGGAGTTGAACAAGAAGCATGTCAAACTCTGAATGAAGCGTTTGTTCATCGAATTTTACATCAACGCCCCTTTGGACTTTTGAAATATGCGATGACGATCGACGGAAAAATTGCCACCACCACAGGCCACAGCGCTTGGATTACCTCACCGGATTCGCGGCGCTGGGTCCACGAATTACGATCCCATTGCCAAGCCGTCATCATTGGTGGCAATACCGTTCGCAAAGATAATCCCAATCTAACCTGCCACGGAGTCAGCGATCGGATGCCGTTGCGAGTAGTGATGAGCCGATCGCTAGCGTTACCGACAGTTGCTAACCTGTGGAACTGCAACCAAGCCCCAACGGTTATTTTCACCCAACCCAACCCAACCCAAGATATTCACAAGGCACTGACCCGACAGGGGGTCGAAATCGTTGAACTAGACGTATTAACCCCAGATTCTGTAATGAAAAACCTATACGATCGCGGCCATGCCCAGGTTCTGTGGGAATGTGGCGGCACCTTAGCGGCCCAAGCCATACAGGATAAATCAGTCCAAAAACTCTATGCCTTTATCGCCCCGAAAATCATTGGTGGAGCCTCGGCACCCACGCCCATCGGGGATTTGGGATTAACAGAAATGACAGAGGCGATCGAATTGAAAAAAGTAGGTCTACAATCAATCGGATCGGATTGGTTATTCGATGCTTACCTATAGAAACCCCCATCAACCCCATGAGTGAACTCGCACTTCTTAGCCTTCTTGCCGGAAGTTCAGGACTTCAATCTGTGGCGGTGGGTTTATGGCTTCGGTCGCAACAACTTCAAGAGCAAGCTCTCTCACAAGACGAGGAAGAACAGTTGACCCTCCACGACTCCAACGAAATCATGGCTCCCACGGATGATCAGCCCGTCAGTAAAGAACCAAAAAATACTGATCCAAGACTGGTTGGTTGGGAATTCAAGATTTTACGATCGGCCCAAGACTCTTTCTGTGATTCGTCAGCTTTAAAAAAAGTTCTAGAAGAAGAATCGATCGCCGGATGGATATTGCTGGAAAAATTGGACGATCGTCGTCTACGTTTCAAACGTCCGATCGCAATGCGGGAAGTGATTCGGGGAGAACTCATGCCCATCGACCCCTATCGGACAAATTACGGCGAACGCTCTCCCTGGCCCAAAATCGCCATCGCTACCGTTAGTGTCCTAGTGCTGCTGTTACCGTCCTATCTTGGCTTTGTCCTAATTCAACAACTTTTCACCAAACCCACAGAACCGACAATTCCGTCACCCCAATCCCGCAGGCAAGAACCAGACAAGTAAATGAAGTTTTTTGTATCTTATCAAAATTCGCCGGAAAACCCAGACGCTTTAGCGTGGGGATGTAGAGGCGCGTGACTGACCAACGGGAAGGAACAATCTTGCAATTGCAGGAACTCTTGTTTCAGTAGTCGTACTTTAGTTAATATCTGCTACA
>JAYVUU010000132.1:0-4624 GCA_043787635.1 Synechococcales cyanobacterium | reverse complement strand
TTTGGGTTTCAGCAGTTTCAATCTGTAGCGTCAACGTTGTAATTTCAGTTTCGCTGCGGGTTATTTTTGCTGTAATTTTCTCGATATTTTTCTGAGTTTCCTGGAATTTAAACACCGCCTCCCATTGGGACTTTTGCTGCATTTCGGCCCGCAGTTTTTTATACTTCTCAGCCTTGGTCCGGTCTTGTGATAACCGATCGCGCTGATCCATCAATTCCCGTTCCACAATCCGATAGCGATCTTCCCGATCTTTAACCGCATCTAGCTTTTCGCGGGCTTGGACAATTTTCCGATCGAACGAAGCAACCCCAGCCAATTCATCAATAATTTCCCGTCGTTCACGCGGATTCATTGAAATAATTCGCGTTACATCCCCCTGCAACACAACGTTATAGCCTTCTGGATAGACCCGTAAACGATTCAGTTGTTCATGCAATTCAGTAAGCGTGCAGGATTCACCATTAATAAAATAATTTGAAGTATAAGTCCCTTGTTGTGTAACTCGAAGCTTTCGGGTGACGCTCCATTCATTATTTTCTAGAACGATCGCCTGGGTTATAGTGCCATCAATATTTTCATCTTTCAGCAAATCTAAATCATCAGACAAATCAAACGTCACCGTCACACTCGCCTCAACTGTACGCCCTCGTCCACTTTGAGCCTGATTCACCAAATCTGGCAAGCGCTCTGCCCGCATTCCCTTAGATCCGGCTAGCCCTAGGCAGAACAAGATTGCATCCAGTAGGTTGGACTTTCCAGAGCCATTTGGGCCTGAAATAACGGTAAACCCAGGCAAAATTGGAACCTGAGTCGTGCCCCCGAACGATTTAAAGTTGGTCAGCTCTAGCCGTTTAACAAACACGCGAGGTCTCAATATGGTGACGGTTCAACATTAAGCATACCGTTATCAATGTGCTCGAATGCTGGAATGATTTCTAGTTTAAAGTGGTGTGGGCGAAATGGGTTAATCTTTATCGATCGTTCTCGCCGATCGGTAGGCTTTCTCTTAACCCTGGCAATCTTCTAACGCATCCTGAAGTGTCTCGGTGTTGCAAACCACCAGTAGCCTTTATTGAAAAATCCCCGCTCTCTGAGTTAGAAAGACGGGGACTTTTAGGTTAGTTTAGAGCTTCAGTAAATCTTAGCTCTCGGACCCGACTTTAACGCTGGAGGCTTGATAGGACTTTTCCAAGCTTTCTTCTTGCTTAGATTGAGCCGCGATCGCCCGCTTCGTCAACGCGTTGGAGATTAGAGTATCAACAGAGAACTTACCTGGACCGTTCACAACGAAGAACAGGAAGCAGGATGCGTAGACCGCAGACAATTCTAGGTAAGGGATGCTGAATCCAGCGACCAAGACGTGGTGATAGATGGCAACCGCCATGGTCGAGAACAGCCCTAACGCAGCAGGTCGAGTTAGCAAACCTAGTGCCAACAGTGGAGATGCGGCGACCTCGGTTGTTGCAGCAAGATAACTGAAGAAAATTGGAAATGGCAACCCGATGACTTCGACGTATGCACTCGAGAAGCCTTCGATGTCTTCGAACTTATTTACCCCGTTGTGAACCATCATGACGCTTACAACCACGCGAAACACTAACCAAGCGGCCTGATTCAATCCACTAGAGTTAGCATCTGTCTTAAACACGGTAGATAAAATCTTGTTAAGTTGCATGAAGTAATGCTCTGTAAGAAGTGGGTGTGGGGATGGAATGATGTGTCATTCATTAATAAATGTAACATGTGTCCTTAAGAAATGTAATCCCTTTTCAAATTTCATGTCTTTTAAGATTAAGACTTCGTAACATAAAAGGGGCGATCGTACCCAACCGATCGCCCCTTTTTGTTGCTTAAAACCCCCTAGCACTTAGATTAAAACCCCTTAGCCCTTAGCCTCTAAAGCTTCTAGGCGACTGGTTAAGGTTTTATTATCTTTCTTCAGGTTGTCAAGTTCTTCACGCAGTTGCTTGACCGAGGCATCGCTGCCGGATTTACGCTGAACTCGTTGAATCGCTTCTTCGGTCATGCGTTTGACTCGTCCATCGGGAAGATTCACAAAGCTGTTGAGTAAGGGAATCGCTTTCGTTGTTTCCATCTGTCCTAAAGACGAAATAACCGCGAGCTGGGTGAAAAAGAACCGATCGCAGGACAATTCGCGTAGACGATTTAGGATTTGTTCGAGTTGGGGTGGGTTCTGTCCCGTTGAAATTGCTCCCAATGCCCGAATCGCCGCTAAGCGGAGGGATTGAGGAATAGTAGGACTGGTGTATGTTTGCAGAAGTTCTAGGGCCGCACTAGAGGTTTTCATTTTAGCAAGGGCTGAAATTGCACCCGATCGGACAACTTGGTTCCAGCCCGCCCGCGTTTCTAAAACCGATTTCAAAATCCCTAACACTTCTGATTCATCGGGCGCATCGGGCAATCCTGACATGGCAAAGGTTCCCAGGGCTGCGATCGCACTGGATTCGGTGGTGTAGCTAGGATCTCCCATTTCGACGATCGCTTTGACGGATTGATAGGCGGCGGCAGTTTTTTGATCGGCTAGGGCAATGATGGCGGCTCGACGGACGCGGGCTTCGGGATCTTGCAATGCTTGGGTTAACACTGCGCCCACTTGATCCAGTTTGATGGTGGCGATCGCCTCGACTATTTCAAGCCGAACTCCCCAGAAAGCTTCAGTAGACAATGCTTTTTCTAAGGTTTTGAGTGCTTCGAGGTTCCCTTTTTTCGCGATCGCCTCTGCCGCAATCAAACGGGAAAGACAATCAGGATCTTGCACCAGTTGGGAACTCAGTTCGGGCAATGGGTAGGCAAGTTCGACTGTTTTAAGCGTATTGTTTCCAACATCAAAGCTCACAAAATCAGGTTTGGATTCCAGTGGGAAATAGAAGGCTTGTTCACGCTGGTGAATTCGGACGGTGAATGTTTTGTTGACGGCGTTACTTGTGAATCCGATCGGAATCTTCAGATCAAATAATCCCTCTGTTTCACCATCATTCACCTGCGTTTGCGTCACCGCCAGTTTTGCAAGTTTAGAGTCATTATCCCAACTGTATTCAACTTTATAGTCAGGATGTCCGCCGCGATAGACATATTGATCAAACAAAAAGGTTAGATTGCGTCCGGTTGTTTTTTCCACCGCCCGAAGTAAATCTATGGTCTCCACAGTATTGTGAGCATTGTCATGGAGGAACGTGGCCATGGTTTTAAAGAACAATTCATCGCCCAGTTCAGTCCGCATCATGTGATAGACACAAGCACCTTTTTCGTAAATATGCCGATCGTAAAGTTCTATCGCTTCCCGATACACATGGGTGACGAGGGGCCGGCGATAGCGGCTGCTGTCTTCATCTAAATATTCTCGCGCCTGTCCTAACCAATAATATCGACCTAAATCTGAACTATATTCATGGGTCAACCACAACACTTCTGCATAGGTCGCCGCACCTTCTTTTACCCAAGCGTGGGACCAATGTTTAATTACGACTAAATCGCCAAACCATTGATGAGCCAGTTCGTGAGCAACCAGAGTTTCAGCGCGTAGGTTATCAATGGCCGCCCGATCGTCAATCAGGCAACGATCGGTTAGTAAGGTTGTAGACGTATTTTCCATGCCGCCGAAGATGAAGTCATCAACGCAAACTTGAGCGTATTTGGGATAGGCATAAGGATAGCCGTAGGTTTGGCTGAAGAATTCAACCATGCGCGGGGTTTTGCCCATAGTCAAACGGGCTTCGTGGTCTTTGCCTTTTTCAAAATAGTAGGTAATATCCTTACCGTTCCATTCGTCCCGAATTTCGCTGAATTCACCAACCGCTAAGGTCATCAAGTAGGTCGGATGAACTTCGGTTTGAATCCAGTGATAAATTTTAGAGTTTGATTTATCTTCAACGCTCTCTAATTTCCCGTTAGAAATTGCCGTAAAACTACTCGGGACTTCCACCCGAATTTCAGAACTCGCCAACTGACCTGGATAGTCAAAACAGGGGAACCAATAGCGTGAATCCTCGTCCTCGCCTTGGGTCCAGACTTGAGTCGGTTTGTTGGGGAAATATTCATTCGGGTGAACAAAGTACATTCCCCGATCGGGCTTGTCTAATCTATAGGCAATTTCTAAACTAATGGGATTGCCGATCGTCGTTGCATTGGTCAGTTCGGTCGTAATTTGCTTTCCATCGTAATCATAGTTTTGATCTTCACCGAGCACCTGAATAGAAACAATTTCCATATCAACTGCATCCATAATGATCGAGGTGATGCCATTACGAATAGGATCTAGGGTTGTCGTGCAGGTTCCACTGCAAATTTGATTAGGAATATCTAGTTTTAGATCTAGGGCAATGTGGGTAACTTGACCATAGCGATCGGGATTATATTGGGGCTTTGCGCCGGGGAGTTGGAAGGATTTATATTGCGGCGCATCGAAGGCAGTTCTGGACATGGTACAGCTTTAGAAATAGTTTAGTTTGATCGTAGCACTTCTCTAATCATCAAAATTCGCCGGAAAACCCAGACGCTTTAGCGCGGGGATGTAGAGGCGCGTGACTGACCAACGGGAAGGAACAATCTTGCAATTGCAGGAACTCTTGTTTCAGTAGTCGTACTTTAGTTAATATCTGCTACA
>JAYVUU010000131.1:0-10790 GCA_043787635.1 Synechococcales cyanobacterium | reverse complement strand
GAACCCCAAGGGGCCGCAATGGCAATCGCATTCAAACTCCAATCAGGATGTTGATAAATATAGCGAATGGGTTCAATGGCATAGCTCAAGGGGTTCAGCAGCGCAATCCATTGGAGCCAAGCGGGCATAAAGCTGAGGGGTGCGAGAGCGGTGCTGGCAAAAAGTAGGGGTAGATTTGTGACTAAAATAACGGCAATCAACTCTACATGTCCTTTTAAACTGAAGGCTAAGGCTAACGATAATGAGGTGACAGCGAGCACTAACACCATGACGATGGCCATGATTAGCAAGATCCCTAAGACGTTAGGCAACCCTGCCCCTAGTGTTGCAATGGTCCCCATAATAACAATGGTTTGCAGCAAACTCAGGGCCATAATGAAGATAGCGGATGCAACGACAATCGACGATCGGGACACCAATGGAGCCATTAAAAGCCGATTTAAAAAGCCAAATTCCCGATCGAACATGACAGGCAATCCCGCATTCAACGCGCCGCCGAATGCCGTAAATACAATGACTCCAGCACCTAAAAAGTTTTGATATTGACCAGAGGTGCCCATAAAGCCATCGGGTGCATTCTGAAATAACGCTCCAAATAACACCAACCACATCAAAGGCTGCACCAATCCGGCGATTAAGGTAGAAGGGCGGCGAATGAGCTGAATAAATAAACGCTTCGTCAGGGCAAGCGTTTCTTGGATGAAATGAGAGAGTTTAATTGATAGATTCAGGTCTGGATAATCAAATTGGACTGAGTCGGCTAATTCGGAAGCGCGTGTAGATTGAGTCATAATGTGTTTAAACTCTGTGATGATCTATTTGATGGTCGAGCATTCCGTAGCATGGGGACAGCCTTACTAGTTTAGAGATTCGCTGACACATTTTCCCGTTATGGCCAAGTAAACATCTTCTAAGCTAGGCTGCGATCGGGAGATTCCAAAAATGGGTAGATTTAGCGCATTTAATTCAGATTCTATTTGGGCTAATACATCAGACTGCGCTTTAACCACGAGATTCAATGAGTTCCCCTGAAATTCATTCAGCGTTACCGATTTAACCACATCAAGTTTTAGCAACTGTTCTTGAACTTGAGTGGCTTCAGATAAAGTCGTGAATTCCCGAATCCGGAGTGTGACCCGATCGCCGCCAATGGATTTCTTAAGATCCTGCGGACTGCCCGATGCAATGACTGTCCCGCGATCAAGGATAGCGACCCGATCGGCTAAAGCATCAATTTCCTCGAGATAATGACTAGTAATTAAAATCGTAGTGCCAGATTGTTGCAACTGTCGAATCAAAGTCCACATGATTTGACGACTTTCAATATCAAGTCCGGCAGTGGGTTCATCAAGAACTAGAATTTGTGGATTATGGAGCAATCCAGCCGCGAGATCGAGGCGTTTTTTTAATCCACCAGAATAGGTGCCAATCAACCGATCTGCGTAATCCAATAGATCTAAAGTGGTCAATACGAATTCAATCCGCTCGGCCCGTTGAGGTTTAGACAGATGATATAAATCGCCGTGCATTTCCAGTAGTTCACGACCCGTCATCATCTTGTCCAACGCGACTTCTTGGGCGACATATCCCAAACGTTGACGAACGGCACCGGGATTTTGAGTCACTGAGATTCCATAGACTTCCAGCAATCCTTGATCGGGTTGAACCAAGGTGCAAAGGCATCGTAATGTCGTGGTTTTCCCGGTACCATTGGGTCCTAGAAGTCCGAAGATCTCGCCCGATCGAACCTCTAGCGACACATTTTTTACCGCGTCAACCGTACCATATCGCTTTTGCAGGTTTTGGATGACGATCGCGATGTCATCTGAATTCACGCCATTATCACTAGTCCTGACCTGAATTTTGCTGTCAATTGTAACGCTCATAACTAACTCACCAAGGATTAAGCTGAGAGGCTGGATGTCATCCAAGCTGTAAACTGTGCATTAACTGCGTTAAAAATTGGCAAGCTGTCCACCATCATGGCTGCACATAGCAGCATCATATAAACAATCGAGTATTTAAACAACGATCGGGCCGTTTGGTAATCCTCGGGTTGCTGGATCAATTCCCAGGATTTTTTCACAAACACAATTCCTAAAATAAGAGCGATCGTACCGTACAGCGCACCCATTACCCCTAAAGGATAGACCAGAACTAACGTTGCTGGGATCAATACTAGGGTGTAGTACAAAATCTCTTGACTCGTAACTTTGTTACCAAAAACCACAGGCAACATGGGCACCTTCACAGATTCATAATCATCACGAATCATGATGGCCAGTGCCCAAAAATGTGGAGGAGTCCACAAAAAGATAATCGCAAATAAAATCCAAGCTGGAAGACTCAAACTTCCCGTGACCGCCGCCCAGCCGACCAGTGGGGGAATGGCACCCGCTGCACCCCCGATAATAATGTTCTGAGTGCTGTGACGTTTGAGCCAATGGGTATAGACCAATACATAGAACACAATGCCCGACATCGACAGGATTGCACTTAAGAGATTTGCAAAGTAGGTCAGAAGTGTAAACGAAAGAATTGCCAGTGTAGTCGCGAAAATCATGGCATCCCGAGGACTGACTCGACCAGACGGCAAGGGCCGTTTGCTGGTGCGAACCATAATTGCGTCAATGTCACGATCGTATAAACAATTCATGGTGTTGGCCGCACCCGATGCACAAGCGCCACTAAACAAAGTAACGAAAGCTAATTTAGGATCAACCTGACCATCAGCAGCAATCCACATCCCCCCGGCTGTCGTAATTAGCAGAAGCAATATAATCCGAGGCTTAGTGAGTTGGTAGTAGCTGGTGATCACGTCGGCAAACGTCTTATTCAACCGATCGTCGGAGAGAACTATAGATTCAGAGAAATTCATCATGGGTAGTTTTTAGGTGTAGTTTTCCGCGTAATTTTCAATCAATATTTAGTCAAGACATTAGTCCAGATCAATAGACATCACGATCAATGAATCAAACCGTTGATCCGATAGGTTGCGGCGGTAAACGAGACAACTGTCCCCAGTAACAAGGCTCCGATGAATTGATGCATGATTGTCAACATTTCAACCTGTAAATGTAGTCGAAATGTTGCATACCCAAGTAAAAGCTGAAGCCCCAAACACAGCCCCGTTCCGTAGACAACGTAACGCAAACTACGGGGTAATGTTTGTGTTCTCAGAGCAATTGTAATGACTGCGATCGCAGACAATGTGGCGGGGATCACGCCCAAAAGATGACTATTCATCACCGTACAAAGTTGCTGCTGACCGAAGCATTGGTGCAATGCCCAACGGGATGCCACAACTCCGCCCATTAAGCTCTGACCGTAGATACACACAACTGCCACCAAACCCATCTTCCAGAGATGAGTTGGAAGAGCATAGTTACTAGAAGTATTAAATGGAAAAAAGGAAATAGCGATCGTCAAAAGCGTCATAAAAAAGAACAACCCCGTCCCCAAATGCGCCGTCACAATATCAAATCGTAAAAGCTGAGTCACGGTCAAACCGCCCAAAACACCTTGCATCAACACCACCAGAACCGCAAACCCAAGCGCTTGGGGAAACCCGGCTGAAAGCTGTCGTCTTTGCCAAAGACTTGTAACAAAGAAGCCCAAGGTTGCCAGACCAATAGTTGTCGCCACCAGCCGATGAAACCACTCCAGAAACACCTGAAGATTCATTTGCTGGCTGGGCAAAACCTGTCCATAACATAGAGGCCAATCGGGACATGACAAACCCGCATTCATAACTCGAGTTGCACTCCCCAGCGCCATCAGCCCCAGGACTGCGATCGCCAGACCAAAAACACCTTGGGCCATGCGTCGCTGTAATACTGAATTTTGTCTACTGGTGTTCGTCTTACTACTCGTGCCTGTCGCGGAGGGCGCGATCGTACTCGTTGTCGAAATCATGTTAGATGTCATTTCTGCCATCCATTTATTAATAGAAGTGTCATGTTGTAAATTTGTTGAGGCAGTAATTTCCAAGTTGTGAAAAATGATCACGTATCTGATCTTCTTGTCTCAAACTCTTAGTACTGTGAACGATGAATTCCTAAAACAGGGTGAATATTTAGACAATCTTCAAGTTTTGTCCTAAAACTTGTTACAAATTGCAACTATGGTTCAGTGATCCTGAAGAAAATCGTAAGCTTCGCTTGTTTTGAGCCTCAACCTTGTGAAACTGCACTAGGCTCTAATAGCTATGTGAAAAATTGAACACGCAATCAAGCTGCGCTAGTAATTCTCTCGATCTGTCTAAGGAGTATGTGCAGTGAATGTTCCAAGTCAAATTATTACGTTGTTGTTTGGGATTGGACTAACGCTAGTTAGTTTGTGGTATGGCTACAACCATCACCTGCTCCCGCTCGCAGCGTCAAAAGAAGCAGTTCTGATTGACGATTTATTTAATGTCATGATGGTGATTAGCACTGGAATTTTTATTTTAGTGCAGGGTGCTATTTTATTTGTAGCCTTTCGCTATCAGCGCCAAGAAGGTGATGAGACCGATGCGAAGTATGTCCATGGGAATATTCCCCTTGAGATTGTCTGGACGGCGATTCCCTCAGTGATAGTCTTGGCGTTGTCGCTCTATAGTTTTGATATCTATGAGCAGATTGGTGGACTAAATCCGATGGACCACAGCTCTCACCAAGGCGTTCATCAAGAGGTTTCTGATAAAAAGCAGAAGATGCGATCCAATGGCGTTCAGGAAGCAGCCGTGATGACTGCTGAAATGCCAGGAATGGCAATGCCTTTAGCCGCTGACGACAGTGCAGTAACGATCAATGTTTCTGGTATGCAGTTTGCTTGGCTGTTTAACTATGTCGGGACAGAGGTTACGACTGGGGAGCTTCATTTACCCGTTGGACGCGATATCATCCTAAACCTTACGGCCATGGATGTACTTCATGCCTTCTGGGTTCCAGAGTTTCGGATTAAACAAGATGCCGTTCCTGGTCGGACGATTCCAATTCGGATTAGTCCCACAGTTGAAGGGACGTATCCGTTGATTTGTGCGGAACTGTGTGGGGCATACCACGGGGTCATGCGATCGCAGGTGGTTGTCCAGTCGGAGCGGGACTACAATACGTGGCTGAGCGAACAAGCGGTTGCGATGAAAGAACAGAACCAGAATGCAGATACGCAAAATCCGGTTTCGACGGTGGCGCTTTACCCTGAACTTTTGAGTGATACCGAATACCTCGCACCCTATGCTAAAAAGCTGGGCGTGACGGTAGAACACTTGCAAACAATTCAGGCACAGCAGCAGAGTTAAGAACTGCAAATTACTGAATTAGTCTGATTGTTTTATTTATTGATGGTTTTAGTATGACAACCTTAACTCAGATTTCAAATAATACGGCTCCGGACGATCGACCCAAATCCGAATGGAGAAAGTACTTTGGCTTTAGTCACGATCACAAGGTGATTGGGATTCAGTATTTGGTTACATCATTCTTCTTTTATTTGATTGGTGGTGGGTTAGCGGCGGCGGTAAGGACTGAACTGGCCACTCCAGCATCAGACTTTGTAAGTCCTGAGTTGTATAACAGTTTATTTACGCTGCATGGCACAGTGATGATCTTTTTATGGATTGTCCCTTCGACCGCCGGGTTTATTAATTACTTGGTGCCCTTGATGATCGGGGCGCGGGATATGGCGTTTCCTCGGTTGAATGCAGTTGCCTTTTGGATGTTGCCACCCTCTGGATTGCTATTGATGAGTAGCTTTTTTGTGGGTCCGGCTTCAGCGGGTTGGACCTCTTACCCCCCCCTTTCTACGATGGGTCCGGTGGCGGGAGAGTTGATTTGGATTTTGAGTGTTTTGCTGTTGGGTACGTCGTCGATTTTGGGGGCGATTAACTTTATTGTTACGATTTGGAAAATGCGGGTGCCGCAGATGGGTTGGAATGATATGCCGCTCTTTTGTTGGGCTTCACTGGCGACAGGAATTTTGGCATTAGTTTCAACTCCGGTATTAGCGGGGGCGTTGATTTTACTCTCCTTTGATTTGGTGGTGGGAACGTCGTTTTTTAATCCTACGGGCGGCGGCGATCCGATCGTCTATCAACATATGTTTTGGTTCTATTCCCATCCCGCTGTTTACATTATGATTTTGCCCGTGTTTGGGATGATTTCGGACATTATTCCGGTCCATTCCCGTAAGGCAATTTTTGGTTATCGGGCGATCGCCTATTCTAGTATTGCCATTTGCTTCTTAGGCTTGATTGTCTGGGCACACCATATGTTCACCAGCGGTACTCCTCCTTGGCTGCGAATGTTCTTCATGTTTGCCACAATGGTGATTGCGGTTCCGACTGGAATTAAAGTGTTCAGCTGGGTTGCGACCATGTGGGGCGGCAAAATTCAGCTTAATAGTGCCATGCTATTTGCCATGGGGTTTGTCTCAATGTTTGTTGTTGGGGGTATTAGCGGTGTAATGTTGGCGGCGGTGCCGTTTGATATTCATGTGCATGATACCTACTTTGTCGTGGCGCATTTTCACTATGTTTTGTTTGGTGGCAGCGTGTTTGGGCTGTATTCCGGAATGTATCATTGGTTCCCTAAAATTACGGGGCGAATGCTGAATGAGAAGCTGGGTAAAATTCACTTTGCGTTGAACTTTATTGGTTTTAATTTGACGTTCTTGCCGATGCATAAGCTGGGTCTTGATGGGATGAATCGTCGGATTGCTGAATATGATCCGAAGTACGCAACGATTAATATGATTTGTTCGATCGGAACGTTGTTGCTTGCCGTTTCTACTGTTCCATTTCTAATCAATGCCGTTCGCAGTTGGTTCTGGGGCGATCGTGCGCCCGCAAATCCTTGGAATGGTTTGACCTTGGAATGGACTGTGAGTTCACCGCCACCTGTAGAAAATTTCGCAGTTGATCCCATTCCAGCTTGTCATCCCTATGCCTACGGCAAGCGTCCAGCCTCAATGTTAATTCCACCGCCAACCCCAGAGCCTGTTAGTTCTTAAGCCGCAATTACGTAACTACAATCATTACTTAGATACCGTTATGACCACTACAACCTCGACGCACCTCACGACTGAAGCCGCAACAGAACATCAGCACCCCCATCCCGATCATCGAATTTTGGGACTGTATATGTTTCTGATTTCAGAGGGTATGATTTTTGTCGGTCTTTTTGTGGCTTACTTTACCTTCCGAGCCGTGGCTCCAGGAATGCAGGGAGATTTACCAAAGCTTGAACTAATGCTGCCAGGAATCAATACGATTATTTTGGTGAGCAGTAGTTTTGTGATGAATCGTGGACAATCTGCAATTAAGAAGAATGACGTGAAGGGCTTGCAGTTTTGGTTTGGATTGACTGCATTGATGGGTGCAATGTTCTTGGCGGGGCAGATGTATGAGTACTTCCATTTGGAATTTGGCTTAAAATCTAGTTTGTTCGCTAGTACTTTCTATGTGCTGACTGGGTTTCATGGGTTGCATGTGTGCTTTGGGTTGATCCTAACGTTGGGGGTGTTGTGGCGATCGCGCACTCCTGAACATTACAGTGAACATTCACATTTTGGCGTAGAGGCGGCTGAAATTTATTGGCACTTTGTCGATGTGATTTGGATTTTACTATTTGTCTTGCTCTATCTCTTTTAGAAAGGCTGCATAGCTAAATTTTTTGAAAACCTCCTGTAGTAAAAATGGGAGGTTTTTTCATGTAAAAAATCGTACTGAATTCCATACTGTTTTTTGTTGCTGTGGTAGGGTATCAATAAACTTTGCTAGTTATAAATTGATACCAATAAAGTTTTTCTAACTGGCGACATCAACTATTACTTATTACAATTCTGGTACAGAAAGCCTCTATGAATTTACCCTTTGTCCTGAATGTACTTATAAGTGTTGTCTTTATTTACCTAATTTTGAGTCTCCTTGCCTCAGAAATTCAAGAATTGCTTACAACGCTTTTACAATGGCGCGCCAAACATCTAAAAGATGCCATTGAAAGCCTAATTTCTGGGGGCGATCGGACTCAGGAATCCCATAAGGTCGCTACGCTAATTGATAGTATTTACAATGATCCATTGATCAAAAATATCAATCAAGAAGCTCATGGGTTAATCGCTACAAGCTTTCGATCGTTGACTCGGATTGTGATTCCAGGCAATCGAAAAGGAGCCTTTGGGTTCAACCAATCTAGCGGGCCATCTTACATTGAACCCGAAACCTTTTCGACTGTGATTGTCGATCGGCTGGGTGTGAGTCATCTGACGGATAAGTTAATAGAAATTCGCCTAGAAAAGTTTGCAACCCGAATTCTTGGAAATGTCATAGTTGTGGGCGATCGAATTGAAGCGGTTCCAAATTGTGATCAGTCCACTAGTATTTGGGGTCGGGGAATGGCTATGGGCGTTGGACTAGGCGAGGACGATCGGTATTACCATTTAGTTGAAAGTTTTAGAATTATTCAAGGTGATTACCATACTGGGTCAGCCAAACTCAGTACTAGCATTGAACGCATGGGAGAATCCTTTGATCATTTCATTGCATCCTATGAAGGCGGAAACACTGATTCTCTCCGTAGTTTTGTCCAACGGATTACAAATGATAAATTGAGCCTGTTTGGGGCAAACAATGAGCGGGCTTGGATTACTGGAGGATTGCAGCCAACGGTCTCAGACATTGCGGCGGTAGTCGATAAAAGCAGTACGTTGCATCGCGAAATTAAAGACCGCTACAACAATATTTCGACATTGGGGCAAGAACTCCAGACCCGCGTTCTGAACCGTAAAACTGCTTATCTTCAGCAAGGCTCTGGACTGGCGGAGAATGGAGGGAATGGCTATCAGCCTAGTGAAGAGGACGAACAGAATTGTTTGGGTTCAGCCCTGAATGAGTTGACTCCTGAAGAGTTTCGGATTTACCAAGATTACCAAACCTACCAACAGATCGATCGTGCTTTAGACCATTTACCAAAATCATTCAGAGACAGTCTGGGGATTTTGTCTCGCCGTGCCCAGACCCGAACCCAGGCCGCAGGAAATGCCGTAGATGATTTCAGGACGGAGGTGGCGATATGGTTCGATCGATCGATGGGCCGTACTTCTGGCGTTTACAAACGAAATGCAAAGGGAGTGGCGTTAATCATTGGGCTATTGGTGGCCATGTTTACAAATTCTGATACGTTTCATATTTTCAGTCGTGTTGCAAGTGATGATAGTTTGCGGAAAGTGATTACCGATCGGGCTAGTAAAATCAGTCCAAAAACAGAGTCAACTATGACAGCGGGACCAAATATAATTCGGCGAGATCTGACAGATTTAAAAGATCAAACTCAAGAAGTTTTGGCTGATATTCCGCTTCCAATTACCTGGAATCCTCGAAATTTAAGTCAACAACTTGATTGTCCCTATGATCCAAAGCCTGATAATTTAAAAAATGGGGATGAAAAAATCTACAGTTTGTTAACCCGCGATCAATGGAATGATTTGTATCAAGCCTGTGTGGGGGTGCCCGGTACAGATGATGTGTCTGTGCCATTGCAGGTGGTCCAAATGATTATTGCAAGACCCATGGGATTCCTCCGAATGTTTTCGGGATGGTGGATTAGTGGTATCGCGATCGCGATGGGTGCGCCATTTTGGTTTGATTTACTGGGAAAGATTGTGAATGTACGAAATGCTGGAGAAAAGCCGAAATCTTAGGAAAGGTTGAAAAGTCGATCGGTGGGGTATGCTTTAAAGCTTCGATCGCTCTACCGATTTTGATTCGGACATTTTAAAATCATTGGGCATCACTATGATCATATTAGTCATACTGTCAGATCTCGCAGGAAGTAGAACCGATCGGCTGCCCAATCTTTACCCTCATTTCTGCCAAGGTATCCAACTAGTGGGGAAGAGAGTTCAATTAGCAATGTATACGCTCTCTCTGGATTCTCTAGTTTATCCCATACATTACTTGCTATAGTGACGGGGGGGCTGGGAGAACGGATTGTTTTTCCACCGAATCGCTTACTCAATGCCGATCGACCGATCGAACCCTTATCCGTCGCCCACAGCACCACCAACACCCGCACTTCCAAATTCGTCATATCCGCACCTAAAGTTCCTGAATGAATCTGTTTAGCACAAGGGCAAAATAGGAACTCCGACCGGGAGCGATCGGCACTCACCATCCAATAATCCCGTCTCATGGATTCTGTCAAGTAAACCAAACATCGACTGAGTAAGTCTTTCTTAACAGCTAAAAATCGCCACTATTCCAATAGAGTACCCAAAAAATTCAAGGATGCAATATGTTTGGAAAGCTATTTGGGGAGAAGGGGTTGCAAGCTGGGCAGCCGAAGCAATCGTAGTCGTGGTGACGTGAATTGGGAGGGGAAGGTGTTGGATGGACAGTTGACACAGGTTCAGCAATGGTTGGCGGATGTATTGTTGGAGAATCAATTGTTCTCGGTCAACTCTCGATCGACCTAAGCCAGACAATACTACGATCGATACCTTTTGAATAATACTTCACTTAAACTAGAAATAGATTTTAGTATACTGATTCAAGTTAGGTTTTCATGAAAGTCGCCCGATCGTTATTCTTTGTTTTGTCGGTTGGGTTGCTGAATTTGAGTCAGGTGGTGGTGGTTTCAGGAGTGGCGCGATCGCAAGTCATAGCTCAACAACAAGAGAGTCAAGCTGACATAGTC
Organism: Synechococcales cyanobacterium; assembly: GCA_043787635.1. Classification (GTDB taxonomy): domain Bacteria; phylum Cyanobacteriota; class Cyanobacteriia; order Leptolyngbyales; family Leptolyngbyaceae; genus JAAFJU01. The sequence goes on along the minus strand of JAYVUU010000131.1, from coordinate 117 downwards.
AGTCGGTTAATTCAGCAGTTGAGATCAGATGATCCAAGGGAGCACTTGAGTGCGGCTTATGACTTAGGGCGTATGAGTGAGTCGGTAAAAGCTGAAATTATTATTCCCAGTTTGATT
>JAYVUU010000130.1:0-22475 GCA_043787635.1 Synechococcales cyanobacterium | reverse complement strand
ACTCAAATACCCTATGATGCGGGAGTCTTTGGACCAACCGTTCAGACGTGTTAGCTGGGACGCGGCATTAGACGCTATTGCTGAGCGAATTAAGTCAGTAATTGCAACCCAAGGTCAAGGGGCGATCGCCATGTATGGGTCCGGGCAACTCCTGACCGAAGACTACTACGTTGCTCAAAAGCTATTAAAAGGCTGCCTGGGTACCAACAATTTTGATACGAACTCTCGCCTTTGCATGTCTTCGGCCGTATCAGCCTATGCCCATAGTTTTGGAGCAGACGGACCGCCGTGCAACTATGACGATCTTGATATTACAGACTGTGCATTTCTAATTGGCACCAATACCGCCGAATGCCATCCGATCATATTTAATCGGTTACGAAAAAACCATAAAAAAAATCCTCAAACCCGACTGATTGTCGTCGATCCCCGTGCTACAGACACCTCAAAACACGCGGATCTTCACCTTGCCATCAGGCCTGGAACGGATATTGATTTGATGCATGGTATGGCTTATTTACTCTTGCAATGGAGTGAACGATCGCCTCAATACATTCATCAGCATTTCATTGAAACTTTTACCGACGGATTTGAAGAATACCGCAACATTCTCAAAGACTATACCCCAGAGAAAGTCGCTGTAACCTGTGGGATCACCGTTGCTGAAATCAAGCAAGCTGCTCGCTACTGGGGGAAAGCTAAAAACGTTCTCTCTATGTGGTCTATGGGTTTCAACCAATCTAGTGAAGGCACCGCCAAAGCCCGAACACTAATCAATCTTCACCTGCTCACGGGTCAAATAGGTCGCCCCGGGGCAGGACCATTTTCACTGACAGGTCAACCCAATGCCATGGGCGGGCGGGAAGCTGGGGGATTGGCTACTTTGTTACCGGGATACCGATTTGTTGAGAATGCCGAGTCTCGGCGGCAGGTCGAAGAATTTTGGCGGCTTCCTCCTGGGCGAATCTCGGCACAGTCTGGATTGACCATGTGGGACATGATCAAAGCCATGGAATTGGGCGACATCGGTGTTTTTTGGGTGGTGGCAACTAATCCGGTGGTTAGCTTGCCTGATCTAAGCCGGGTCAAAAAAGCCTTGCGTAATTGCCCCTTTGTGATCCATCAAGAATGCTATTCTCCAACGGAAATGGCCGAGTTTTCTCATGTATTGCTCCCAGCGGCCCAATGGAGTGAAAAAACTGGGGTGATGACCAACTCGGAACGCCGTCTCACGCTCTGCCCCCAATTCCGAACGCCACCAAGAGAAGCACGGGCTGACTGGGTGATTTTTGCTGAGGTTGGACAGCGCATGGGATTTGCTCGGGAGTTTGCCTTTAACAATTCGGCGGAAGTCTATGACGAATTTGTGCGAATCACGAAGGGTCAGCCCTGTGACCAGACCGGGTTGAGTCATGACTATTTGCGGGTGAATGGTCCCACCCAATGGCCTGCACCCAAGGGCAATCTTCCCGCAGTTGGAACCTCGAATCGTCTCTATACTAATTTAAAGTTCCACACCGCCAATCGTCGTGCCAAGTTCATTGCTTGCCACTCTAAAGGACTTGCAGAACCTGCCGATGCGAGTTTCCCCTATGTCTTGACCACTGGACGACTTTATGGCCATTGGCACACGATGTCCCGCACGGCACGGATTGAAAAAATCATGAAAATGCACCCGAATCCGTTTCTAGAGATTCATCCCCGTGATGCGAATGCCTTGTCGATTCAGCAAGGCGACTGGGTGGAAGTCCGATCGCGTCGTGGATTTGTGCGGCTTCCTGTAGTGGTGACGAAAGGGATTTCACCGGGAACGCTCTTTATGCCGATTCATTGGGGAGCGCTGTGGGCGGAGAATGCAGAAGCGAATGCGTTAACCCATTCGATCGCTTGTCCGGTATCTAAGCAGCCTGAATTGAAGGCATGTGCGGTGTCGGTTATCCCGGTGGGGGTGAGCGATCGAGTGGGGAAAGAAGTCACTTGGAGTAGTGGTTTGTTGGAGAAGCTTTTTAATCGCAGCTTGGTTTAAATTTCTCCAAGTATTTTAAGATTCAGAGTGTGTATTATTCTCAGAAAAATATCTAAACCATTTAAAAAAGGCGATCGTAGAATCCTACGATCGCCTCTCCCCATAACTAACTTAAATCGCCGTTATTCTATTTAATGAACAGCATCTCTTGATACTTCGGTAACGGCCATAGGTCATCCGCTACTTCATATTCAAGACTATCTCCACATTCACGCACCGCATCCATCAACGGACGAACAACCTTAGCCGAATGCTGCATATGCGCCTCAGTACTATCAAAATCCTGTTTTGCTGCTGCTGATTCGAGTTCACCAATCGTGTCCGTCATCTTCTGAGTCCAAGACGCAACCTTCTCAGCCGTGCCGCTATCCAAGCTCAGACCAACAGACTTAGCCGCCGCGATCGTATTGGACAACTCACCCAAATACCGAACAGCCGCCGGATAAATCGCAGTCTTCGCCATACTGATCACAAGGTTTGCTTCCATCTCAATCACCTTGATGTACTGTTCCGAGTACACCTCAAAACGGCTTTCGAGTTCGGCTGGAGTCAGCACCCCATTTTTATCAAACAACTCGACGATCGTCTTGTCTTTTAAGTAAGGAAGAGCATCGGCTGTCGTTGGCAAGTTAAGCAACCCACGAGATTCAGCTTCTTTGTGCCATTCCTCCGAATAACCATTTCCACCAAAAATTACCGCACTGTGCTTTTCCATCACGGTTTTGAGCACCGCAATACAAGCTTTGTCCAGTTCAGTTCCCTTGTCCGTTTCTGCCGACAGTTGATCAGACATCCAGTTCAAGGAATCCGCCAAAATCGTATTCAGCGAAACCAACGGACCCGAAACCGACTGACTCGAACCAACAGCCCGGAATTCAAAACGATTTCCAGTAAATGCAAACGGAGAGGTTCGGTTCCGATCGCCCGCATCCTTATCAAAATCAGGCAACGTCGCCACACCTAGCTCCATCAGACCGCCATCCGGCACGCCCGTCAGGTTTCCAGCTTTAATTTGGTTAAACACCGCTTCAATCTGCGATCCCAGATATACCGAGATAATCGCTGGAGGTGCTTCATTCGCGCCCAAACGATGATCATTACTTGCCGTCGCAATAGCCGCCCGCATCAACGGCCCAAACTTGTGTACCCCGCGAATCACCGCACCACAGAACATCAAGAACTGAATATTTTCGTGGGGACTGCTGCCAGGATCCAACAAATTACCCTGGGTAGAGTTTCCGATCGACCAGTTAACATGCTTCCCGGATCCATTAATACCTGCAAAAGGCTTTTCATGGAGCAAGCAAATAAAGCCATGTTTTTTTGCAACCATACGCAGCAGCGTCATAATCATCTGCTGGTGATCGCTCGCCACGTTAGCCGCTTCATAGACTGGAGCAATCTCAAACTGACCCGGAGCCACTTCATTGTGACGAGTTTTAGCAGGGATTCCTAGGCGATAAAGGCGCTCCTCAACATCCTGCATAAAGACCTGAACCCGCTCTGGAATTGCCCCAAAGTAGTGATCTTCAAACTGTTGTCCCTTCGCCGACGACAACCCAAACAACGTTCGCCCCGTCATCAACAAATCAGGTCGCGCATGGGCAAAGTGCGAATCCACCAAGAAATATTCTTGCTCAGCCCCACAGCTCGAATTCAATGGCGCAATCTCAGTGTTGCCCAATAGCTTCAAGAGTCGCATGGCCGCCTTACTCATAGCCGCGTTCGATCGGAGCAGAGGGGTCTTTTTATCCAGCGCCTCGCCCGTCCAAGACACAAACACCGTGGGGATACACAACGTCACACCATTGTCTGTCTCCATCACATAGGCTGGACTGGTTACATCCCAAGCGGTGTAGCCTCTTGCCGCCGACGTATTGCGAATGCCACCATTCGGGAACGAAGACCCATCAGGTTCGCCTTGAACCAGTAACTTGCCCGTAAATTCTGTAATGACTGATCCATCACTCTGGGGGGAAATAAAGCCGTCGTGCTTTTCTGCCGTGATATTGGTCATGGGGTAGAAAACGTGGGCGTAGTAGAGCGCACCCTTGGAAATCGCCCAATCTTTCATGGCTGCGGCCACAACCCCCGACACTGAAATATCAAGTTTCGTGCCTTCCTTAATCGTCTTCTTCAGAGACTTGAAGACATCTTTCGGGAGGCAAGCCTGCATTTTGCTCAGGGTAAATACATCCACGGACCACAGCTCTTCGAGGCGGCTAGGTAGCTTCGGAGGCAGCTTTTCCCGGTTCGTAATTTGGTCAATAGCATGAGAACGCAGTGCATTTCCGCTCATAATGTCGTCATTCCTCTAAATATCAAGCTAACTAAACTAGCGTTCAAATGTGGTGTGACAATCCGATGAATGACCCATCAAGCTTTGATAATAGCTAACCGGACGAAGCTCGAAATCTTACCTTCACACTACATCTGAGCTTGTGAAATTACAGTGTGTACCGTAGGTCAGCATATTTGCCCACAGCATGGAGTTTTGCATCAGATGATACAAAATCATGCTTTCAGAAAAATCTGATCGGTTGTGGAGAGAATTGTAAAGTTTGACGACCACTTTCTCACTTATCACTCTGCTAAGAGTCTTGATGAAAACCTGCATGGTAGAGTGACTTCTAAAGTCTTTAAACTTTAAGTCTTTAAACTTTAGGTCTTAAGATTCAGTTGGGAAAGCAACGCGCTTGCTGCGGGAACCTGTTTCTCTCCCTACGATTTGTCAACATTTGCTTTAGGGAAAAAATCGCAATGCGGGATGCAGTCACTAGCCTAATTAAAAATTACGATACTACTGGACGTTATCTCGATCGCGATGCGATGGATGATTTGAAGTCGTACTTCCGTACTGGAATGGTCCGTCTCCAGGCCGCAAGCGTTATCAATGGGAACGCCGCTGCCATTGTTAAGCAGTCTGCATTGCGCCTTTATGAAGAGGTTCCAGAACTGATTCGTCCCGGCGGAAACTCCTACACAACCCGTCGTTACGCGGCTTGTCTGCGGGATTTGGACTATTATCTGCGTTATGCCAGCTATGCGTTGGTTGCAGCAGATTCGGACGTTCTTGATGAACGCGTCCTTGAAGGGCTGCGGGAAACCTATAATTCCCTCGAAGTTCCTGTTGGACCAACGGTTCTGGGCATTCAGATTATGAAGGAAATTGTTCGTGAGCGGGTCGCTGCTGCGGGTATTCAGTCAGGAAATCTTACGGATGAGCCGTTTGACTACATGTGCCGATCGCTCAGTGAACGAGATATCTAGATCATCTCGACGATTATTCAATTAAAGGAGAGCGATTCAATCATGGGTTGCTCTATTTATCAGAATCGCCGTAAAACCCTGACGCTTTAGCGCGGGGATGTAGAGGCGCGTGACGGACCAACGGGAGGGAACAATCTTGCAATCGTAGGAAATTTTGTTCAATCCGTTGGAGCTGGGTTCAGGTCTGATAAAATCTAGATGCCACGAAGAAATGTAGTGGTGTTTAAACCAGCCGTTGGGCTAACGGTGTTAGCCTGTGGAGCAACTGTAAGACCGAAAGTATCTAATACTCTAGGCGTGTGCGTTGAAGCAGGAAGTAACAGCAGTGATGCTGTAAAGACTAAGAAGCGACGTAAAAGTTCTTGGGAATCCTCGTCTCTTTAGAGCGGGGAGGATGTCAATGAGTGTGGTTGGTTCAATGGTTGATTAACTCAATCAACCTCTTCGTTCAACGGACCGGGCTTCTGGTTCAAAAACCCACACTGAGTAGCCATAGGTGCTGATTGTAATAACTGTGCTGCTCCCTTTGCGCTCTAATTTTTGTGCCAGTTCGGTCGCTTGGGTCTCATCCCGCACAATCCTTAGTAGGCTGTAAAGCTGTTCATTGTAATTAATCCCTGTCAGTGGTTTGTCTAGATCTGGGACTAGGATTTGGCAAGGTCGATAATCCCGATCGGATTTCAAAATGCGAATTGACCGGGGCGGTGTTGCCAATGCAGTAGCTCTGGATTTTCCTTTGATTTGAGCTGTAGCCTCATGGATCCAAATACAATACCCCTTTGGAATGCTGGTCACTACGGTCCGCCGCCCCTTACTCACTAAGCGATCGACGAGTTGATTCGCCCGGTTTTCGGTTGAAACCACTTTGAAAAAACTGTAATAATCTCCTCTGAAGCGTATGCCTGCGATCGGTGCAGCTTCGTCTGGAAGGCTCAGATGACAGCGCTCGTATTCCGTTTGTTGAGTCAGGATAATGCGATCGGTCATGGTAGACATGGTGGGGCTGTAGTGAGGGGCAGTGGGTTTCAATATTAATATCTGTATCATAGTTGAGTTGGGGTTCTTAGGAGTCCCTATTTCCCATACGATGGGGAGGATATCAATACATCGATGTTTGGACTCAAGATCCTTGTTTTTAACCCCCACCTGAATCAGTGTCACTTCCAACCTTCGCTGAAAATAACCATCCCTTGATCCGATCGCTTTCCCAACAAAACGATCAAGAGCTAATCGCTCTGTTTCAGCAATATCCCGACCTAGGCCAGTATTTTGTGACGTTATTTTGTCGGTATAGCGGGCTGGTTTACCGGGTTGTGCAACATGCCGCCAAGTCTCCCGTTCAAACTGATTATCTCTTTGCCTTGGTCTGGCGACATGTGTTTAACGAATTGAGTGGTCTGGAGGTTGAGAAACTGAAAACAGAACAGAGCGCGGGGTTCCAAGGATGGCTGCTGTCTACGATTGCAGACTGTATCAATACGGTCAAGCTGCCCTCTGTAGAAGAAGTTCATTATGATATTCGATCTGCGTCTCCCCCGTTTTGGTGCTATCTCGATCGTGCTCTAGATGAGATGCCGCCGACTTTACGCTTGATCATTGTCATGGCTCAAACATTCAACTGGAGTGAAACCCGGATTTCGGCATATCTTCAGGCAGAGGGCGATGTTATGCCGCCCACTGAGGTTCGTCGTCAACTTGAAGTCGGCTATCGCGTCTTGGAAACACGCTTACCTGAGGACATTCGATCGATTTATTTGGAGAATTCCACAAGATCTTGACAGCTATTAGAAAATCTCTAGTAGTTCTACGTAGGGTAAATTGTTCGATCTTTCCATTGATTCATACCCATGCGTCCTATTGGAACGCTAGAATCAATAAGCCCTTTTTTCAACTGTTCCGAAATGGCAAAACGTTCTAGCAAATCCCCCACAAACGATGCGGCTGACGTTTTGAGCGATCGTCCCATAGATGCAGTCAGCCCGATCGTCACTGGACCTCGCCATAATCCATCCAACACCATTCGGATTCGGGGCGCGAGACAACACAATCTCAAAAATATTGATCTCGAAATTCCCCGCGACAAAATGATCGTCTTTACGGGCGTATCGGGTTCAGGCAAATCGTCGCTAGCCTTTGATACCATTTTTGCAGAAGGACAGCGGCGGTATGTTGAGTCTCTGAGCGCCTATGCACGGCAATTTCTCGGTCAGGTAGACAAGCCCGATGTAGATGCGATCGAGGGTTTAAGTCCTGCCATCTCTATTGACCAAAAATCAACCTCTCATAACCCACGCTCCACCGTTGGGACCGTTACTGAAATTTACGATTATTTGCGTCTGTTGTTTGGTCGGGCGGGTGAACCCCATTGCCCAGAGTGCGATCGGGCTATTGCCCCCCAATCGATCGATCAAATGTGCGACAAAATAATGGAACTACCGGATAAAACCCGTTTCCAAATCCTTGCGCCTGTGGTTCGGGGTAAAAAAGGCACCCATAAAAAGACACTCTCTAGCATTGCGGCTGAAGGGTTTGCACGGGTGCGGATTGATGGTGAGGTTCGCGAGTTGAATGATTCGATCGAACTCGATAAAAACAAGTTTCACGACATTGAAATTGTGGTCGATCGGTTGGTGAAAAAAGACGACATGCAGGAGCGGTTAGTTGATTCATTGACCACTTGTTTGAAGCATTCCAATGGCATCGCAATGATCAGCATTGTGCATCCTGAACCTAAAGAGAATAAATCAGGAGAACAAGATCCAAGCCAAGAACTAGTGGAAAAGATTGCAGATCTTGTATTCTCCGAGAACTTCGCTTGTCCAGAACACGGGGCCGTGATGGATGAATTGTCGCCGCGATTGTTTTCATTCAATTCTCCCTATGGTGCTTGTCCTGATTGTCATGGTTTGGGGAGTCTTCGTAAGTTTTCACCCGATTTGATCATTCCAAATCCTGCGCTTCCGGTATATGCCGCGATCGCACCTTGGTCGGACAAAGACAACACTTACTATTTATCATTGTTGTGTAGTGTCGCGGAAGCCTATAGTTTTGATATTAAAACCCCGTGGGAAAAGTTGCGGGACGATCAAAAAGAGATTGTGTTGTATGGTTCTCCAGAACCGATTTGGATTGAAACCGATTCACGTTACCGAGACACCAAAGGCTACAACCGCCGCTATGAAGGCGCATTGCCAATGTTGGAGCGACAGTATCAAGAAGCCTCATCTGATTTGCAAAAACAAAAACTTGAACAATATCTAATTGATCAACCCTGTGAATCTTGTAATGGATTTCGTCTCAAACCTGAATCCTTAGCCGTTCAAGTGGGTCAGTTTCGGATTCAAGATTTAACCAGCGTTTCAATTCGAGATTGCTTAACCCGAATTGGCGAAATGAATCTGACTCCAAAACAAGCCAAGATTGCAGATTTGGTTTTAAAAGAAATTAAAGCACGACTGAGCTTTTTATTAGATGTCGGATTAGATTACCTAACGCTCGATCGTCCGGCTATGACGCTTTCTGGCGGCGAGGCTCAACGAATTCGATTGGCGACGCAGATTGGGTCGGGGTTGACGGGGGTTTTGTATGTGTTGGATGAACCGAGTATTGGATTGCATCAACGGGACAATTCGCGATTGCTCGCAACGCTGACGAAATTGAGAGATTTGGGTAATACATTGGTCGTGGTGGAGCATGATGAAGAGACCATGCGAGCGGCAGATTTCATTGTGGATATTGGTCCCGGAGCAGGCGTGCATGGAGGCCAAATCGTTTCACAGGGTAGTTTGCAGAATTTGCTGGATGCTGAGGAATCGCTAACGGGAGCGTACTTATCTGGACGATTGAAGATTGATACTCCGGCCAAACGACGCGAAGGAAATGGCCGATCGATTTCAGTGAAAAATGCCTATCGAAATAATTTGCAAGGTATTGATGTTGATATTCCGCTGGGTGAATTAGTTTGTATTACGGGAGTTTCTGGATCAGGTAAATCCACTTTAGTCAATGAGTTACTTCATCCTGCAATTCAGCATCATTTTGGTCGTAAGGTGCCATTTCCAAAATCTGTTGATCAAATCATTGGTTTAGATACATTAGATAAAGCGATCGTAATTGATCAGTCTCCCATTGGTCGAACTCCCCGATCGAATCCGGCAACTTATACCGGAATATTTGATGTGATTCGTGAAGTGTTTGCAACTACGATCGAGGCTAAAGCACGAGGCTACAAACCGGGTCAGTTCTCGTTTAATGTCAAAGGTGGACGCTGTGAATCTTGTGCGGGACAAGGTGTAAATGTAATTGAAATGAACTTTCTGCCGGATGTATATGTGCAATGCGAAGTCTGCAAAGGCAAACGATATAACCGAGAAACATTGCAGGTGAAATTTAAAGAAAAGTCGATCGCTGATGTATTGGATATGACAGTAGAAGTGGCCTGTGAATTCTTCCAAAATATTCCCCAAGCTCATGTTCGATTGAAAACATTGTTCGATGTTGGTCTTGGATATATGAAAATTGGTCAACCTGCACCGACGCTATCGGGTGGCGAGGCTCAACGGGTTAAACTTGCGTCAGAATTGTCTCGTCGTGCAACGGGGAAAACATTATATTTGATTGATGAACCGACGACGGGATTGTCATTTTACGATGTGCATAAGTTGTTGGATGTGGTTCAGCGACTAGTGGATAAGGGGAATTCGGTATTAATGATTGAACATAATTTGGATGTCATTCGCTGTAGTGACTGGGTGATTGACTTGGGTCCAGAGGGCGGCGATCGGGGTGGCCATGTGATTGCGGCGGGGACTCCTGATCAGGTTGCGAAGGTGAAGGAGTCGTATACCGGACATTATTTGAATATCGCGCTGGAGAATTATCCGATGGGTGGGTGACGATTATAAGGTCAATTATCTAAATGTTTTTGTCTTTTGTAAGTGCGATCGAATGTTTAGATTTTGATTGTTTGGGAAAGCGATCGAGATCTAATCCTTGTGAATGTTTGTGATGTCGATCTTAGGGACTATCACTGATGAGAGTGTACAATTTACCCCACTCTGATGGAGTTCTTAAGGGAATTTGTATTGAACCTTTGAATCTGACTGCAACTGAAGTGGCTCTGAGTGCAAGTCGGAAAATCCTAGTCGGCGATCGTATGGACTGTTCTCGTTGAGTTCGAGAGGCTTTTTCCTAACTGCCTAAAATGGGTATCTTCGACCCATAACCTGACACCTAACCTCGTCAGCATCGGCAGAAGAATGTGATAAGTTGTTGCTATCCATCGCTGTGCGGTGCTTCTCAGATGGTCCTACTCTACTTGATAAATTAAAGTTATTGTTTGGACCCTGACTATAGTTTATTTCATTCCCGATTCAAAGTTTACAGTTTACGGATGATGGTTTTGATTCGTTTGGGTTCTCGTGCAAGGGAAGGGTTGATGAGGTTTCTGAAAGGTCTGGTAAAGCCAAATATCCTATTGCCGATCGCTGGCTTTACTGGGGTTATTGTTCTGTGGTGGGCTATTGCCTTATTTCGGCGTGAAATGATGCCGACACCTCTGGAAGCCCTAACAAAAAATTTGGATGTCATTCTAAATCCATTTTACCGTCGTGGTGTTGGGGACTTAGGAATAGGTTGGTTACTAATAGAAAGTTTGCGCCGAGTCTGCATTGGCTTTTTACTGGGAGCCGTGGTAGCAATTCCAGTGGGTATTTGGATCGGCCTGTCGCATAATGCTTGGCTCGCCCTAAACCCGATTATTCAGATTTTTAAGCCCGTTTCGCCATTAGTATGGTTGCCGATCGCCTTAGCTATTTTTAATTCGGCTGAACCTTCAGCAATTTTCGTCATTTTCATTACCTCCCTATGGCCAACCATTATCAATACAGCGGAGGGCGTAAGCAATGTGCCCAAAGAGTATTTGGAGGTGGCACAGATCCTAGAAATGCCACGTTGGAAGCAGTTGCTGAAGGTCGTTTTGCCCGCCAGTTTGCCCTACATTTTTACGGGCTTACGCATTAGCATGGGGATCGCTTGGCTGGTAATTGTGGCGGTTGAGATGTTGACTGGAGGGGTGGGTATTGGCTTTTTTGTGTGGGATGAATGGAATCGGTTGAATGTCAGTTCGGTATTTTTAGCCGTATTTGTGATTGGCTTGACGGGGCTGATTTTGGACTATGCCCTCGCTCAACTCCAATTCCTCGTCACCCATCGATCGACTCGCTCTTAAGCATTGGAAATGGTTATGAATACATTTTGGACAAGGCGTAGGTTTTTACAGGGGGCTGGGACGGCGGTGCTGGTCACTGCTTCTGGTTGCTATCAGAGCCAAAATCGTAATCCTATGGGCTTATCTGCTACGGCGTTGGCTGTGGAGCCAATCGTCGATCCTGCGAGCCTAGAAAAGCCAAACCTAACGATCGGGTTTGTCCCCGTTAATGATTGCGCGCCCTTTGCAGTGGCTTGGGAAAAAGGTTTTTTTCGTAAATATGGTCTGAACGTAACCCTCAGCCGTGAAGCCAGTTGGGGCAACTCCCGCGATGGCATCATCTTTGGCCGCTTAGATGCCTCGCCCGTGGTCTCTGGAGCCGTGACCAACGCCCGAACTGGAGCCGAGGGCGCGCGTCCCTTTCCCCTCTGTGCCGCCATGACCATTCATCGCCACGGGAATGCAATGACGATGAATCGACAGCTTTGGGAAGGCGGCGTGCGTCCTTGGCACTCTTATAACGGTAATCTAGGAGCCTTTGGCAAAGATCTCCGCACGTATTGGGACAAGTCGCCCCTAGACAGCCGGGTCTGGGCCGTTGTACTCAGTTCCTCCATCTACGAATACTTTGTGCGGTACCTGCTCGCTGCGGCAGGTATCGATCCGATCGGTCAACTTCGGCTGATTATCACGCCGCCGCCTCAAATGGTCAGCAATACCCGGATTGGGGCGATGCAAGCCTACATGGTGGCAGAACCTTGGAACACCCGTGCAATTTCAGGGAACGAAGGCATCGGCTTTACTTTTTTGCAAGGGCGCGAAATTTGGCGCGGTCATCCCGATCGTCTGCTGGCGGTGAGCGAAGCCTTTATTAACAACTATCCCAAAACCTATCGATCGCTGGTGAAAGCGATGATCGAAGCCTGCCAATATTGCAGCAATCCGGCGAATCGGGGGGAGGTTGCCCGGATCATTTCCCAACGTAGCTTTACTGGAGCCGCGTTAAAACATACGCAGCCTGGGATTCTCGGCAACTATAACTATGGTGGCTTTGATGGGCAGCCCCGCCTGATCGACAGCCCCGAAACCACTATATTTTTTGACCTACCTGATTCCCTATCGCCGATCGCCCACGACCATTCCACCTTTCTTTGGCAGTCTCAGTGCCTCTGGTTGATGACTCAAGCGGTTCGCTGGGGACAACTAGCCGAGTTGCCTAAAAATGCAAACGAGATTGCCCGTCAAGCATGGCGCACCGATCTCTATCGTGAGATTGCGACCGAAATGGGTATTCAATGCCCCGGTGAAGACTATAAACTCGAACCAAGTGCCGCCTTTATCGATCGTAAATCCTTCGATCCAAGCAATCCGATCGGCTATATCAACAGCTTTGAGATCCGCGCCAAGGCTCCCCAATCCTTTTTCCTCTCCTAATACTAAATATGACTTCTATGCCCACATCTACTAGTTCCGAGAGTTCCAATTCTCCTCATGCTGGTAATGCGTTTCTATCCATTGAGCAAGTGGTCAAAACCTATAGCAAACCCAACGGCGATCGGTTTTCTGTTCTCAACGGCATTGACATGACCATTGGTCAGCAAGAATATGTTTCCGTGATTGGTCACTCTGGCTGTGGCAAATCAACCCTAATGCGGATTGTCGCAGGATTAGAAAAGCCCACCTCTGGACTTGTCACCCTTGAAGGTAAAGCCATTCGTAAACCCGGTGCGGAGCGCATGATGGTGTTTCAAGGGTATGCCCTGTTACCTTGGCTGACCGTTCGCGAAAATATCCGTATGGCTGTGGATGAGGTCTTTAAAACGATGAGTCTCAACGACAGAATTGCGATCGTGAATGAGCATATCGATATGGTCAAGCTGGTCGCTGCTGCCGATAAATATCCCCAGGAACTGTCGGGTGGAATGAAGCAGCGGGTTGGACTCGCCCGTGCCCTGGCAACCCGTCCTAAAATGTTGCTGCTGGACGAACCCTTTGGGGCACTGGATGCCCTGACTCGGCCCAAATTACAGCAAGACGTACTCGAAATCTGGGGACAAAATCCACAGGCGGTGATGATGATTACCCACGATATTGATGAGGCAATCTTTATGTCCGATCGGGTCGTGATGATGACCAATGGACCCGCTGCAACGATCGGTCAAGTGCTAGATATTCCCCTGCCTCGTCCCCGCAATCGTCGTGAATTGAGCGAGTCTAAGGACTACTACGAGCTGCGAAATGAGGCGCTAGATTTTCTAGAACGTTATCAGTAAAGTTGGCATTGATAGACCTAAGGCTGGTAACGATGGCTTCAAATTTTTATTAAGACGATCGTGAACTGTCGCGCAGGTATTAGCCCCGAAATGGCAATTCGCTTAGGGAAAGCCTTTGGAACATCGCCTGAAAGTTGGCTTAATCAACAAATGCAATATGATCTGTGGCAGGCAAAGCAAACTGTCGGAAACATCGAAGTCAAGTGTTTATCCGTTGTCTAACTAGTTTTTCGTAGCGGATCGTTCTCAGTACTCTGGATCTGGCTCGAAAATCTCCACTACTAGTTCTACTTAGGATAAGCCACCGTCACCCCCGCGCCGCCGTCGTACTTTTCAGCAGGTTCAAACCTTGCAATCCGATCGTGCCGTTTTAAATGAGCCTAAATGTCTTCCTTGAGTTTGCCTGTACCGTGACTAGGACTAATTAGAGTGACTGTGTTGGGGACTGACGTAGCCTTATAATAAAATTACTCAATGAAGAAAGTTTTAACAATGAACTACCGAAACTTCATTACGATCGAACAAAATAAGCGCGGGGGTAAGCCCTGTGTCCGTGGCTTGCGAATCACGGTTTACGAAGTGCTTGAGTATCTGGCTTCCGAGATGACCGAAGCAGAAATTCTAGATGATTTTCCCGATCTAACACGAGAAGATTTAAAAGCCTGTATTGCTCACGCTGCCGATCGTGAACGTCGGTTTATGGCAGCTCCGCTATCTGCATGAAATTACTGTTTGATAAAAGTTCTCTTTGTTGGTTTTGAAACAAGATTCAAAAGCTATCTGCGGCAAAAATTGGGAATGTTACAACCCATAGTCCTACTTAGGATAAGCCACCGTCACCCCCGCGCCGCCGTCGTACTTTTCAGCAGGTTCAAACTTTGCGATCCGATCGTGCTGTTTTAAATAAGCATGAACGCCTTCCTTGAGTTTGCCCGTGCCGTGACCATGGATAATCCAAATGGGTCCATAGTTTGACGAAATTGCCCGATCGATGACAATTTCAGCCTCCGCAACCCTAGTTCCACGAATATCAAAGGTTGTACTATCCGTGCGGACAACAGGAGAGGAGGAGGCTGGAGCGGGTTGTTTTTTTGATTTGTTGCTTTCTTTTTTAGCGTCTTGAATTTGTTTATCTTCGCGCTCAACTTTTTGACCCTGCAATGATTCAATTTCGTAGATTGAGACAATCATTTTCATGATGCCAAATCGTACTGTCAAATCATCTGAATCAGCCACCAATACTTCTGCTGTTTGTCCCAGACGCGGAATTCGGACCCGATCGCCCACTTTCGGCATAAATCCTGGCTTTTTCTTTTTAGGTTCGGCGGGCGGTAAATGTTTCTCCGCGAGTTTGTTTAACCGATCGGTTGCGAGTTGAGCATCTTGACCTGTGGGTGTGCCTTTTTGCAGTTGTTTAATCACTTGGGCAACTTGAGACTTTGCATCCAAAAGCATTTTTTGAACAGCATCTTCTTGGGCTTGTTTTAATTCGCGTTCACGTTCTTTTAAGACTTGCGCTTTGGCTGTAACTTGTTGATAAAAGAACTCGGCTTGTTTGATTAGCCGCGATGCTTCCTTAGCTTTTTCTTCTTGATCACGACGTTGGGCTTCGAGTCCTGCAATCACACCATTAATATCCTGAGAAATACCACCAATATAGCGTTGAGCATCTTCCACAATGGCTGATTGCAATCCTAATCTTGATGCGATCGTTAATGCATTCGATCGGCCTGGAATCCCCCAAAGCAATCGATAAGTGGGGGCCAGCAACACATCATCAAATTCAACGGAAGCATTCTCAAACCGATCGTCTTGATATTTCAAGGCTTTGAGTTCACCAAAATGGGTGGTTGCAACTGTGAGTTTAGCCGAAGTTGCGAGGTGTTTTAGAAGTGCGATCGCAAGGGCTGACCCTTCAGAGGGATCGGTTCCCGCACCTACTTCATCCAGCAATACCAACGCATTTGCTTGTTCCACCCCTTCCTCGTCCAGCGCATCCAGAATCCGACCAATTCGCCGAATATGACCCGAAAAGGTTGAAAGACTTTGCTGCAATGATTGTTCATCACCAATGTCTGCCAACACTTGCCCAAACCATGGCAATTCGACAGGTTCCCGCGCCGGAACAAACAAACCCACTTTGGACATCAATACCGCTAAAGCCAGCGTTTTAAGGGTCACTGTTTTTCCGCCTGTATTCGGTCCAGTGATTGCGACAACACGAATTTTTGGATCAATACTTAAATGCGTCGGAATGACTTCGCGGCCTTGTTCATTTTTGTTTTGCCAAACTAGCAAGGGATGGCGTAAATTTCGCAGCGTAATATTTTGCTGGGCTGTTCCGGGTTCCGCATCATTCCAATCAATAAACGTTGGCGGATTCGCTTCGAGCCAATAGCTATAGCGCGATCGGGCAGAGGCGAGATCCAGCACCGTACAAGTCGCCACCAGTTGTTCTAAATCGTCTTGAACTTCTGCAACTAACGCGGTCAATTTACGCCGGACTGCTTCTTCTTCGGCTTGTTCTTGGCGCATAAATTGTCGCAAAGCATTGTTCATTTGAACTGTTGATTGCGGTTCAATAAACAGCGTTGAACCACTCGTTGAAGTGTCGTGAACAATACCGGGAATATGTTCTTTGTAGTTTGATTTGACGGACAACACATAGCGACTATCGCGCTGGGTAATCACAGATTCTTGAATCGCACTGGAATTACGACTCATCATTTTATTCAAAGTCCCTAGAATCCGATCGCGGGTCGATCGGATTTTTTCGCGAATGTCCGTCAGTTTTGGACTCGCCCGTTCCGTAACTTTGCCCCGATCGTCAATACAGCGATAAATTTCTTTTTCAATCTCAGGATAGGTCCGCAGATCCGCCACTAATGCCATTAATGTCGGCACATCTTCTGAATTTTCAATCGCCCGTCGCAACGATCGCGCCCCCAACAATGTGGTAGAAATATTCAGCAATTCCTCGCCCGACAGTAGCCCAAAAATAGACGATCGTTCCAACGATTCACCAATGTCCTGAATTCCCCCAAATGGCAACCCACCTGATACAGAACTCTCAAGTTTGTAGGTTTCTTGGGTTTGGGCCAACAGGTTGAGGGTCTCGGCTTTGGTCGTGGGAATCACTAAGTGCTGGGCGGCGATCGAACCCAATTTTGTGGCGGCAAAGGTCGCTAAGTGTTGACAAAGCCGTGACCATTCCAATAAATTTAGCGTCTCTTGTTGGATCAAAGGTTCATGCAGGGAAATCGGGACTTCTCCATTTTAGAGGATGACGGCAGAGCGTGGGGTATGGTTTGCAAGTTTTCCGATCGCGAACGAACGAAGACTTCGCGGATTAAACTTTTAGCAATTTTCAATAAAAGATTGACTTTTAGTTTTGGTAATTTATACTAAAAGTACCCACATTAACCATCGTAACGCCCACCATGTTTACCACCGCCACAACTACTCAAACTCCGCCTAAAAATGTTCTCCCGAAAGACTTGTTTGGGGCGATCGAAGCCTTGAAAAAAGAAATGAATGCAGTCATTTTGGCTCATTATTATCAAGACGCAGACATTCAAGACATCGCAGATTATCTCGGTGATTCCCTAGGACTGGCTCAGCAAGCGGCTCAGACGGATGCCGATGTGATTGTATTCGCGGGCGTTCACTTCATGGCGGAAACCGCAAAAATTCTGAATCCGACCAAACTTGTTTTGTTGCCCGATCTGGAAGCTGGCTGCTCCCTGGCTGATAGTTGTCCGCCTGACCAGTTCGCCGATTTCAAGCGTCAGTATCCCGATCATTTGGTGATTTCGTATATTAATTGCACGGCAGACATCAAAGCCATGAGCGATATTATTTGTACGAGTTCTAACGCGGTGAAAATAGTTCAGCAACTCCCCGCAGATCAGCCGATTATTTTTGCACCCGATCGGAATCTGGGGCGCTATGTGATGGAGCAAACAGGACGTGAGATGGTGCTTTGGCAGGGAAGCTGTATTGTTCACGAGACATTTTCGGAAAAGAAGCTCATGGATTTGATGATTAAATACCCTAATGCTGAGGTGATTGCCCATCCTGAATGCGAACCGCCACTTTTGAAATATGCAACCTATATTGCATCTACGACGGGATTATTGAATTATTCCCAGAAGAGCGATCGGACTCAATTCATTGTGTTGACCGAATCTGGAATCATTCACCAAATGCAAAAAAAATCCCCTAATAAGCAGTTTATTCCAGCGCCCCCGATCGCAAATTGTGCCTGTAATGAATGCCCGTACATGCGACTCAACACCCTAGAGAAATTATATCTAGCCATGGTCAACAAAACCCCTGAAATCACGATGGACGAAGCAACACGATTGGCAGCCCTACGACCCATGCAACGGATGTTGGAAATGAGTTAAGCGATCGTTAGATAGTCTTGTGATGCGCACCTCACAATCTGGAGGCAGAGCTGCTATCCTTCATCCCTTACATAAGACACAGTACCGAATCTTATGACATAGATCTTTCCCTCAGCGCACACTTCCAGTATCATTAGGTGTTTGGCTGTAAAAGTTAGCCAAGTTAAGAATTTCCGCTAGAAATATCGGAAGCACAAGGGAAACAAACGATCATGGCAAAACGGGTTCAAGTCGTCCTAACTAAGGACGTGAGTAAATTGGGTAAATTAGGAGACATCGTGGATGTGGCTCCTGGCTACGCTCGCAACTTTCTGTATCCTCAATCCTTCGCAACCACGGTAACTCCGGGTGTGATGAAGCAGGTGGCACGCCGTAAGGAACTGGAACTTCAGCGCCTTGCAGAATTGAAAGCAGCAGCCCTCATCCAGAAAGAAACTCTGGAAAAAATCGGTACATTATCGATCGTCAAGCCAGTGGGCGAAAACGAAGCGATCTTCGGAACGGTGACCACTCAAGATATTGTTGATGCAATTAAAGCGTCGGCGAATGTTGATGTCGATCGTCGTGAAATCGAAGTTCCTGAAGTTAAGAGCATTGGTGAATACACTGCGACTCTTAAGCTTCACCCAGAAGTATCGGTATCCCTGACCTTTGCGGTTTCGGGTAGCTAGTTCAATCTTAATTCGAGCTTAAATATCAGAGTTTGAATTTACTTGGTAAGTCTCCCAGCCTTTCACACGGTTTTGGGAGATTTTTTATATAAAATATTATGGTGGTGAGAATAATGAATCCTGATTTTTTTGATCAAACTCTTGAGTTAACGGCTGAGCTAGAGATCGCTACGTTTGGCGGTGGATGTTTTTGGAAAATTGAACACAAATTCCGATCGCTCCCTGGGGTGATGAAAACCTCTGTGGGATATATGGGTGGGCATTTTGACAATCCCTGCTATCTGGATATTGTCTCTCGAATTACAGGTCATGCCGAAGTCGCGCAGGTCCATTTCAATCCAAGTCAAATTCAATACAATGATTTATTAAATGCGTTTTGGACTATGCATGACCCTAGTAGTTTGAATCGTCAAGGAGCCGATCGGGGTGAGCAGTACCGATCGGTGATTTTTTATCACAATTCCAAGCAACAGCGCCAAGCCCAACAGAGCAAACAAAAACTGAATGAATCAGGACAATATGAGAAACCGATCGTTACTGATATTTGTCCTGATTCAACCTATTGGCTAGCGACCGATGATCATCAGCAATATTTAGAAAAGAAAAAACAGCGGCAAGCAGGCAACTAAACAGAGAATGCTTGATTCGCTTGAACTGGAGACGCGGATCCTCTAGTATTTTGAATTAACCAATTGCCAATTTCTGGGAACGATCGGCAAATAGAAACACTCACCTGCGCTACTTGCGGCTGAATAAAAGCTGAATGCATTAAACGACCAAGCTGGAGACGTAATCTAAATTCTCGTTGCCAAGTGTCACGATAGTTTGATTTAAATTGTTCAGCACTGAGCGTTCCTTGCAAATAATCATTTACCATAGGTACCGCTATTTCTGCTGTCCGCAACGCCATTGCCATTCCATCGCCACACAACGGCGTAATCATTCCCGCAGTGTCTCCAATCATACAAATATCACCATCAAAGTTTCCCTTTAATTCAAATGAGATTTGACTGAGGCGATGTTTGACGGCTGGATTAATGGTCATGTGTGCTAAACGATCGCGCAATACAGGATTTTCATACAAAGCATTGGGCAGA
This sequence comes from Synechococcales cyanobacterium, assembly GCA_043787635.1. Classification (GTDB taxonomy): domain Bacteria; phylum Cyanobacteriota; class Cyanobacteriia; order Leptolyngbyales; family Leptolyngbyaceae; genus JAAFJU01. Next base: position 2,521 of record JAYVUU010000130.1, on the reverse strand, counting down.
TTCCGATCGTCGCTTCCCTTCAAAATCTTTTCATGACCAATCCAACACAAATTCACTTGTCCTGTTTCAATCATCGATAACCCACAATAGCCACCCGGAAACGCATGGAGTTCTATCATTCCCGGCAATGTCAATCCATCACAATGGGCTTTGAAGGCAACCCAGGGAGATTTACGGGCGGCAAAGGGACGATCGAGTTGAGTGTCTAGGGGCGATCGTTTCCCGTGGGCTGCCAACACCATACGACTAGTAAATTCTCCTGAACTCGTGGAGACTTTGAATCCAGTCTTAAAATCACCAGAAATATCACGAACAACCGTCCCATCTTGGCAAATTGCGCCCACTGATTCTGCGCGCTCAAATAGCATTAAATCTAATTGATAGCGGCTCAATCCCAGCGCCACTCCGGGCAATTGATGTTCAAACATCTCACCCGTTGTCGTGGTAAGCAATGCATTCCGAATGGGGTGAGCGCCTACATTTCGCACTGTATCTAGAATGCCGAGATTTGCAAAATTCTGAATCACCTCAACCGATAGAAATTCACCACACAGTTTGTGAACAGGATACTTCTGTTGTTCTAAAAGTAATACGTTCCAACCCCGATCGGCTAATTGAATCGCAGCACTACACCCGGCTAATCCAGCCCCCACAATAATCACATCATAATTCATACAAAATCCCCCTAAAGAGTACTCAATAACCAACGAAATGGCCAACGCCAACTCACCGTAAAATTCTTCAATCCAGCCTTCTGGGCGATCGTCTCCAACTCTTTACCACGAAAGCCTCTCAGTACTGAAATTGGTCCATCATTTTGTACCATTTCTGAAGCTTGAAACAACCGACTTAAGGTATAAAAACTATAGTAAGCTAGCGGATGACGATGAAGATCATTAATTAAAATCCCACCTTTTGAGACTCGATTCATGGAATGAACAATTGCAATCGCCCGTTCTTCAGCGAAATGATGTAGAAACATGGCACCCATAACAACATCAAATTCACCATCACCATAGGGTAACGCTAGGGCATCCGCGACTTCCACCCGAATTTTAGAACTCAATACCTGTGGTAAACGTTTAGATAATGACTGACGGGCATACTCTACCGTGACGGGATTGGCATCGATCGCAACCAATTCGAGATCAATGGTTGGAGATTGTTTAGCAGCCCAAGACACAATGTATTCAGGAAAATCTGCAATACCTGTACCGAGATCTAGAATGCGAATGGGGGTGGAATTGGTTTGCGATCGGACCTTTAGCCAAGGAGCCAGCACCGCCATTGTCGTATCATAACCACCCAGAAACCGATTTACAGTACGAAGTTCTTCAAGCGCGCTGGTGAGGCGAATATCTGTAATGGAAAAGTCATCCATTAACTCATCTTCATCAGTGCGGGTTTGAAAGGAAATCATAGTTTTGAGCGTAGATTTAAGAGACCACTTGCTGAAATAAACATCCTTCTATGGTCAAGCCTGGACCGAATGCCAGCGCTAGTCCATTTTGTAATTTATCGCCACTATTGTGTCGTGAAAGCAATTGTTTCAGAATAAATAGAATAGTACAGGAACTCATATTGCCATATTGTTTCAAAATTTCATAGGAATCTTTAATTAAACTATTTTCTAGTTCAAATAATGCCTGAACCTTGTCAAGAATTTGTCGCCCACCGGGATGCACTGCCCAAAAATTAATATCAGCTTGAGTTAGCGAATTTCGATCGAGTAATTGAGTTAAATAGTTGGGTAAATGCTGTGCGATCGCATTGGGCACCTTCGACGATAATCCCATCAGAAATCCGGTATTCCCAACCGTCCAACTCATTAAATCTAGCGTGCCTTCAACCAAAACACTCGCCCCGTCCACATAAGCTAGCTTCCCAACCGCATCATGACCCGACTGCGAGGATAGAATTGCAGCGGCGGCACCATCTCCAAAAATTGCATTAATCACTACGTTTTCTAATGAATTCTCATTCTGGAAATGCAATGTACATAATTCAACACAGACTAGCAACACTCGTGCTTTTGGATTACTTTGACAAATAGCATGGGCACTTTTCAAGCCGTTAAATGCCGCACAACACCCCATAAACCCGATAATAGTCCGATCGACATTATCCTTTAGTCCCAACTGCTGAATCAAATGAACATCTAGACCGGGCGCAGAAAATCCAGTACAACTCACTACAATTAGGTGGGTAATGTGGTCTGAATTTAATTTTGCATCATGAATTGCTTGTTGGGCGGCTGAAACCGCAATTTTTCTGGCATATAGTTGATACAGTTGATTCCGATCGAAGGTACTGGGAACAGGTGCTAATTTCCAATTGTTGGGGTAAAAGCTGAAATTTGGGGGCGCTGTTAAATAGTCTTGAACGCAGGTATAGCGACGATCGATGCCTGATCTTTGATAAATTTGAGCGGCCCGATCGTATAGCGCGGGAGAGATACCTTCTAATTTCGATAAAAATGCTAACGCTTGATTTTGGCTGATTTCAAAAGGTGGATTTGATG
>JAYVUU010000129.1:0-3068 GCA_043787635.1 Synechococcales cyanobacterium | reverse complement strand
GAGGGTGCGAAGGTGACGCTTTCGATTTGTTGGATGAATTCAGAATTTGCGATCGGTTGCACGAGCGGTAAGGCTTGTGGGGCGGGAATGGCCAGAATTACTATAGAAGCCGTTAGATCAAAGTCAGGATTTTGACTCGTGAGTTGCCAGCCTTGGTCGATCGGACGGATGGCATTAATCACTTGACCAAATTGGACTATTAAGCCTTGAGCCAGATCTTTGGCGATCGCCGTCGCACCGTTTGGGGCAGCATATCGCGCACTGGGATTACCATCAAGTATCAATTTGCCGTCGGCATTTAGGGTATGCAATCGATCGCTCCACACACTGACAACACTGCGATCGACTAAATCTTGAATGAATGCTCTGAACCTGTCGCCCTTGGGTTTGAGATAGCATACGCCGTGATCTGCGTGAGTGTTTGCTAATCTGCGGGTGGCCAGCCGTCCGCCTAATCCCCGTGACTTGTCAATCACCACGACATCTCGTCCAGCCGCTTGCAGTGTTTTCCCACAGATTAATCCGGCCATTCCAGCCCCAACGATCGCAATTTCATGGTGCATAGTAATTTCTGATAGTGATTTCTCATCAAGGCGCGTAAAGCAGTACTATTTTATAGATAAATGTAGAGTTGAAACCGTAATGACTACGACACGAATGCTTCTCTCGCACAATTTTGATATTACCGACGCTACTATTCCGGCATTATCAAGGGCCGCATTTACAGAGGTATTTATGCAGGCATTAGGAGATTGTGGAACTTGTCGTTTGGTGGATAATCCGCATTGGGTTGTGGAAGTGCGGTTTGAAGAAAGCCAATTTACCCCGTCCCAAATGGGCGATCGGTATGTTCAGGCATTGGCGAGTGCGCGGCGAAGTACATTAATCGCAAATACTAAATTTCCTGAAATTTTGGCCTTGGGTGGTTTGAAATCTACACCGCCGATGAGTGATTCACCAGATTCACTTCAGATGAATGAATGGGGTGTCGATATTGTAGAAACGGTCAATGCAGATGCTTTTTTAGCCGAATTGGGATGGGATGGAACGGTCTCATCGCGGGCACCGGGGACAATTTTTAAATCAGTTTTTAAGTAGAGCTTTTGTAATGAATTCTGATCTTAAACCCCGATTTAAACAACTTGCTGAACTGTATAAATCAATATTGTTTGATGATGTAATTCCTTTTTGGGAAACCCATTCGATCGATCGGGACTGTGGCGGATACTTTACTTGTCTCGATCGCAGCGGTCAGGTGTTTGATACTGACAAATTTGTTTGGTTACAAAATCGACAAATTTGGATGTTTTCAGTACTATTCAATCGGGTTGAAAAGAATCAGAATTGGTTAGAAATTGCAAACCATGGCGCAATGTTTCTGGCAGACAAAGGTCGTGATGCAGAAGGGAATTGGTATTTCTCCCTCGATCGATCGGGTAATCCATTAACGCAACCCTACAATATATTTTCAGATTGTTTTGCCGCGATGGCCTTCAGTCAATATGCGCTGGCATCCGGTGAAGATTGGGCAAAAGATGTCGCATTGCAAGCCTACAACAATGTGCTTCGACGTAAAGATAATCCCAAAGGTAACTACAACAAAGCATATCCTGGAACCCGATCGCTCAAATCATTAGCCGTGCCGATGATATTGGCAAATCTGACCTTAGAAATGGATTGGTTATTACCCGCAAATACCCTAAATCAAGTATTAGATGCAACAGTAACAGAAGTAATGACCGACTTTCTCGATCGCGATCGGGGATTGATGTTTGAGAATGTATTACCCGATGGATCCCATTTAGATTGTTTTGATGGACGATTGATTAATCCCGGTCATGGCATTGAGGCGATGTGGTTCATGATGGATATTGCAAACCGGAAAGGCGATCGGGATTTGATTAATAAAGCGATCGATGTTGTATTGAATAGTTTGAACTTTGCTTGGGATTCAGAATACGGCGGACTCTATTACTTTATGGATTCGGACGGACATCCGCCCCAACAACTTGAATGGGATCAGAAGCTCTGGTGGGTTCATGTTGAGACCTTGGTTGCATTAGCGATGGGATTTAGATTAACAGGCCGATCGGAATGTTGGGATTGGTATGAAAAAGTCCATGACTATACCTGGTCTAAGTTTAAAGATCCCGATCATCCTGAATGGTTTGGCTATTTAAATCGTCGAGGTGAAGTGCTGCTTGATTTGAAAGGCGGTAAATGGAAAGGCTGTTTTCATATTCCCCGATCGATGCTGTTGTGTTGGCAAGAATTCGATCGTTTGGCTAATTCAAACTAAAGAGAGGTTGATTCATGGACTCAATCACGTCTCGAATAATTGGGATTACTGGCGGCATTGCCATGGGAAAAACCACCGTTTCAAACCGACTTGAAACTTACTATGGTTTAACCGTTCTGGATGCTGATGTTTATGCCCGAAATGTAGTCGCGATCGGAACGCCCATTCTCAATGCCATAGCCCGACGCTATGGTTCCGAAATTTTATTGCCAGACCAAAGCCTCGATCGGGTCAAACTTGGGCAAATTATCTTCTCACAACCCGACGATCGCACCTGGCTCAATCATCAAATTCATCCCGAAGTCAGATTTCAGATGCAACAAGATAGCGATCGGCTCATTCAAAACCACCAACATTCTCGTCAACCTGTTCAATCTCCTATCTTTTGGGTTGTTCCCCTACTGTTTGAGACATCAATGACCCAACTCGTAGACGAAATATGGGTGATATACTGTCACCCAGAACAACAACTCCAACGGCTTTGTCACCGATCGAGATTGACCCAAGCCGAAGCACACCTGCGCATTGAGGCACAGCTTGATATTCAAATAAAGTGTGATGCTGCTGATGTTATTCTCGATAACTCCCACAGTCCCGATCGGCTATACGAGCAAATCGAGCAAGCACTGAAAATCCACCCACTGAATGACAACTCATTGCACAGAAACGTTTGACACTCTCAGCTCTAAAGAGACTGAGATTCTTGAAGAGTCCAGAATCTGAACTTCAAAGGCGCTGTCAAATCGCCTCTAGTCGCTCAAAACAACTG
>JAYVUU010000128.1:0-9164 GCA_043787635.1 Synechococcales cyanobacterium | reverse complement strand
ACTAAGTGACAGGAATTACACCCTTACTAGGAATGGCTCAACACGTAGTTGATTGTTCTTACTAACACCTCAGATTGTAGCAGAAGATTGACGGTGGTTTTAACTACCCGTTCGCTTTCCTCTCCGGTCTAAAGACGCTGAGTTTCCCGCGTATCAGGCACTTTTTGTGAGAAACCGAAAGTAGATTTTTCAGTAATATTCTCTAGAGCAACTTATGCGCGATCGTCTTCATCGTCTGACTGAAAATCTCCACCATGCGATTGTGGGCAAAGATCATGTAATTCAGCTCGTACTGGTCGGTTTACTCTCCGGCGGACATGTGTTGCTTGAAGACGTGCCGGGAGTCGGGAAAACCCTATTAGCCAAGTCCTTAGCGAAGTCCATTGATGGAATTTTTCAGCGATTGCAATGCACTCCAGATTTAATGCCCACGGATGTCACAGGAACCAATATTTGGAATCCAAAACAAGGCGACTTTGAATTTCTACCCGGTCCCGTATTCGCCCATATCTTATTAGTTGACGAAATTAATAGGGCCACCCCCCGCACCCAAGCCGCCCTCTTAGAAGTGATGGAAGAGCATCAAGTTACAACTGACGGAGTATCGCGATCGGTCCCAACCCCCTTCTTTACGATCGCCACCCAAAACCCCGTCGAATACCAAGGCACTTTTCCCCTGCCTGAAGCCCAAATGGATCGGTTTGCCCTCTCCCTCTCCCTAGGCTACCCCGACGAACACGAAGAACTTCAAATGATCCAGCGGCTTCAGTCCTCAACAAAAATCGTAGCAATTGAACCCTGCATTACCCCCTTGGAGATTCAGCAACTCCAGAAAACATGTCGAGACGTACAAGTAGAGCCAGGGCTTCAAGATTATATTCTGCGCCTAGTCCGATCGACCCGCCAAGACAGTGAAATTACTCTAGGTGCAAGCCCTCGGGGTACTGTGGCGATGGTTCGATCGGTCCAAGCCTACGCCTACATTCAAGGGCGTGATTATGCAATTCCTGATGATGTCAAATTTTTGGCTCCCTATGTGTTGGCCCATCGCTTGATTCCTGCTAGTGGTCGTCAGGCCAGATCCATCGTCGATCGGTTACTTACCCAAGTCCCGGTTATCGCGTAATGAACACCACACCCACTATCTCAGCCGATGACGAAGCATTCCTCACCCATCGGGTCCAAAAGCTAGGTCTCGAACAAATTGAGCGTCATATTCTTATTTGCGCAGATCCAAGTAAACCTATTTGTTGCAGTCAAGCCGAAGGGGTTGCCGCTTGGGACTATCTAAAACGCCGTCTGCAAGACCTGAAGCTGGATGTGCCACAACCCGATCGGCCAACCTGTGTGTTTAGAACCAAAGCCAACTGTTTACGCGTCTGTACCCAAGGTCCAATTTTAGTCGTTTATCCCGATGGGGTCTGGTATCGCGCCACCACTCCAGAAGTGATTGAACGGATTATTCAAGAGCATTTACTGAATAATCAAATTGTTCAGGAACACGTATTTCTGACCCATCCCCTGCCGCAGATCTGACCTACGGTGGATTTATACAAAGGTTCAGAGAAACAAGGTGGTTGAGCCATATATGATATGACTCAGTGGCGAGCAGTAGAAAATGTTCAGTCTCCTGCGATCGAGCCATATAGTAATGACAGTTACAAAATCTCTGTAAATCCGTAAACCTCTTTGAGATCCAGGTAAAGTAAGCCAAAATGAAGGACACCAACACTGGGACGCAGAAAAATCTACTCCTGATCGACGATGACCCCAATCTCATTTTGTTGGTGAAAGACTACCTAGAATTTCGAGGCTATGAAGTCATCACGGCTGAGAATGGACGGGAAGCTTTGGAGGTCTTAGAACAGCAGACTCCAGACATGATTATTTGCGATGTCATGATGCCGGAGATGGATGGGTACTCCTTAGTCAGCACCATTCGATCGGATCCGAAGACCAGTTGGATTCCAATTCTTTTCCTATCTGCAAAAGGACAAAGCCAGGATCGAGTCAAGGGGCTGAGCATGGGAGCCGACGTTTACATGGTCAAGCCCTTTGAGCCAGAAGAGCTAGTGGCTCAAGTTGAGTCGTCGTTGAAGCAGGCACTGCGCCTAATTCAACATAAAGATTCAAGGAATGGAGACTCGTCTCCTAGAATCCAAGTTCCATTGGATGTTGAACTTACTCCAACAGAACTTCGGGTCGTCCAATTCGTAGCCCGAGGTATGGCGAACCGAGAAATTGCTGAAGAACTGAATGTAAGTCAACGGACTATCGAAAGCCATGTCAGTAACATGTTGGGTAAGACGATGCTACACAACCGGACGGAGCTTGCTCGCTGGTCAATTGAAAGTGGAATGGCTTAGGGTTTGGTGGACATCAAGAATTTCCCTTGGTCAATCGAGTTGGGTTTGACGTTGTTTGTCCATCCGGTTGGTATACTTTACAGACGTAAGCATAATACTGCGCTTGCATTTCAATTAGATTTACTGTTGGAGCGCTCCCCATGGCTATGGCCGTTGGAATGATCGAGGCTGTGGGTTATCCAGCTATCCTGGCCGCCGCCGATGCGATGTTGAAAGCGGGAAACGTGGCTCTCGTTAACTACGAAAGTTGCGCCAGTGGACGATACATGGTCGCCATTCGTGGACCTGTCTCGGAAGTCAAAGCGGCGATGGAAGCAGGGATTGAAATGGTTGCCAAGCTCCCCGGTGATGCGGAAGTTGTGAGCCATGTAATTATCCCCAATCCACCAGATAATCTAGAAGCCGTGTTGCCCATTTGCTACGTCGCAATGGCAGAACCCTTTCGGATCTAACGATCGCGGACTGGGATAGATTGAACGAAACTATTTTTAGGAGCGCGTACATGCCACAAGCAGTTGGATCACTCGAAACAAAAGGCTTTCCCCCCGTACTCGCGGCGGCAGATGCCATGGTTAAAGCGGCGCGGGTGACGCTTGTGAGTTATGTGAAGGCGGGGAGTGCGCGCTTTACCATTAATATTCGCGGTGATGTTTCGGAAGTGAAGCGGGCGATGGAAGCAGGCATCGAAGCCGCTCAGAATACCCCCGGCGGCGTGCTTGAGACTTGGGTAATTATTGCCCGTCCCCATGAGAATGTCGAAGCGGTCATGGATATTGAATACACGGAATCAGTGGAAGTTTTCCGTGCCGCAGTCAATGGGTACAGCATGATCAACAGTCAGCGTCTTTAGACCCATTTTAGGCAGCTATTTTAAAGACATAGTTTAGGAGCGGCGGAATGACAAAGGCAGTTGGATCACTCGAAACGATCGGATTTCCGCCTGTACTGGCGGCCTCGGATGCGATGGTAAAGGCTGCACGAGTGACATTAGTGAGCTATGTGCGGGCGGGCAGTGCGCGCTACACGATTAATATTCGTGGCGATGTATCGGATGTGAATACGGCCATGCAAGCCGGGGTCGAAGCCGCTCAAAAGACGGTGGGTGGACATTTAGTGACTTGGGTTGTTATTCCCCGCCCCCATGAAAATGTCGAAGCAGTGATGAGTATTAAATACAATGAGGCCGTCGAAGGGTTTCGCCGCAGTGTAGAAGGGTTTAGTGTCCTACCGATCGCCCCAGCCGAGTAACAAGGTAATCGCAATATTCACAGGAAAACCATATCTTTGAGCCAATGAAGTCGATTTTCAATGTGCCAAGAACAATGGAGAGAACGACGCTTTGAGTCCTGATTACTCAAGACCGACCGCAAAATTCGTCAGCTTCAGAAGAAGTTGGCGCGGCAAGTTAAAGGTTCTAATCGACGGTATAAAACCCGCTTGAAGATTGCTGCAACGCATAACCGTATCGCCGATACTCGGAAGACTTTCTGCACCGTAAACTGTCTAGAGCGATTAGCTTGCAGGGCCTCGGCACCGGGCATGGGCACGACTCTAAATGAGCAGGGAGGGTAGATAAGACTACTTCGGTAGCACAGCCCGTTGAACTGTCAAGAATCACCGCCGCTTCAGAGCGGTGAGTATGTCAATCAATCGTTCCTAGCCTGCTCTGAGCGGACGAATCCAGCCACGAAGGAAATAATACAGGGAGGTCAGCGCCTCATTCAAAACCTTCGTACTCAACTGAAGTGCATCCACACTAGGCATCAGGTCAGACACCATAAACTTGCGCTCAATCACATCCTGTCCCTTGGCCTGGGTCTCCAGCGTCCCCTTCGACGGAATTGTGTAAAAATTCGTAGGTCGGGAAATAATCGTGATGCCTTGACTATCCGGTGCAAGTTCCTTACCAAAGGTCAACGCAGTGCGACTGGACTCGATCGCTGAGGTAACGACCATAACTTGGTTGCCATAGTTAACGTTTTTATCCTCCAAAATCTTACGAACATTCTGAGCCGTCTCAATTACCGATCGACCATTGTGATCCCCAATCATCGCCGATCCTGGAATCCCAAATTGCGTTTGAAGCAGCTTCATAATGTCCGCTGTTTCAGAAATATCTTCTTTCTTCTCACCTTTCTCCACACGCTCTAGGCGTGGACCTGCGCTGACAATCAAAAGTGGATTATTTTCCCGCTCAGAATTGAACACTTGGGCGGCTCCCAAAATCCGATCGCCCCGTTCAGTCAATTGAATAGGCAAGCCAGCCAACAAAGCCAAACGTCCTTGGGAAATCGACTCAGGCGGTGGTAGAAAGCCACTGCGATCGACTTTTTTAGCAGGCGGCGCACTCTCGACCCGAGGGCTAAGCTTTAACCGAGTTGTATTCTGTCCCAAAAGAACAATCACGCGTCGTGCCCCGCCAGGGAGTGCGGCAACATTCGGCTGCATGATCTGGACTGCTTCCATCTCAGTGCGCTGCGCCAAAAAGTTTGCAGCCAGCGGCAAACTCAAGACCAACAGCGATGCGACCCCAGTCCTCAACAAGATTTTGTTGAACTTCGCCCCATTTTCTACATCTCGCCAAACGACACACAGCAGCACTAAAATCAACCCATAGGGATTGAGAACCACTGAGATGATCTGCCAAAGATCGCCCAATAGACCCGTAGATGGCGACCCGTTGAAAAACGTCATCGCCGTCACGGCTACTAAAAGAGCTAGAACTAATCCTCCAAGAAACGCTTTGGGCAACGCTTTGAGCAGAACAAACCTGGCTGCAAGACCAACTAATATCCAAAGTAAGACCTGCGTTAGCAGTAAAAAAACATCTGTGACCAATAAAACCATGGGGCGAATCCCTTCAGTAGCTGTGAAGACCTTGTCTGTAACGGGTTCGTGACGACGACATAACCCAGGAGATTGGATTGTACTCAAGAATTTTAGAGTTGCAGAAGTTTTCTGGCAGTTCTTTTGGGGCACAAGGTCTCGATCGCTTGCGTCATGACTGAAAACTGTGACCTAGATAACAAACTTGTAATAGACGCACAACAGAAAACGATTTTCTAGGGGAGAATTTCTTAAGCATCTCCGGGTATCCTAGACCCCATATCTAACGTAATTTATCTATTCCCAAATTCTAGGAGACTTGACATCGTGCAACCCACTTCCCCCATCAGTTCGGTCCCTTCCCAAGGAAAAATTCTCGTCACAGGCGGCGCAGGCTATATCGGCTCCCATGCGGCTCTAGCTCTGACCTCGGCAGGGTATGAAGTCGTGGTGCTGGACAGCCTCATTTATGGTCATGCGGACATTGTTCAAGATGTGCTGAAGCTGGAGTTGGTCGTGGGGGACACGAACGATCGTGCCTGTCTGGATAAATTATTTAAAACACATCAGTTTGATGCGGTCATGCACTTTGCGGCCTACGCCTACGTCGGTGAATCCGTCACCCAACCGGATAAATATTACCGAAACAACGTCGTCGGTAGCCTGACGCTTTTGGAAGCGATGCAGGCAGCGGGGATCAAAAAATTTATTTTCTCCTCCACCTGTGCCACCTACGGGATTCCCACTGTTGTTCCCATTCCTGAAGATCACCCGCAAAACCCGATTAATCCCTACGGCGCAACTAAGTTGATGGTGGAGCGAATTCTGGCTGACTTTGATCATGCCTATGATCTGCGATCGGTTTCATTTCGTTACTTTAATGCGGCTGGAGCCGATCCCCAAGGTCAACTGGGAGAAGCCCACGATCCCGAAACCCATCTGATCCCATTAGTTTTGTTTGCGGCTTTGGGTCGAATCCCATCGGTGTCTATTTTTGGGACCGACTACGACACTCCTGATGGTACCTGCATTCGTGACTACATCCATGTGACCGATTTGGCCCAAGCCCATGTCCAAGGACTAGAGTATTTGATGAAGGGCGGAAAAAGCGATCGGTTCAACCTCGGCAACGGTAACGGCTTCTCTGTTAAAGAAGTGATTGAAACCGCCCGCACTGTGACAGACCGCGAAATTATCGCCATCGAAAATCCTCGTCGAGCAGGCGATCCGCCCGCACTGGTGGGCAGCGGCGATCGGGCCCGTCAAGTGTTGGGTTGGGATCCTCAATATGCCGACCTCAAGACCATCCTGACCCATGCTTGGGCGTGGCATTTAAAACGTCACGGATGAGGCACATCAGGAACACTATGGAATAAAAGCCGCTGAGGTTGTTCACTTGATAGTTCCTGCCTCGACCGTTTGCGGAACTGGATTTTGCAAGGAAATTTTATTATGAAGCTTCAGGACTCTCCCCCCATCGAACCCGTTGAACTGGATAATAACGATGCGGTTGAAACCCTAATCAATCAGTTTTCGAGTCAGTGGCATGTCAGGCTAATTACTGAACTGCCCGCAGCGGTTACTCAGCATGATGCGATTGTGCAATGGTTAGTCGGCAACGATCGCACTCGATATGGCAATCTCTCCACCGCACAGCTCAACATTCTTAAGAATGCAATGGACTTTCGGTTTCGGATTCTGCGCGATCGATACCTGCACATTGCCCCAGATAAAGCCTACCGAAATCTACTTCAACGGCTCAGTAGCATATTCCTGATTCGCAACAAAATTCAAGCTTGGATTGCCTTATCTCGCGATCGGGCGCGCACTGTGGTGGATGTGCTTCAAGAGGTCATTCAAGAATTGATGCAACAAGATGCCTACCTTCAGCAGCAAACCGCTTGGATTGGAAAATGCACCCTAGATGGACGATTGCGGAATGCTTTGATGATGGCGACGACTGAAGAATATTGTTTGCGACCTGTACGAAATCAGCCATTGCTCATGTATCGGTTCGTCAACTATCTCAAACGTAGTCAGCGCGGTGGTATGACCCAAGTGCCCAGCCATGAATTTATTCGGCTAGTCTCCGACGAGATGGGGATGGGGGACGAGAGGGAAGGAGCCGTTAATCTATTAGATGCTAGCGCTGTTGCAGAGTATCAAGAAGTGGAGGCTGAGGCGCAACAGCAGGAGGTCCGATCGGCGGTCGTGTCGAGCTTAGTGCTGTATTTGAATGAAAAAGTAGGGCCAGAGGCAACTCAATGGCTGCGGTTGTACCTACAGGGTAATACCCAAGAAATGATTGCCGAACGGATGGATTTACCCATCAGGCAGATCTATCGCCTCCGAGAAAAAGTTGGGTATCATGCTATTAAAGTATTTGCAGTGAAAAAACAGCCAGAACTAATGAATGAGTGGCTGGGCAATTGATTCAGAGGCTGAGATTCAGGCTATTTGTCAACCCGGTGACTCCTTAAGGGCAAGGAGTGTAGTAGGCTTGATAGCTATAGATAGGGAATAATTCTGTCTGGAACGATTCGCCTTGAAACGTACATTTTGGCTTGGTATTAGGAGAAAGGAACCGTGGATACTTCAGCAGCAGACAAGCTTAGAAGCGTTGCTCAACAACTAGTTCAAGCTCGGGAAGCACAGGGTATTCCACTAGAGGAAGTTGCGACGAAGACCTTTATTCCTATGCGAACGTTGAAGGCATTGGAAGCGGGGGAAACTTTTAAGCTCCCAGAACCTGTCTTTGTTCATGGGTTCATTCGACGGTATGCCAAGGTTGTCGGGCTTGATGGCGATGCATTGGCGAAGGAAATTCCTTTGAATATGGAGCCTGTTCCTGTAGACCTGATTAAAGAAGCTCCCCGACCTCCACTAGTTGATGTTATCCACAATCAATCGTTTAGAGCGCCTGGGGCAAACCAAGTGGTGCGCCCAGCTATGCGCCCGGTGGTTTCCTATGTGCCAGAAAATCCGGTCTCTTCTAAGGGTGATGCTCACGGTTCCGATCGGGTTGCAATGGAGCGCCCAGTTTGGCTATTTCCGGTTTTAGGGGCGGTGTTGGGCTTTGGATTATTGGCGGGTGCGATCGCCATGTTGAAACCCTCAGCTCCAGACGCTAAGACGACTCAAACTCCATCAACCAGGCCGATCGCTGTAGACTCCAATCCTAAGCCTACGGTGGCGACAAGCCCGATCGCTCTTCCGACCTCCAGCATCACTCCTAGTCCTAGCGTTACTGGCGGTCAAGTGAATGTAGGGGTGAGTTTGGCGGATGCAAGCTGGATTCAAGTGGTGGTGGATGGGGACGTTAAATTTGATGGAACCATGGAGAAAGGTTCGACCCAAAGCTGGTCAGGTCAGAAAGATGTCCAGATTTCTTCGGGGAATGCAGGGGCTGTAAAACTCATTTATAACCAGTCGCCTGCTGTTGTTATGGGTAAAGTCGGACAGGTGGAGACCAAGAAATTTTCTGCTAAGAATTAAAAAAATTCAGATTTTCTACCGTTCAAATCGAAAATACGATCGAGAATTGCAATGACGACCGCCCCTCGATACTCCATGGAAGCAGATTTTAGAATCTTACAATAATGCTCTACGAAAGGGGATGGTCTAAACAAGAAATTATCGACCTTTACCGCTTTATTGACTGGGTTTTGATGCTACCTCCAGAGTTGGAACAATTATAGAGAAAACTCGGAAAGCGGAAAACCCTGCCTCTTTAGAGATGGGATGTAAGCGACATGCGGGAATTCATTCCCCGTCTCCGATCTAATTCCGCGCCTTCCCTGATGATCTTATGCCAAGTGTGCTAGTACAAGATTAATGAAGGAGGTCGAAAATGTTGGTCCTAGAATTCAAGACCTACGGCAAGAAACAACAGTTCACGGGCGTTGATGAAGCAATTCGCACGTCTCAATTTGTCCGTAATAGTTGTATCCGTCTATGGCTTGATGTGAAAGG
>JAYVUU010000127.1:0-9049 GCA_043787635.1 Synechococcales cyanobacterium | reverse complement strand
ATCGACTCTAGAACAGTGTGCATATCAACTATTTTGGTAGTGAATAATCTACAATACAAGTAATTTATTAGACGGCTAAAAGCCTGTATTACTAAAAGTATTACGTACTTACTCTGATTATAACGTTTTAAATTGAAGTCAGCAGCAGCATCACACCTGAATTGAACTATTAAATTAATGCTTACTAATAAAAGTCACAAATAGTTACAAGTAGGATTGAATAATATTGACGGCATTTTTTGTACCATTCTCCAAAGCAATTCGATCGGCTAATTGTTTTGCATTAGCTTTGAAGCTCTAATTATTCACTAATTCAACAGTTGCCAGAATGGAATCAATGACAGCGGATAGGTTAATTTATTTAAAATAGGGGGAACTAACCCGGATGGCACCGATAAATGTAAATGCGGTCGCCACAATCAAATCTGTTCCAGCACAAGCCCCCAAGGAATCGACCAAGACTCCCGGTAAATCTAATCGAACTAAATCTCCAAAACTTTTCAGAAACTTCAATCCATTCGCGCCCGCCCTTAATAGTTCCTGCCCCGCATCCGATCGTAACAATGCCTGCGGATCCCCAGACAACGCCGCAAACTCTAACCCTTGAGCCATTACAAACTCTTTAAATAATTCTGGAACTGCAAGGCGTACTTGGTGTCCCGATCGGCTCAACTCCACACTCAGCGACACAAACGGCTGAATATCCCCACGGGAACCATAGGTCAAAATTATAATGTGCATTCTGGTTCCCAAAAGCCTTTAAAATTAAAATTAAATTAATTCCACCTTATAAGCCTCAACATTATCTGTGCAAGCGCCTGTTTCGATCAATGCTATCTACACCGACGGAAGCGGCGGATATGCGCCCTATGGTGGACGGGGTATTTGTGGATATGCGGCTGTTGTTTGGTTTAGTGACAATACGATAAGGACGTTAGGCGGAACGGAAACCCACAGCACCCATCAGCGAGCTGAACTTTTAGCATTGATTACAGCACTAAAATATTTGATAAAACATTCACAACAAAGTCAAATACGGAGTCCAATTTTTTCAGATTCCAAATATGCGATCGATGCAATGAATCATAATTGGATCAACAAATGGAATCATAATGGCTGGCTCAACACTAAAGGCAATCCTATTGACGATCGTGACCTCTGGCTAGAACTTGCAGAATTTCAGGCTAATCCTAAAGTATTTGCAACATTCCACCACATCATGGGTCACAGCGATGCACTAGGTCGGAAAGGGAGATTAGCGCAAATCAAAAACCGCGATCGGTATGGCTTAGAAAGCGATCGGCATAATCTGGGAAATCAAATGGCTAATCTTGCAGCGGGACAGTTTCGACGCGGGGAAATCGGTGAGATGTTTGGCGAAGGATCTGTCTAAGCAGTGAGAATTTAATACGATCGATATTCTCGATTAAGACATTGAATACTTAGAGTTATCTCATTGGGTTTAGGATACGGCTTGCCGTGTCCCTACAGATCCGGGTTCCAAGACTTGTAGGGGCATGGCTCGCCGTGCCCCAAACCTAACGAAAAATCAAATAAACTTTGCAACTCATTTTCCAAGCCCTAAAAGCCCTATATAAACGAGGCTTCGTCCATTCTTACCCCTAGGGCAATACCCGAAGTTTTTTGATCGCCTTCAAATAACTTGGAATCTCTTCTCCTAATGTTCTACAAGCCAATGCATCAACTTCTAGCAGATCATCTCCCCAGAAAATCCGATCGCTCTTGACCTTATCGCCCTTATCCGGCTTCCAATCCCGACTAATCAAACGCTGATCCGCATCAATTACCGCCCCATCGAACAAATGACCGATCGTAAAATAGACATCTTGCAAAACCAATGGCACTGATGGCCGATGCAGTTGACCCCGCGAATTGCCGCTGCGGGCTTTGTACTGCGATCGGGGAAACAGTCCGTAGAGATTCTTCAAAGATGCCGAAATTAAAACCTGATCTTTGAGAATTGTTCGCTTGAAGGTGCCCAATGAAATGCGACAGCCTACCTCTTGCAATAGCTTGGGTGCCCACATTGTTTTAAACCTCGCGGGTTCGGGCGACAGATTTTTATATTCCATCATCTCCAATTCATCCGCATCTAAAATCTGCATTCCAGCATCCAACACCGAATACACCCCATGTTTAGCCACAATTTGGCTCAAGCTCACAGGCGAACAAACCCCCTCAACAATCAAAATTTCTGCCGTAGGATTGGCGGCACGGAGGGATTTTAGAACACTGCTCAGTACTCCTACACTGACCGTAACAGGGGCTGCAACAGGATAGCCAAGGTTTGGCTTAAGTAGAATTTGCTTGGCAGTGCGGGCTGAATCAGGCGGAGTATAGCGAAAGCGATCGGTCTGCGTAACTTGAGCTGGCATGAATCACCTAAGGGATCTCGTTTTAACGTATATTCTATAGACATTTATAACCAATCCGGCTGGCTCATGGGGCGCGTAATCGTTATCACTTCGGGAAAGGGTGGAGTCGGCAAGACCACCACCACGGCCAATATTGGCATGGCCCTTGCGCAACGTAACCGTAAGGTTGTCGTCGTTGATGCTGACTTTGGGTTGCGGAATTTAGATTTGCTATTGGGGCTAGAAAACCGCGTTGTCTACACAGCAGTCGATGTCCTATCGGGTCAATGTCGTCTAGAGCAAGCACTGGTCAAAGATAAGCGCTGCGCTAATTTAGTTCTGCTTCCGGCGGCCCAAAACCGCACCAAGGATTCGGTTAATCCGGCTCAGATGCGACAGTTGATTTCGGCATTGACTAAGGTATTTGATTATGTGTTAGTGGATTCGCCCGCTGGAATTGAAGGCGGCTTCCAAAATGCGATCGCAGCGGCAACTGAGGCCATTGTGGTCACCACTCCTGAGATCTCGGCGGTACGCGATGCCGATCGGGTGATTGGGCTGTTAGAAGCAAATAATATTAAAAAGTCAGGGTTGATCATTAATCGTATCCGGCCCAAAATGGTGGCGGTGAATGACATGATGTCTGTGGATGATGTGAAGGAGATTTTGGCTATTCCACTACTGGGGGTAGTGCCCGACGATGAGAAGGTGATTGTCTCGACCAATAAAGGCGAACCCTTGGTGCTTTCCGGGACTCCGACTCAGGCGGGGACTGCATTTGAAAATATTGCGCGACGGCTAGAAGGTGAAAAAGTTGAATTTTTGGACCTGACGATCAAAGATGATCTTATATCCAAGATTAAAAACTTCTTTATAAGGCCCATCTAGAGCTGATTTTGACATCCTCCCCCCAATTCGTCATGCTAATTGAACTCCTTGAAAGAATCTTTCCGACTCTGAACGATCGTAATAGTCGTCAGGACGTAAAAAATCGTCTACATCTAATCTTGGCTCATGACCGATCGGACCTCACCCCTCAAATGATTGAGGCGATGCGACGTGAGATTCTTGAAGTTGTGTCTAAATATGTTGATCTTGACCCAGAGGGTATGGATTTTGCGTTAGAAAATAGCAGCAGGGTCACATCGCTGGTTGCTAATCTACCCATTTTGCGGGTGAAGCCTGAATTTTATATTGTCAAAAGAGAGGGGATTTCGGACGACAGTTCTATAGAGGATTTACCTGAGATTAGTATCGATGAGAGTGCGATCGGAAATTCGCAAGGAACTGCGGAATTGAGAATTGAGAATCTTTAAATAATGATTTCTGGAAAAACTCGAATATTGGGCGTAATTGGCAATCCTATTGGTCATTCATTGTCTCCAGTGATGCACAATGCGGCGCTTGAGGAGATGGGCAGCGATTTTGTGTATGTTGCATTTCCCGTTGAAGAATTGGCACTATCGACCGCTATTGCAGGGTTTAAATCGATCGGGGTCCATGGATTTAGCGTGACAATTCCCCATAAACAAACCATTATGGCGGAACTTTTTCACATCAGCGAACTGGCGCGGGCGGTAGGTGCGGTGAATACCGTGTGGAAAACAGCGGACGGCTGGAATGGGACGAATACTGATGTGGAAGGGTTTGTTTCGCCTTTGCGGGAAATGAATCGAGATTGGTCTCAGGAGACTGCGATCGTTTTGGGCAATGGGGGCGCAGCGCGGGCGGTGGTGGCAGGTTGTGCAGAACTGGGGTTTAAACACATTCAAGTGATTGGACGAGATGTACATAAACTTCAGGACTTTCTTACAAGTTTTAATGGATTTGAAGCGGTCGCCTCAAGGTTAATGGTCCACACTTGGGATACTTTAGATGCTGTGACGGACAATCCGATCGCAAAGGCTGATTTGATTGTGAATAGTACGCCCATTGGAATGGTTCCGAATACGAGTGCATCCCCATTAACAACCCTACAAGCAAGACAAATCAAAGCGGGGACGATCGCCTACGATTTAATCTACACCCCGAACCCGACTGAGTTTCTTAAACAGGCTCAAACTCACGGGGCAAGTGCGATTGACGGCCTAGAGATGCTAGTCCAACAAGGTGCAGCGGCGTTAAAGATTTGGACGGGTAAACCAGAGGTTCCTGTGGGAACAATGCGACTTGCTTTACAAAGACACTTAGGACTAGTGAGCCGTTTTTGAAACCCTAACGAAGAATGGCATATTAGGGTTTTAAATGTTTTCCTAGGAGATCTATTTTATTTCTTGTGGATGTGACATGATCAAGACCGGTCGTTAGATGTAGTCAGTCTGAATTCCTGCACTATGGTGGTTTAAACACTCTAGAGTCCGTAGTTTACGGTCACGCTAGCAGAACTCTCTGACTTCTCTTACGATCGTCATCCTCACCACTTTTGCATCCTGTAATTTTCTATGCAATCTGACAGCACCAGTTCGGCGGACCCCCTTCAAGTCGGGTCTTCTTTTGAAGCTCTCTCATTAGAAACCACCGCGTTCACTTTAGACCGTCCCACCCTTGATTTTCCTCCCACTTCAAAGGGAATTACCTTTAATGGAAACAATGGCAATGGGAACAATAATCATAGTCAGGAACATCGGGTTCGATCGCCCTACGACACATTGCGATCGCCCGAACAAGAGCAAAAAATCGACCAATTTCGCAAAACCCTAGAGCGGCATCGAGGCGAGCGACAGGTCATCGTGTTACAGGATTTCCCGGATCCTGATGCGCTGTCTTCGGCTTGGACCTATAAGCTAATTGCGCAGAAATTCGAGATTTCTACAGATATTGTTTATGCTGGTACCCTCAGTCATCAAGAAAACATTGCCTTAGTCAAACTAACGGGAATTCCACTCCAACGCTGGACCGTTCAAGCCGTCAAAACTAAAGATTTGTCGATCTATCGCGGGGTCGTCCTAATCGACAACCAGGGCACCACCAGCCAGCTCATGGGACCACTGAGAGAGGCTAATATTCCCATTACGGTGATCATCGATCACCACAGTTTGCAGGATGACCTGACCGCAGAATTTGTGGATATTCGCACCCATGCGCGGGCAACAGCGACTATTTTGACCCAATATATCCAAGCGGGACTCATCAAACTTGACGGAAACATCTCCGAGCATGTGAAATGTGCCACCGCTTTGATGCATGGTTTGCGATCGGACACCAACCGTTTGATGCAGGCACAGGAAGAAGATTTCTTGGCGGCGGCTTATATCAGTCGTTTTTACGATACTCAGCTCCTGAATGCGGTCCTACAATCTGCCCGATCGCGTCCGGTGATGGATGTGATTGAACGATCGCTGAAAAATCGCACGGTCCAAAATAGCTTCTCAATTTCGGGTGTGGGCTTCTTACGCTACGACGATCGGGATGCTATTCCCCAGGCTGCTGATTTTTTGGTCACAGAGGATAACGTCCATACGGCGGTGGTCTACGGCATTGTCCATGATGAAGACGAAGAAGTCGAGATTGTTGTGGGATCTCTGCGAACCAATAAAATCACGCTTGACCCCGATGAATTCCTCAAGGAAGCGTTCGGTCAGGATGCCCAGGGTCGATTTTTTGGTGGGGGTCGATCGCAAGCGGGCGGGTTTGAAATCCCTATCCGTTTTCTGTCTGGTTTTGCCGAAAATAACGAATACGCCAAACTAAAATGGAGCATTTACGATACTCAAGTCAAACAAAAACTACTGCGTTTGATTAACCCCGAACAGAACTATCCCAAAGGAGTAAACTAAGGCTGAGAACTTGACAATGGAGGCCAGACGATCGGCCTTCAAATTCATTTAATTTTTCCATATCGTGTTACTTATGACTGAAATCTATTTGATTCGCCACGGACTAGCCGGACAATTTGGAGATTGTGAAGACGATGCTCTGCGTCCGCTTTCTGAGATTGGCGTAAAGAAAACAACCAAAGTTGCACAACGACTTAAGGAACTGGGGTTGCGGTTTAACGTAATCTTAACCAGTTCCTATGCCCGATCGATGGAAACAGCTATTATTCTGCAATCGATTGGGCTATCTGAAACTCTCGAAGCGATTGATGAATTAAAACCAGCGGGCAATATTGAATCGATCATTGAACACCTACAATCGATGCGCGATCGAATTCAAAGCATCGCTGTTGTTGGTCACGAGCCAGACCTAACTCGATTAGCTGCGCAGTTAATCGTTGGGCGAAATTGTGAAAATTTAGTCCTAAAAAAAGCAGGGGTCATGGGGCTGAGTACGCCTGTCGATGGCGACTTGACTGGCCAATGCCAATTGTTTTGGCTCAGTCCGCCTCGTTTATTGTTGGGTTAACCTGGTTTTTTAGCCTCTTGGTTTTTAGACTTAGGGGGACCAAAGAACGCCTTGTAGACCTCATGGGCGATCGGGACCGCTGATGTTGCGCCAAAACCGCCATTTTCGACAACCACTGCGATCGCAATTTGCGGATTCTCCACGGGACCATAGCCCACATACACCGCATTATCGGCTCCACTAGAGACCTCTGCGGTTCCGGTTTTGCCTGCGGTCGGGGGAATTGACCCATCATTTAGACTCTTGCCCGTGCCTTCATTCACCACGGCAACCAATCCTTCATTCAAAACTTGCAGGGTACTTGGATACATGCCAGTGTTCTCCGGCTGCATCTGTGGGAGGTTAGTTTGACTCGCCATGAGATGGGGTTTTACTCGTTTGCCTCCGTTCGCAATGGAACTAATCATCACCGCCATTTCTAGGGGAGTAACCTGCACCAATCCCTGGCCGATCGCCGTCATCACCGTATCGCCCCCAAACCACGGCTCTTTGTAATACTTTTCTTTGGATGCAGGAGTTGGTAAATAGCCACCCTCACCGCCGCCATCCAGATCTAATGGACTTCGGGTGATGCCAAGATTTTCACCCCATTTTTTAATTTCTTCTGGTCCGATTTCCAGACCCAATCGATAGAAAAATGTATTACTGCTGACGGCCAACGCATCTCTGAATCCAATGCTGCCATAGCCGCTACCATGCTCATGAAATATAGTCCCACCTACATTGATTGAATCAGACGTGGCGATCGTAGAATCGGGTTGATATTTGCCAGATTGGAGGGCCGCGACCGTGGAGACAATTTTAAACGTACTAGCAGGCGGATAGGACTGCAATGCCCGATTGATCAATGGTTTTTGATCAGACTGTAAGGTGTCCCAATCTCGCTGAGAAATCTTACGAATGAATAGATTGGGATCAAAGGTCGGGGCACTCGCGATCGCCAAGATAGCTCCAGTCTTGACATCGATAACAACCGCTGCGCCTCGACGACCCACAAGTGCCAATTCTGCCGCTTTTTGCAGTTTTAGATCCAGCGTCAATTGCAGCGGTTGACCTTGAACAGGTTGCTGAATGCCGAGTACGTGTAATTCCTTACCCGCCGCATCAACTTCAATTAAACGGTTACCCCAAGTACCGCGCAGTTCATCATCTGCCGATCGTTCAATGCCCATTTGCCCAACAATCATCCCCGCTGGAAAGTCGGGATGCTTTTTCACGTCTTCTTCTGTTGCTTCGCCGATATATCCCAACAAATGGGCGGCTATTGTACCGTTGGGATATATGCGACTGGCATCAGATTGAATTTCTAAGCCAGGAATACGTGCCCCTTCGGCCAACGCTACGAAGGCTTCGGGTTTTAGATTTCGATACACTCTCACTGGCACAGACGATTGATAGCCTGCTTTTTCTAATTCATCTAAAATCTTTTTGGGTTCAATGGTCAAAATTTTGCCAAGGGACTCAGCAGTTTTTTGCCATTCTGCTTCGGATTGGTCACGAGGATAGAGATAAATCGACCGGGTAATTTGGTTCGCCGCGAGCACCTGTCCAGAACGATCGACGATTTTACCCCGATCGGAGACGATGGGAATGGGACGAATACGATTGTTTTGCGCGCGATCGTGATGATATTGACCCTGAACAATTTGAAGCTGAACCAGTCGCAACATAATAAAACCCAGAGAGACGATCGCCACTCCTAGTAAAATCGGGGCGCGATTGCCTCGTGATAACTTTGATTTAACCCGAAATCGACTGGGATTACCTCCCGAACTCAATTGTCCAGTTGCCATGGTAGAGTGCCTCCTTTAGAGGTGTGATACAGAACATCCCCATTGTATAGCGCAGATCCCAAGCGTATGTTCTAGATAGACTCTGTAACTGTAGGACTAGTCGTTGAAGGTTTGATCCGCTAATTTGAAGCCCAGTATGTTGAACCTGATGCTGGCGTTTTGGCTGATGCGATCGCCAAAACGTGCTTAGATTTACGGATAAACTTTAGGCAAAATTGCTACATCTATCCGACAATTACTGATTTTCTCAGTAGAACACTCTTTTTTGGTAATTTGCACATCTTCCGTGGGCATCTTGAAACCAAACCAACTCTATGGAGACAATCTCGGTATGAACAAGCAAGCAACATTATCGCTTTCTGCAAAAGATGTCATCTACATCGAAGGATTTCAGGAGAATGCATCGTTATTTAAAAACGAATCAACTCTTCGGATCCAGACGATTTTACAGCAGCTCCAGACGGCTTGTACGCAATCTGGCATGAGCCTTTCCGAAGTTAATGCACTGATGGAGCAAGGAATTCCTGCTGAGGTTTT
>JAYVUU010000126.1:0-2035 GCA_043787635.1 Synechococcales cyanobacterium | reverse complement strand
CAAAAAAAGGAGGAGCCGTTAGCTGAAGTTATAAAGCAATCAGCAGGTTCCTCCCCTAGGTCTAGCTTAGAAGAACTGTTTTGCCCTGTCGATGATTTTTGCCAAGCCTTTGAACCGCCATGGAAACGTCAGTTGTTGGGCAATGGCCTGAAAACTCGCAACCGTCATCGGTCCTTGAGTTTGAGTGAAATGATGACGATTCTGATTGCGTTTCACCAAAGCCACTATCGCGACTTCAAAAGTTACTACCAGGATCACGTCCGTCCCTATTGGGCTGATGCCTTTCCACCCCCTGGTGAGCTACAGCCGATTCGTGACGTGGATGCCCTCGTGCATGATGCCCCTCTGTTGCTATCTGAAGACTTGCTTCGGGACAGATACCGGAATTAGTTTTATTGATGCAACCTGTCTTAAAGTCTGTCCTACCCGTCGTATCGGGTCGCATCGGGTGTTCAAAGGTGTTGCAGCACGAGGCAAGACCTCTGTGGATTGGTTTTATGGGATGAAGCTGCACTTAGTCGTAAATGAATGGGGCGAGTTACTCAACATCACCGTGACACCGGGAAATACCGACGACCGTAAGCCTGTGCTGGATTTGTTGAAGGGGTTGAGTGGACGCATCTTTGCCGACCGGGGCTATGTTAGTAAGAAGCTGGCAAAAGACCTGCTAGAAATGTTTGGCATTCATTTCTTTGCCAAGCGGCGACGGAATCAGAAGAATCAACTGATGCGATTAAATGACAAGTTGCTGTCGCGCAAACGTTCGATTATCGAAACCGTGATTGACCAATTAAAGAACATTTCCCAGATTGAACATTCTCGCAATCGCAGCCCAACCAACTGCTTTATTAATATTCTCTGTGGACTAATTGCCTACTGCTATCAGCCGAAAAAGCCAGGATTGAGGCTGGAGTGGATTTTAGCTCCTACGGCTTAAACAGAAATAACGTTAACACAGATTCGAGAGTCCGTGGCTCAAGTTGAAATTCAAGAAGAACGCCGGAAAATGAGTTTCGGGCTACCTTCTACCATCATGAATGCGAATTCAGAAGAATTTACTTGTCTAGATTTAGAAGAATCTCTTTTTAGAATCTCTTGAGCAAGTTTGGGAATATCGAGGATTCTCTGAGTTTGTACTTTCCAGACTGTTAACGTAAGTTGGATGAATAATGATTGTATTGGCGTTGCTGAGGTTGGTCTAGGTTGCGTTAGATTCCGAACTTTCTTTCCCAGACGATCGATCGAACCCTCCAATCCAAAGTGTAAGATTTCTGCACCAGCGCTGATTTCGACTGATTCAACTTCTCCATCAAATAAAACAATCAAAACGGTATCGGATAAATTCTCTAGTCTGAGTAATGGACAAACTGTATTGCTGGCATTTAAACCTTTAACCTTCAGCGCTGGAAATTCAATGAGTAAACGAGAGCGTAATAAGAAACCGGTGGTTGTTCGATTGGGATTATTAGTGAGAGCTTTTTGCTGATCTTTTCTATAATCAAGTTTTTGCTTATCTGTCATGCTTAAACTATTGCCCAGTCCAAAAGCCCCGGCACTAAAACAATTCAACCATTCTGGATCGACGTAGAAAAATCGCATCGACTCTTCTGGCAGCAGACTGGGGGCAGGTACCAGATAATTAAATGGAATCTGTTTGAGTAACCAACTAGCATCAAACCAGGCCTCAATGCTAGCAGGTATCTCCCCATTATTATCAATACTGGTTGAAATGTGATCAAACAAAATTGCTAATTTTGACATATTTGCGCTCTGTTGGCGCTGTATTTGACGCTTCCAATTATATAAATCTAAGGAAAACGTTTTATCCTGTAATGCCAGTAGTTGTCCCAGCTCATAGGCCGCCGACTGAGAAACATCAAACATCTGAATTTCTGGGAAATACCGCAATAGTTGATCTGCTGTATGGAGTGGTAATTGCTTAGTAAGTTGCTCCAACGGGGCTAGATTGCGTCCGGGAATTAATGGTCCCCGATACCAAGATATCGTCTGTTGACTATTGCGAAGGTGATGGGGG
>JAYVUU010000125.1:0-10212 GCA_043787635.1 Synechococcales cyanobacterium | reverse complement strand
GCATTGGGGACGCGGTTGCTGAGTTGTTGGAGGCTCCGATCGGTCCCGAATCGATCAATCAAGGGGCAGCAGGCCAAGGGCAAAATGCGTGGATGAACCACCGCCACTGCATTCACTTGACAAATTCGACTGGCCCACACCAACCCCAAGGGCGCACCGGAGCGAAGCTGTAGGCGTTGCCAACGATAAACCCCGCGACGCGTAGTCATTAAGTCATACTGAACTTTAATGGAACGGCGGGCAGGTAACTCCGTGATCACCGATCGGTGAGGACTTCCAAGACCGGGCGGAAGACTATCAATCACCTGAATCAAGGCTTTCTGCTGTCCGGTGTCGTTATGGAGGTCAAATCCAATGAAAAGCAGATCTCCGGCTTGAACGGGTTCTAGCTTGGGTCGATCGATCGAAATTCCCCGTAAGTTGCGCAGAACGGAGACCGTCGCGATTCCCAACAGCGCCAAAATGAGACCGCTCATCACATAGAGCCAGCCCGCCATCGTATTTGTGGCAGCAATAAAGAAAAATAGCGCAAACCCTAACAGCACCGTTCCACTGTAGGACGGGACGGCAAGGCGATGCTCTAAGGTTTTGAAAACAGATTTGATTCGCATAGCCACGGCAAGACCACCAGTAAAAAACCAATCTACGGGCATTATCCCGCATTGACATCCTCGAACCCAGATTGGCAATTTCTAAGAATAAGGAACTCTGTCTAGCGTTGATGAAATATGCAAACAGAACCCGATGCCATAACTGGGCAAGGACTTGTTTTCATTGGAATCCCCAACACTTCCAGCCGTTTCAAATTCACAAATGATCCCAAGTCAGTCACCCCAGCTAAATCCAATGGCGTATTGTTTAGCGTTAATATTTGCAATCCCATCAGCCCGATGATCGGTCGCACCGTTCGCACCAACGACGAATCCAGATGCAACTCAACCAAAAATTTTAGATTGGTCAATGGACTCAAATCTTCCACCAAAGTCCGACTTGCATTCAACGTTGTCAATTCACCTAAACTCGCAAGGGGCGCAATATCTTTGATGGGGTTCCCAGCGATCGACACCTCCCCAACTTTTTTTAAGCCCAACAGCGGTGAAATGTCTTCCACGCGTGAATCCTCCACCACAGCGCGTCGCAATTCAACCAATCTCCTCAAGCTAGATAAGTCTTTGATGCGGCTACCCCGCACGACGATCGATTTCAACTTGCTCAATTGTGCGATCGGTCCCAAATCAACAATCGGGTTCTGGCTTAATACCAGCCCTTCTAATTGGGCTAAGTCCCCGATCGGAGATAGGTCATAAATTCCAGCCCCGGTCAAATCTAACACCTTCAACTGAGCTAAGTTTGACACCAACCGATCGCACTCCTTCGTACCCGCCACACGGGTTAAAGCATCAACCGTTCGCCGCCGATCGCTATCTAATGCACCATACCCCAAACACCATTTCCCAAACGGATGATCCACCGCTTTAATGTCTGCTTTTGAGCCTTTAGACGGTTTTGCCGATGTTCCCTTCTTTTGAGGCTTTACGATCGTAGACTTGGCTGAAGCCGCCCGATCGGATGGATTTGCGTGACCGACTGAAGCAAACCCCAAGACCAACCCTGTGACGATGACCCAACCCAAAAGCATCTTCATCCCAAACGCCCTAAAAACACCCCCCAAACTACACGAAAAATCTACTCTCGATCGATCGCTTCAAACAATCCCACCAAAACAACATTGGAAAGCAGCAACCCCTCCGGTTCAGAGAGCCGAACCCACCCGTCATCGATCACCACTAATTCCGACAGAACAAAGGGCTGTAATGCCCCGATCGCCTCCTCCACCAACGCAGTCCCAAACCGATCGACCAGCGGACCCAGCTCAATCCCCTTCACTAACCGCAACCCCATCATCACCCGCTCCAAAAAAATCTCCCGTTCTCGCCCCTCAGAATTCTTTTCCTCGATTTTATAATCCTGAGTATTTTTTTCTTTTTCCCCAACCCAATCAAAATATTCCGCCCTCGTCCTCGCTCGTCCCAACCTCACCCCATCCACAAAACTCGTCGCCCCCATCCCAAATCCATAAAACGGCAACCCCGACCAATACACCCGATTATGCCGACATTCAAACTCAACCGATCGGGCATAGCTCGACACCTCATAGCGCCCAAAGCCCGCCGCCCTCAACCGCTCCGCCGTCACTCGATACATCTCCACCACATCTTCTTCAAGCGGAACATTCAAAACGTCCCGATCGTTCAGCTTGCCAAAAACCGTCCCCGGCTCGATCGTCAAGTCATATACCGACAAATGAGTTGAACCCGCTTCGATCGCCAACTTCAACGACTCCCGCCACATGGATAACGTCTGTCCCGGCAACCCCGACATCAAATCCAAACTCCAATTTCCCGCCAATCTCAACAGCTCCACACTCCGCCAGACATCCTTGACGCGATGCGATCGACCACAGGCTTCTAATAATTCATCCTGAAATGCCTGAACCCCCAAACTAAATCGGTTTACCCCCGCCGATCGCCACGATTCTAAGCGACGCAAATCAAATGTTCCCGGATCCACCTCCATCGAGATCTCGATTCCCGCTTCAAACCCAAACCGTCGCTCCAACGTCGTTAAAATCTGATGGATTTGATCAGGCGACAACAATGACGGCGTTCCCCCACCGAAAAAGACACTGCTCAATCCATTCCCCTTAGCGGGTTCTAGTTCAATTTCCCGAATCAACCACCCCACATACTCCGCCATCATGCCCGAAGACTCCCCCACCAACCGATCGCCCACCACGGAAATCGGGAAATCACAATAAAAGCACCGACGACGACAAAATGGCACATGCACATAAGCGGCTCTCGGGGGCTGCATCTCCAATAACACATCCATCCCACTACCATCCCGTAATATCAAGAAACATTACCCGTCAATCACAAACGATATAATAGAACTGCGATGTCATGAAAATGCCCGCAGCCCGCATTCCTAAGAGACGCGAACCATTGCGCTCCACCCCATAAAATCCCCCATGCTCGACGCAATCATCATCATCTCATTCATCATCGCAGGCGCAGGCATTGGCTATCGAGGCATCGAAGCTCTTCCACTTGACGTTCAAAGCCAAGTCACTAACCCCGAAGCTCTGCGTCTGGTCATAGCCCCCTTCGGTGGACTCGTCGGCACAGCCTTTGGTCTTCTGGCTCAAACTAGCTATCGTCGCGTCGAAAAACAGATCAAGGACATGACCGCCGCGAACCTCCTCAGCCGATCCGTTGGTCTTGTCTTGGGATTGCTAATTGCAAACCTCCTTCTAGCGCCCATTTTCCTATTTCCAATCCCCAGCGAATTCTCCTTTATCAAACCTCTCACCGCCATCATGGGTGGCATTCTATTTTCCTACCTCGGCATCAGCCTAGCCGACACCCACGGTCAAAATCTCCTGCGTTTGATCAATCCCAGCAGCGTCTCATCCCTCCTAGCCGACGGCACCCTACAATCTGCCACTGCAAAAGTTCTAGATACCAGTTGCATTATCGATGGTCGGATTCACGAACTCCTTCGTACTCATTTCATTGAAGGTCAGCTTTTAGTTCCCCAATTTGTACTCCAAGAACTCCAAACCCTAGCGGATGCATCCAATGCTCAAAAACGGAGCCGAGGACGACGAGGACTTGACATCCTCAATACCATGCGCACTGAAAATCCCGACCGGGTTGTCATTCATCCTGCCGACTACCCCAACATCACCACCGTTGACAACAAGCTGATTCGTCTTGCCCAAGAAATAAATGGAACTCTGCTCACCACCGACTACAACTTAAATAAAGTCGCCACGGTCCAAGATATTATTGTGTTGAATATTAATGATCTGGCTCAGGCCCTTCGCCCTACCTACATTCCTGGCGATACGCTTGATTTAAAATTATTAAAATCCGGCAAAGAACCCACTCAAGGCATCGGATATCTTCAAGACGGCACAATGGTTGTTGTCGAAGAAGGAAAACCCTACCTGGGAACCGAAATTCAAGTCGTCGTCACTAGTGCTCTACAAACCAGTGCCGGACGAATGATTTTCGCAAAACCTGCCCTCTAGTAATTTGCCAGCAGCATAGTTGATGAACCCACAAGTTTACGGATTAACTTTTGACCAAGGAGGAGCTTCACTAGGCACCTATTACTGCGGAAAAACTCATTAACAAATGGCGCTTTGGCCCAAATCTGACGGAACATCCTGCCAACGACCGTTCCCCACTGCTCGAATGGCTTCTTTTAGAACCACATCCCCCGTATAGATGGCACGACCCACGATCGCACCTGTCACCCCACTGCTTTCTAAACTCAGCAGGCTTAACAAATCGGTCACGGAACTCACGCCACCGGATGCAATGACGGGAATGGTGATTTTTTCAGCCAACTCCCGCAGCGCCTCTAGGTTTGGACCTTGCATGGTGCCATCGCGGTAAATGTCAGTGTAGATAATTGCAGCCGCGCCGAGTTTCGCCATCCGTTGCGCCAATTCTACAGCCTCGACTTCTGAGGTTTCGAGCCAGCCTTTGGTGGCAACTTTGCCGTTTCGGGCATCGATTCCTACAATGATTTGACCGGGAAATTCAGTACACAATTCACCCACCAGATCAGGGTTTTCAACGGCGATCGTCCCTAAGATTGCACTGTTTACCCCCAATCCTAAAAGCTGTGACACGCGGGTCCGATCGCGCAGTCCACCGCCTACCTGTACGGGAATACTCAGGGCTTCGACAATTTTGGCAATTACGGGAAGATTGACGGGTTCGCCATCTTTTGCGCCATCTAGATCTACTAGGTGAAGCCGGGTTGCGCCTTGGTCTTCCCACTGTTTGGCCATGGCGACGGGATCTTTTCCAAATACTTCGGACCGATCGTAGTCGCCCTGATACAACCGAACACAGTTGCCGCCTAATAGATCAATTGCCGGGATAACGTCCATATTGCACACCAAAATCTAAAACCTTTGTATAGATTACAGGCAATTGGTCTCAAGATGCAGGCTGCGAAATCAGGTCTCAAGATGTAGCAAGTGTTTTCAAGTTTCATTGTTTGGTTTCTAATTTATCTTGAAGTTGTTTAGAAACATTACTTAGAAAGTCATATCCTGTTTTTCGCTCTAGATCTCTCACTGTTGTTTGATATTGTTGCCATTTATTTTGTTTGATTCCTTCATCATTGGGCAAATCAACAGCAATGATCTTGGTTTTCTCCGTTATGCTGGCCGCGCCTTTGTTTTCTGGTTCTGCAAATACAATCACTTTCCAAGTATGAGCCGGAATTGCAACTTTACCTTTTGATAGAACTCCTTTTTGACCGTAGCCCCCTGAGACAATATAAGCCTCTTGTCCGAGTTTGACTTGATCGCGAGTGTAGTCTTCTAGCCTTGCCCATGGCCCTTGATTGTTGTCTCTGGCTTGAGGAATGATGTTGGTTAGAATGAATGTTGCGGTATTGTCCTCGACGTTGGCACTACGATCGGCAGCGGGACACATGTGACCCCGATCGTAGCCACTGCCTGTGTAGTCGCTGGATTTAACTCGTTGCCAGTCTTTAGGTAGGGTTTCGTCTTGAGTAAAATCATTACGACGGGGAACTGTACCGATATCTTTTGCGGTCAATTTCCAACTGACCCAGTTTGGAATGTGTTTAGTGTTGTTGTATGACAGGATGTATTGTGGTTTGGTTAATAGGTAGTTGGTTTCATTACGATCGGCGTTACTGGGGTTTCCTAGGGCAAGATGGCCTTCGGTGCTGCGGACGGCAGAGGGTTCAGTGTTTTGGTTAGACCACCAAGCGCAGCCTGTTAGCAACAAAGTTGAAAGAAAAACGATCGTCAGGAACGACCATTGAGATCTCAGTAATTTCATGGAAATAGCCTCTAGATACAAGGGTTTAAGTTTAGTCTATGCGCTCATTCTTTCGATTTTCTGAGATTTCCTGTGAGCGATGGGTAAAATAGGATCAGCGTTATTCATTTGCCCGTAACCGTCATGCCCGATCGTATTCAGCAAGTCGAGAAAAATCTAAAATTACTGTACGCTCAACTGGGAGCAGCCGAAGAAGGCGCTATTAAGTCTCTGAGTACGGTGTCAAAGCTGAAGTATGAGCAGGAAATTGAGGATGATCTGAAGCCTCAGATTCGTAAATTTGAGCAGGAGTTATTTACGCTGCTTCAGCAGGAAAGCCAGGAGCTGGTTTTTGTGGAGGCGGATGCGCAAGCGGCGATCGATGTGATTACGCAGGAGGTGATGCAGCTTCAACGTCAGCCGAATTTGGATGGGGAGATGTTGGCGTTGTTGCGGCGGATTGAGGCCAAGATTAATGAGCCTGGGGTGACGGCAGATGCGAAGTTGAAGGGTACGCTGTCGATTTTTCCGCCGTTTATTGGGTTGTCCTATGAGGGGCAGTTGGATACGGAGAATTTTTGTCGCAGGTATTTTCCGACGTTTACACGATTGATTAAAGGCGCAAAAAAGTAGATCCCTCTGATGCGGGCGCACGGGTTTCAGAGGGTAGACGGTTGTTTGGTGCGGGACAGATTAGAGATGTACGATCGTGGGTGGGGCGCGAGGCGTTGTTGAGGGAGTTGACGGCGGAGCTTTTGGATGGGCGGCGAAAGGTATTGGCGTTGGTGGGACAGGGGGGAATTGGGAAGACGAGTTTGGCGGTGAAGCTGTTGGAGGCTTGTGGGTTGGAGTTGGGGGCGATGCGGTTGAGGGTGGATTGTAAGTTTGACCGTTTGATTTACATTCGGGTGTCGGAGGGGATGAGTTTTGAGCAGGTGGTGGTGGAGTTGGCGGCGGGGCTGGCGGTGAGTTTGGGTGATGGTTTGAGACCGGAACAAATGATTGAGTGTTTGATTGTGGGGTTACAACGATCGCCGCCGGGTTTGGTGGTGTTGGATAATTTGGAGGATGTGTTGCGGGATGGACGGGCGATCGACTGTGAGTGGGGGCGGTTGTTGTGGGCGTTGGCAGAGCGGGACCATCGATCGAAGGTGGTGATTACGAGTCGGGAGGTGCCGAAGGATTTGGCGGATCCGAGGGATCTGAGTGGGATTCCGAGTTCGGTGTCGGTGCGGATGGAGACGATTCAGGGGATTGATCAGGTGGCGAGTGTGAAGCTGCTGAAGCAGTTGGGGCTGAGGGATTGTGAGGCAGATTTGGAGTGGGTGGCGCAGCGGGTAGATGGACAGGTTCATGTGTTAACGCTGTTAGCGAAGTGGGCACGGAAGCCGGGAATGTTGTGGAAGCGCCCGGATCTGGTGATGCAGGATGCGAAGCCGATTTTGCGGGAACAGTTGGTGAGGCAGAGTGATGGGGCGATCGATCTGTTGAAGCGGATGTGTGTGTTGCGGGTGGGGATTGAGATTGAGGGGCTGACGTTCTTGCGGTTTTATCAAGATGACGAAGATTTTGAGAATCGTTTTTGGCTTGCCAGCATGATTGAGGAGCCTGCGGAGTTATTGCCAGAGGAGATTGAGGAAACCCAATTGTTGGTGGATTCGCTGGTGAGTTGTTCATTAGTGCAGATTCGTTATGATGAGAATCGATGTGTTGATTCCTATGATTTACATCGGGTAATTGTTGAATTTATGCAGGAAGCTTATCAATCTGAATTGCCAGAGTTGATGAAAAATGTACGTTCGTTTTATAAATCTGGAATGTCTATTGAGAACCCAAAAACATTAGAAGATTTGCGCCCATTGCTAGAAGCACAGCATTTTTCATTTCAGATCGGTAGTTATGAAGAAGCCTGGTCTATTTTGAGCTATCAATTGGAAGAATATCTAAGTCCTTGGGGAAATTGGACATTACTACAAAATTTATTGGAACAAATTCTTACTCATGTAAAAGATGAAAGTAAGGCGAGATGTCTAGGCTTATTAGGCATTCTTGAACGCAATCGCGGCAATTGGGACGAAGCGGAACGACTCTATCGGCAATCTTTACAACTGCGAGAAGAATTGGGCGATCGATCGGGGATAGCAACATCGATCGGTTGTCTGGGTGAAAATGAACTTGGACGTGGCAATTTAGAGAATGCTGAAACTCTTCTTAAGCAAGCACTTTCACAAATGGAAGAACTTGGTATGACGGATTCAATTGCCGAAACCAATTATGATCTTGCCAAACTCTATCGCGCCAAAGACAACCCAACAAAAGCACAAGAGCATTACACGATCGCCCTTCAAATATACACACAACTGGGAGCCATGAAAGACGTGGAGAAAATGGAGAATGAGAAATGGTAAAGCATAGAAGGACGATCGTTCCTTCAATTGGGGATTTTGAGACAGACGCGATCGACATCCCCTATAATTGATTGATACGATCGTTAATCTTTCATTATCAGTGTTTGCATATGAAGGAGGTCACTTTATTAGCCATTAATTATGAGTTCACTTTTCCCATTACTTAAGAAAATCCAAGCTAAACCCGGACTATACATTGGTAAAGCATCCATCACAGAGCTGCGAATGTTTATTGTCGGCTATCGCTTTGCCCGATCGGAAATAAAACTCCCGACAACTGAATCGGAAACTGACTTCTACAAAAATTTTCAACCTTGGCTACAAATGCGCCTTAATGTCCGAACGTCAAATTCCTGGGATAAGATCATTCTTTTCAATGTGATTAATGATCAACAAGCTTTTGATTATTTCTTCCAGCTTTTAGATGAATTCCAACAACGTGATCGCGATCGTGATGTTGATTCAATGCAATTTGATCTCAATTTAACTCTCGAACTTTCACTCAAGACTGCCTGAGAACAATCGGATCTCGCCAGACTCGATCGTGCCAAAGATAACCCTATGTAAGCACAAAAGCATTACACGATTGCCCTTCAGAGGTACACACAATTAGAGCTAGGGAGCCGTTCACCAAAGACTGTAACCACTCTTATCCCCCCAGAATTGGGGGTTAGGGGGCGGCTCGACGGCGACTTCACCTAAGATCCAATCACTCATATGGACACAACAACTCAAAACAATCACCTTCCTATGAATAGATTGCTTAATATATTTAACAATCCTTCCCAAAGCTCTTTTCCAAACTCACTGGAAGAATGATCACAAACTCAGTTCCTTTCCCCAATACACTAATACACTCAAGCTGACCTCCATGTTTTTCCACAATGATTTGATAGCTAATAGCCAGCCCCATACCCGTTCCTGAGCCGACGGCCTTAGTTGTAAAGAATGGATCGAAAATACGACTTTGAACCTCCTCTGGCATCCCAGACCCATTGTCAGAAATCCAAATCATGATTTGAGTCGGGTCTAAAAGCTTAGTGCGCAGTTCTAGTTTGGGCTGCTTTCCCTTCGTCGTACTAGTATCCAACGCATCGATCGCATTTCCCAGCAAATTCATCAATGCCTGATTGAGCAATCCAGGATAACAATGAACCTTCGGTAATGCCCCTAAATCCTTAATCACCTTGACCTTAGGACGACTGGCCGTCGTATCTAAACGATGCGATAGCAACAGCAATGTACTTTCAATACCCTCATGAATATCAACCTCCTTCTCTTCCGCCTCATCCAGTCGCGAGAAATTCTTCAACGCCTGCACAATCAACCGAATCCGATCGGCCCCTGTACGAATAGACTTCAACAGTATGGGCAAATCCTTTAATACAAATTCAATATCATCTCCCGGTACTAATCCCGCCTCGTGAAATGCTCGCACCAAATCTTCAAAATACTGTTCCGCATAGACCAAATTACCCGAAATAAAACTGACAGGATTATTGATCTCGTGAGCCATCCCCGCCACAAGCTGTCCAAGACTTGACATCTTTTCTTGTTGCAGTAATTTGGCTTGACTATAATGGAGCTGAGTTAAGGTTTCTTCTAATTCGTTCGATCGCATCCGTAGAATTTCACTATTCCGTTTACGGTCCGTAATATCCTTGACCGTACCTTCATAAAATATCAGACTATTTTGGGTATCCTTCACCGATCGAACCGTCTCCGAAATCCAAAGTACCGTGCCATTTTTGCAATAAACCTGAGCCTCAAAGTCTGACACCTCGCCGTTTCGCAGCACCGTTCTCATAAACTCGCTTCTACGGTCTGGATGAACATAAAGCTGTTGACTAATATTAGTAATAGACAGACAAAGTTCTTCGACAGATGCATATCCATACATCTTTGCTAGCGATGCATTTGCCGTAATA
>JAYVUU010000124.1:0-10282 GCA_043787635.1 Synechococcales cyanobacterium | reverse complement strand
TAAACCTTCTTCTTGTTTCCAACCTGTCAAGGCTTTGGATGTTTCCAGATAGCCTATTCTTTGTTGATTTTCGTAGTAGGCAGTCGTCCTCAACGCCAGAGCTTTGTTATAGACGAATCGAGTACAACCCATCGTTCTACGCAACAAGTGTTCTTGCTCGGTAGTTGGATAGAATCGGTACCTGAACGCCTTTTGCATGAACCTCCTTTAGTCTCTTATATTGTAGTAGTTATTAACTAAGGTGTAACTGGTTCAACAAAAGTTCCAGTGGCAGAACGATTGTTCCTTCCCGTTAGTCAGTCACCCGCCTCTACATCCCCGCGCTAAAGCGTCAGGGTTTTCCGGCGAATCTGATAATGGGTTCTGGAACTGTGCGATCGATGAGTTTATTAGCCATGTTATTATTAAGAAATATGTGAATATATCAAAGTTCTAGTGACAACGTCAGATGCGTACAAACAGTCTGCTCTTACTCAATTAGGACAGATAGGATAGTCCTACGGGTCAAAATCACTGACCTTTCGGGAACTCTGTAGCTCAGTTTCAATTCTTGACCTGAATAACCATTTATTGAGTGTCCTTCAATCCTCCAAAAGAAACCATGACATTGCTAACTCAATCTGACCATCCGATACAACCAGATCTCCGATCTTCTGAATCAGATGTGAACCATGAAGATCTATCTCTTGCAGACCATAGGGTTGAACTAGGCACTCAACCTGTTCGATGGGCGGTTGTAGTCAGTACTGTTTTGCTGCATTTGGCACCGTTGCTAGCCCTAAATCCTGCCTGGTTTAATTGGAATGCGATCGCCGTTGCGGTCTTTTTGTATTGGATTACCATTGGCTTGGGGATTTCTATGGGATTCCATCGGATGGCGGCCCATCGCAGCTTCACGGTACCAAAACCGATCGAATATTTTTTGGTCATGTGCGGCACTTTGGCGGGTCAAGGGTCGGTGTTGGGTTGGGTTGGGTATCACCGGATGCACCATCTCTATACTGATGAATCCAAAGATCCCCATGATTCTAATCGTGGCTTCTGGTGGAGTCATTTGAGCTGGTTTATGCATGATGTGCCCGATGAGGCTGAACGATTGCGTCTAACTAAAGATGTCGCGAACGATCGGTTTTATCAGTTTTGCCACAGGTACCACACGTTATTGCAAGTTGCACTGGGCGTTGTTCTGTACGCTTGGGGTGGAATGCCGTTTGTGGTCTGGGGTATTTTTGTCCGGCTGATTGTTGGATTTCACAGTACTTTTTGCGTCAATAGCGTTTGCCATATGTTTGGCTACCGATCGCACAATACCAAAGACACCTCTACTAATAACTGGTGGGTGGCGTTGCTGACCTTTGGCGAAGGCTGGCACAATAATCATCATGCAGTTCAGTCTTCAGCCCGATTTGGTTGGAATTGGTGGGAATTGGATATGGTATGGATGACGATTAGCTTGCTAGAAAAGCTCGGACTGGCAACCAAAGTCAAGACGAAACGTGTTTAGAACATTGTGAGCGACTCTTGGATTCTCGAATTTGATGATGTGGTTTACGGCTATGTTTGTAGTCGTAAACCCGCTGCCCAAAATCTCAGCTTAAGGGTTCCGGCTGGCAAGCGTTGTGGGTTGATTGGTCAAAATGGTTGTGGCAAGACGACGTTCTTTCTATTGGCAAATGGTCTATATCAGCCTAATCACGGAACTATTCGTTTTAATGGTTTGCCCATTCGCTACGATCGGACTTCTCTGACTAAGCTACGGCAACAAATAGGATTAGTGTTTCAAAACCCAGAACATCAATTGGTAGCTTCGACTGTTGAAGAAGATATTTCCTATGGTTTATGTAATCTAGGAATCCCTGTTGCGGAAATTGCTCAGCGGGTCCAGGCAATTAGTTCAGAGTTTAATTTGGTTGAGCTGGCCCATCAACCGATTCATAACTTAAGTTTGGGACAAAAAAAACGGGTCTCGATCGCAGATGTAATGGTATTGGAACCGAGTTTGTTGCTACTCGATGAACCCACAGCGTATCTAGATCCGCGTCATACTCGACAATTGGTTCGTCAGCTAGAACAGATTCATGAAGGTGGGACGACTATTGTTTTAGCAAGTCATGATTTAGATTTTGTATACCAGTGGGCAGATTGGATTTTTGTGATGGATCAAGGTCAGCTTGTGTTGGAAGGCACGCCCCAAGAGGTTTTTGAGCATCGAGACTATTTGGAACAATTGCAGCTTGGAGTTCCGTTAGCGATCGAATTGATGGAACAAATCAAATCAAAAATGCGTGAAAACTATAGTGAGATAATCCCAGATTTTGAGAAATTACAGAATGATGTGTTGAACGATCGACGATCGCAGTTTTCATTGACTAAAAATTCTGAGAAATTATCCTAGTTTTTAAATGATTGCGTTTCAATAGCCAGTTTGGCACCCGGAACCCGTCGCACCGCATCCATTACTGCTACAACTTTACCGTGAGTTACCGCTTCATCGGCTCGAATGAGTACTGTTTTTTGAGAATTGTTAGCCAGTTGTTTTTGAATATCGCTCCGTAATTGTGCCAAATCAATCGTCTTTTTATTCAGGGCAAGGTTTCCCTGACCATCGATCGTCACCACCACAGGAGTTTCTTGATTGACGGCTTTACTCGTCTGCGCGCTGGGTAAATTCACGGGTAAGCCTTCCGATCGGGTTAAAGACAACGTTGACATAATAAAAAACGTCAATAGGGCAAAGACCACATCGATCATTGGCACGATATTAATTTGAAACGGCTGATCTGGCTCTTCTGGTAGACGCATAGTAAACCTCACAACTTGCAGTATGTTTATTTTATCGGATGAGTTCTATTCTCTCAGATTTGCGATCGTGTCCCGCTTAATCAGCATTATGTGACCTTACGATTAAGGACTGCAATAGTCCAAGCTGCTGCAATTCCGCCCAATAAACCAAACAAATGACCTTCCCACGAAATGCCGACTTGGACAGGCAAAATTCCCCAAATCATTCCGCCAAACAGTGCCAAAACTAACAAAGAAATTGCGATCGACCCTAAACTTCGTTCAAAATAAGCCCGCGCCACCAGAAATCCAAAATAGCCAAACACCACACCACTCGCGCCGATATGAACGGTTGCAGCCCCGCCAAACAGCCACGTTCCCACACCACTCGCGATCGCCGTTAAAACA
The DNA here is from genome assembly GCA_043787635.1 of Synechococcales cyanobacterium. GTDB lineage: Bacteria > Cyanobacteriota > Cyanobacteriia > Leptolyngbyales > Leptolyngbyaceae > JAAFJU01. The sequence continues at coordinate 7,093 of JAYVUU010000124.1, read as the reverse complement.
GTCACCGTAATCCATTCACTGCGATCTCTCGCCATAATCAACCAGCTCAAAATAACCAGTGGAAAAGTATTACTAATTAAATGTCGCCAACTGCCATGCAAAAATGGGGCGAACAGAATGCCCTGTAAGCCCAGAATATTTCGAGGTCGAATGCCTAGATTATTTAATGTATTATTCATCAAACTGTTTGCTAATTCGATCGTCCACAGTACAATCACCACACAAACTAGTACGGTTCCTTGAGATTTAAGTTCTTTAAATAATCCAGTGGTTTCTTCGCGAACGGTTCCGATCGAATCCCGTGATGACATGATTAAATCCTGAGTTCTGGAATATCTTTTGATATTGCTAATGTAGCGTATTCTATTAAATTTATGGGTGCCGATATGGTTCAGAATCTCCCCCCGATCGACAATTCGTCATTTGCTTTAGGGCTGGCAATCTGGGGCTACAAGAATTGGTTAGGGAATCTCTTCCCCACAAAAACGCCTGCACAGAATTTTTTAAAATGCTACGGCGATCGGTTTTCAATTGTGGAAGGCAATACGACTTTCTACTCAATTCCCACGCCAGAAACCGTTATGCGATGGAGAACAGAAACTCCGGTGGGATTCAAATTTTTTCCAAAACTTCCCAAGTCTGTCACTCACAACGGTCGCTTGATGACCTATTTACCCCAAGCCTTCCAGTTTCTTGAATTGATGCAGGGATTGGGCGATCGGTTAGGGGGATTATTTTTACAATTACCTCCGAGTTATAGTGCAGCTCACTTTGCAGATTTAGAACTATTTTTATCGAGTTGGCGATCGGTAACTCAGATCCCATTATTTCTCGAAGTTCGACATCTCACTTGGTTTGAGACCCATGACCGCGATCGATTAAACCAATTATTAACCAGGTATCAGGTCGATCGTGTTCTGCTTGATACCCGCCCCATCTACACCGCAAATGATAACCCTCAACAATACTCAGTAGACAAAAAGCCCAATCTCCCACTGCAACCGATCGTCACCGCCGAAACAGCATTTGTAAGATACATCAGCCATCCAATTCGCGATCGTAATACTGAATATTTAATGGAATGGGTGAAACAGGTCGAGACTTGGTTGAATCAAGGGAAAATAGTCTATTTTTTTGTGCATTGTCCATTAGAGGAGAACTCTCCGCAAAATGCTCAATATTTTCAAACCTTACTCGAACGATCGGGACTCAACGTGCCGCCATTGCCTTGGAACCTTCTACCCCTGCCAAAATTGGAGCAGTTAGGACTTTTTCCTTCATAGTCTTTGCTTGTTGAAGCATTCCACGAATCTCTCTTATTGGTTAGGGCATTTTCCCCTATCCGCACCGCTTCGCCTCTACAGCATTTAACTGAGTTCAGATTTTTCCAACAGTGTCTCGATGAATTTGTAGAGTTCGCCTTCGGGATAGTTCTGTAATTGCAGATCTTTGAGTTCAATTAAACCTTGGGCGAGTTCGACCGATCGGCTTTTGTAACTATTATGAGCCGCGAGAAGATCCGTAAAAATCTCTTGTTCAACGTATTGTCTGCTGGCGGTTTCACCCAAAGGCGTTTCAAACGCGAGGGTATCTACATTATATTTCAGTAAAAAAATCAGTGCATTGGTTTGAGCTTGCAGTTCTTGTTGCAGGGTTTTCGTATCAAGATCCAAACGATCGAATCCCACACTACCTTCAACCCGAAGTTCGACGATCGGTTGAACCTCGGGTTTAATTTTTTTACTCTTGAGCGCGCCTTCAATTAAATCAGTAATTTTCAACGTCACTTCTTCTAAGCTTTCATTGCCCGTTGTTTTACATTGAAGCCGGACGATCGGGCGTTGTTGATAGTCTGTTTTCAGTTCAGCATTGATAATAACTTCGTCGTTGATTGTATTAATTTCAACAAGAAATGCGCCCCGATCGAAATCAGCTTCTTGAGTACTATTTGCTTCCAGTGAACCGGGATTGAAAACCCAGCCTTCTTCTTGATAGCTTTTATGAATATGACCCAGCGCCAGATAATTAATCCCTGCTTTCTTCAATGGCAGGAGTTCAATGTACCGTAGTGCGCCTTGATAGCGTGCAATTTGACCTTCGAGTCCATGGTGAAAAAGCATCACGGTGGGACCATTAAATTTAGGTACGTTATCGATCGCCGTCACCAATGTTTCAATCATTTTTGGTGCCGATGAACCATACCACTGCGAACCCATCACCCGCACCCCACAAGGTAAATCAATATAGCCACCCACTAGACTTTCTGGATCCCAGGGTTGATATACAATTTTGCCGTCGATCGCCTCAGGTTCCAGCAAAATTACTAGCTCATCATCAGAAAGATATTTCAGCCAGTTGGTCGTAGTCCCAAAGGGTCGATTGTCGTGGTTTCCCTCGATCGCAATGGTCGTGATTCCCGCTTCTTTCAGCATCAAAAAGCAATCTTTGGCTTGATTGAGAATAGCGGGCTGAATCGTCCGATGCTCAAATAAATCTCCAGCAATCACCACAAAATCGGCCCGCGCCGCGATCGCATGTTTTCTCAATACATCTTTGAGTGCGAGATAAAAATCTTTTGTTCTTTCTTTATTATCGTAGTGATCAAAGCCAAGGTGAATGTCCGCAATATGCAAAAATCGGGCCATGGTGGTTACAAGTGATGAGCGCGATCGGATTAATACTTTTGAACTATAGCCTGATTCATTGGTTTCACAAGTCACAATTCTAATAGGCGGGTGTTTTCAGAGTCCAACGTTGTGACGATTAAGACCCGATCCCCCTAGCCCCCTTGAAAAGGGGGAACAAGAGCAACCCTTATTTCATACTCCCCCTTGGGGATTTAGGGGAATCGGGATTTTTGAGACCAACGCAGAAACTTTTCAAGCGCCCTCTAAGTTGTATATTCAGCATTGATTTTCACGTAGTCATAACTCAGGTCGCAACCCCACGCAGTACCGTTTCCGGGACCACTACCGATCGATAATTTAATGACTACCGGATGGTCTATAAACTGCACCGCTGCTGTTTCCCGCTCAAATACCGTCGGCAAATTGCCCTCTAGAACTTGTAACTCATTGCTATTTTCAGAGCTAATGACCGCACGTGACTTGAGTGGATGGGCACTAGCCTCCGCCTGTGCCGTCAGGTAAGCATTCGCGCCCACCCGATCGAACTCTAACGGCTGACCGCCTTTGAGTAATTGATAGTCTCCCAGCCAAATGCCCAATTGATCTTGATCAAACGCAACTCCCGCGCGTCCAGCAGCCCCAGCAATCCGTCCCCAATTGGGATCACGGCCATAGATTGCGGCTTTGGTCAGAGACGATCCGGCGACGGTTTTTGCAATTTGTCGAGCGGCGACATCGTTGATAGCTCCTGTGACTTGGACCTCGATTAAACAGGTTGCGCCTTCGCCATCACGAGCAATAGACTTCGCCAAATAACGACAAACCTCCGTCAACATCGCTTCCAGCCGTTCCGCATCTGCATTCATCGTGGTGATCACAGGGGTGCGGGACTGACCATTCGCCAGCGCAATCAACGAATCATTCGTGCTAGTGTCGCCATCAACAGTAATTTGGTTAAAACTTTTATTTGCAGCGCGGGTGAGCATGTCTTGCCAGAGATGAGGTGAGACCGCCGCATCACAGGTGACGAAAGACAGCATTGTCGCCATATTTGGATGAATCATGCCAGACCCTTTGGCAATGCCGCCGATGCGTACAGGCCGATCGCCGATTTTCATTTCCAGGGCGATCGTCTTAGTAACGAGATCGGTTGTGACGATCGATCGGGCTGCATCCTCAGAACCCGTCTCACTTAAGGCTGCAACCGCTTGAGGAATACCAGATCTCAGCGCATCCATACGAATTCGTTGACCAATCACACCCGTAGACGCTTGCAGGATTAGCTCCGGTGAAATGTTAAGCGCTTTAGCCAGAAGTTCGGCGCTTTCAATAGCATCAGCCCACCCTTGTTTTCCGGTACTCGCATTAGCTTGACCCGCATTACATAAAATTGCGCGGGCGTAGGGTTTAGCATTTAAATTTTGACGACAAATATCAACACAGGCAGCGCGAACATGGTTAGTGGTGAAAACGCCAGCGGCGATCGCGTCTACATCGGACACAATCAGCGCTAAATCTGGTAAACCCGATGGCTTGAGTCCGGCAGTAATGCCAGCGGCTCGAAATCCTTTTGGAGCCGTCACGCCCCCCGCAATAATCTGCCAGTTTGCCATGCTAATCTCCCTCTCAACAGCTAGAGCCACGGCATTCCGTATTGCTCCGAAGCGCCATTATATCAAGCGATCGCCGCGATGCTGGAATGGGAGCGAGAAGAAGTTTAACCCGTGACATCATAAGCAGTAGATTTTGAGCAATATTTTAAGCAATAAAAAAGGGAAGTCGCCTTCGCAACTCCCCCTATCATCAGGGTGCATCTACTAAACACAGTATGGCATGTTTACAGTGAGGGGTCACACCCCTCAGTCTGAATTTAGTAAAACTTTATCAAAAAAATACATTTCTCACAGTGTGAGGGACTGAACATCGTTTTCGATCAGGGTTGCGAGGTCTTTCAGGAAACTCGCGGCATCAGCACCGTAAATGATTCGATGATCGCAAGTGATGTTGACGGTCATTTGTTGACGAACGCCCATCATGCCGTCAGCGGTTGCAACCACAGTGGGACGGGTGGCTCCGATCGCAATAATCGAACCTTGACCAGGTGGTAGAATTGCGTCAAAGCTATCGACCCCAAACATTCCTAGGTTGGAAATGGTAAAGGTTCCGCTGTTGTATTCGTCCGGTACGAGTTGCTTAGTGCGGGCACGATCGACCAAATCTTTCCAGCTTCTCGATAGGCTGTAGAGATCTTGTTGATCCGCCTTTTTCAAGACAGGCGTGATTAATCCACCATCGGGCATGGCCACCGCCACCGCAATATTGATGTCACCGTTGTAGTGGATGCCGTTTTCGACGTAGCTGGCGTAGAGCAATGGATGTTTCTGGAGTGTGATGGCGATCGCTTTGGCGAGTAGCGCGCTCATGGTGACACCCTTGGGTTTGACTTGGCGATAGAGCTTGTCGAGGGCATCGGTGGTGATGGTGTAGCCGACTCGGAACACTGGAACATCTAGGCTGACCAGCATGTTTTTGACCACGGCGGTCTGCATGGTGTTCATCTTGACCACTTGACCGGGAGTTGGCGGTGTGGCGATCGGGGCAGGGGCTTTGGCGATGCTGGTAACAGGGGTTTTGGCGATAGTCGGGGAAACCGCAGGGACGATCGGCGCAATGGCTGCGGACATAGCAACAGGGGCTTTAGCTTTCCCTGCGGCGGCTTCTACGTCTTCAGCCACAATCCGACCGTGGGGACCGCTACCGACTAGGCTTTCTAGACTGATGCCAAAATCTTTTGCTAGTTTTTTCGCTCTGGGTGATGCAACCAGTCGGCCAGAGGGTGCGGCGGCAACAGGCTGTGCGGTAGACGTAACTGTTATGTCGAATGATGGTGGCGCGACGGCAACAGGTTCAGCAACTCCGCCATTAGAAAGTGCAATGGCTCTTTGTTTGGCTTCTTCGACTTCGGCTTCAGTTTCGGCCAACAGTCCAAGGGCTGATCCCACATCAGCAGTTTCTCCAGCTGGGACGACGATCGCGGCTAAGATGCCTTCGTTGAATGATTCCACGTCCATGTCTGCTTTATCAGACTCGACGATTAGGACGGTTTCACCCTTTTCGATTTTGTCGCCAGGAGATTTGAGCCAAGAGGTTATTTTCCCCTCGGTCATGGTGGAACTAAGAGCAGGCATGAAAATTTCATGAATCATCGAAATCTCCGTGAAACCCTGCCGTTTTAGGGCAGGGAGGTAGAGGAGCGTCAGCAAAGCTGACAACACCATGTTTGCTGAGAATAGAAAATCAAACGGCTACAGTGCGCCATGAATTGAACGCGAGGAACTTGCAATCCGCAGGTTTAGCACCTTGAGTTAGTCGCTTGCCAGAGCTAAGGCTGTGCAGGCTGATACGACGTTTTTTAGGGTCTTCCCCGCCCACATAGCACTTGCCATATTTGGGATGTTTGACAATCCCGCCACGCTTCAGCCCTTGAGACATTGAGCCGCCATAGGGACGGCGATACCCATCTTTGCCCGGGTTGAAAACGTGCAATTGACGACGGTAGATCCGAATCGGCTTGCACTCCATAACTGCCGTGTTCTCTGGCACAGAGTCACCCCCAACCAAGAGATAAGTTAATACCCAGGAATCAACGCAATGAGCATCAAACTCGTTGGAGAGCTTAGCCTTGGACTTGTTGAGTCCTAACCCTTGGCGAGTTGTGTAGGTGGCGTTGTAGCCGTCAAACTCAGTCAGTTCGGCTATTTTTCGCAGTTCGGAGTAACACCATTGTTTCCCAACTTCTAGGGGAGAAAATGACGTATTCCAGCGTTTACACTCTTTCTTGGTCGTTGCTTTGATGTCTTCAATCCCAATATGAGAGATTGGCAACAGCGCCGCGTAAACGTTCACCACTCGAATTTTGAATTGCCATCGTGCTTTTGTGCTGGGAGGAATCCCGCCACGCTGGCGATTTTGGCGATTCTTTCGATACGGGGTTTTGCGATTGCGTCTAGCCCGTCTGGCATTGGTACTAGCGTCCTCAGAATCTTTTACCCAATCAACGGCGTGAAATTGTTGATTTAGGTAGGTGTGGGCCTGAGACTTGACCGTGTAGCCTTCCCGCTTGGAACCGGGGTCGATTCCTACCGCTATGGGTTGATGTTGACGGGCGGATGGCTCAACGTTTAAGCGAACACAGAATATCCCTTTACGGAAGAACGGTGTAGCTTTCCCAGACTTGACCCACCGATCGGCACGGGCGGACGTTGTGGGCATTAATGGGCGTTGATTTGAATCGATGACCGGGACGTGTTGCATGGTTTTGGCGATAAGCCGAATGTGTAAATCCCTTCGACCTTGGAAAGCGGAGAGGATGCAGGTTAGGAAAAGCGCCCGCAACGTCCTGTAGGGTGCCATCCCTTAGCTAACTCAAGTGACCTTCTCAGGTCTTGTCTAGTCCTAGTTCGGGC
>JAYVUU010000123.1:0-8731 GCA_043787635.1 Synechococcales cyanobacterium | reverse complement strand
GTGAGCTTATTCATTGATGCCGACGAGACTCAAATTCAAGCCGCCGCGAAGTCTAAGGCAAAGTTTATTGAATTGCATACGGGGCAATATTCGGAAGCTAAAAATGAAGACGATCGGGCTGCGCAATTGCATGTGTTAAAGCTGGGTTGTGAAATGGCTACGTCTTTAAATCTGAGAATAAATGCAGGTCATGGGTTGACCTATTGGAATGTTTATCCCGTCGGTCAGCTTCCCGGCATGGAAGAATTGAACATTGGTCATACGATTATCAGCCGTGCTGTGTTAGTGGGTTTAGAACGGGCTGTTCGGGAAATGAAGCTGGCAATTGCGGGTGAATTGCAACGATCCTCACTCTAAATTCTAAATTCCACCAAGAGCAGGGACCAGAACTGTAGAATTTTCAAGCAGGTGTTTCTAAATTAACTCGTACTGACTATTTTTCAAGTTTAAGGTCTCTTCTCCTATGGCAGAACAATCTCTCGGAATTACAACCATTAATCCAATTAAATTTGGCACCGATGGCTGGCGTGGACTCATTGCCGCTGATTTTACATTTGAGCGCCTAGTCTTTGTCGCACCATTGGCCGCCCAAGTTCTCAAAGAAACCTACGGTCCAACCACCGGAAGCAATACGATTGTCGTGGGGTACGATCGGCGCTTTCTCTCTGAAGAATTTGCCCTCACTACCGCTAAAACCATTCAGAACTGCGGGTTCGATGTATTACTTTCAGAATGCTTTGCCCCCACGCCTGCATTCAGTTGGGCGGCTAAATCGATGAATGTATTGGGTGCATTTGTAATCACAGCAAGTCATAATCCTGGCGGCTATTCTGGGTTCAAAATCAAAGGAGCCTTCGGGGGATCGGTTCCTTCAGACGTAACGGCAAAGGTTGAGGCTTTAATCGCCAATCCACCTGCCAAGGTCAATCAAACTCCCGGCAACCTCGAAACCTTTAATCCTTGGACTAGCTATTGCGTGGGATTGCGTCAGTTAGTTGATGTTGAGGCGATCGTATCTGCCATTCAAAGTGAAACGGTCAAAGTTTTTGTCGATGTAATGAATGGTTCAGCTTCGACCGGGTTGACCCAACTGTTGGGAATTGATATTCCTGAAATTCGATCGGAGCGAGATCCATTGTTTGGGGGAGGTGCGCCGGAACCCTTGCCTAAGCATTTACATGAATTACTCACCACTATTCCAGCCACACAGAGCAATGGAGTAAAAGTCAGTTTAGTGTTTGATGGAGATTGCGATCGGATTGCGGCGGTAGATAGTCAAGGCAATTTCTTGAGTTCCCAAATTCTGATTCCAATTTTGATTGAACACTTATCAGAGCGGAAAGGCTACAGCGGCGAGGTGGTTAAGACGGTTAGCGGTTCGGGATTAATTGAAAAAACAGCAGCTTTCTATGGATTACCAATTTTTGAAACTCCGATCGGTTACAAGTATATCGCCGATCGAATGTTAGCGACTAAAGCACTACTAGGCGGTGAAGAATCCGGCGGCATTGGCTATGGTCATCATATTCCTGAACGAGATGCATTATTAGCTGCACTGTATGTATTAGAAATTGTAGTAAAAACTGGAATGGATTTGTCGGACTTGTACCGATCGATTCAAGAAAAAACTGGATTTGATGCAGCCTACGATCGAATAGATTTGCCCTTGTCCAGCATGGCGGTGCGAGATGCACTATTGGCTAATTTGCAGAATACCCCCATACAAACAGTTGCTGGGAAAGCCGTTGTCTCGACTCAAACAGACGATGGTTATAAATTTCGATTAGAAGATGAAAGCTGGCTCCTAGTTCGCTTTAGTGGAACTGAACCCGTGCTGCGGCTATACTGCGAAGCGACTACCCTAGAAGATGTTCATAGAACGCTGACTTGGGCTAAAGATTGGGCAAATTCATTTAGTTTAATTAGTTAAAGTCGCGCCTCGAAATGTTGAGGCAACCGCCCCCGGACCCAACTCATCAATCAGGGGGGACTGAAGCCGCTATGAAGCGTCACCCCTTCCGTGATACTATCCAGTCTGAATTCTGCTTGTTCAAACTATTACACCATTGTCCATGCTCCTATCTTCTCCCCGCCGAACCAAAATCGTCGCTACGATCGGACCCGCGACTAGTAGTCCAGAGGTGCTGCGGGAATTGATACGAGCGGGCGCAACCACACTGCGGCTGAACTTCTCCCATGGAACGCACGACGATCATCTGAAAAGCATTCGACTGATTCGGCAAATTTCCAATGAATTGAACTATCCCGTGGCGATTTTACAGGATTTGCAGGGTCCAAAAATTCGTCTCGGGAAGTTTGAAACAGGCAGTATCGTAGTCTCAAAGGGTGACCCATTCATCTTGACAAGCGCTAAGGTTCCCGGCACCCAAACAATGAGTTCGATCACCTACGAGCCATTGGCTCAAGAGGTTCCGGCAGGCGCAGTAATTTTGCTCGATGACGGCAAGGTCGAGATGGTGGTGGAGTCAGTAGACAAAGCAGCGGGTGAACTGCATTGTCGCGTGGTAGTGGGTGGTCCATTGTCAAACAGTAAAGGGGTGAATTTTCCCGGCGTGTGTCTGTCGATTAAGGCGCTGACCGAAAAAGACCGTGAGGATCTGGTGTTTGGGTTGGATCATGGCGTTGATTGGGTGGCGCTGAGCTTCGTCCGAAACCCTGATGATGTTCGGGAAATCAAGGACTTGATCGCCAGTGCGGGTAAAAATACTCCGGTGATTGTGAAAATTGAGAAGCATGAAGCCATGGAGCAGATGGAGGAAATCCTGAGGTTGTCCGATGGTGCAATGGTGGCACGGGGCGATCTAGGGGTGGAGCTTCCGGCGGAAGATGTGCCGATTTTGCAGAAGCGCCTAATTGCAGCGGCCAATCGCTTGGGTATTCCAATCATTACAGCGACTCAAATGCTCGATAGCATGGTGAGTAATCCCCGTCCGACGCGGGCTGAAGTTTCGGATATTGCCAATGCGATTTTGGACGGTACGGATGCGGTGATGTTGTCGAATGAAACGGCGGTTGGGAAGTTTCCCGTGGAAGCAGTGGCGATGATGGCTACGATCGCAATCCGCACTGAAAAGGAAAAGCTGGGTCGCAATCCAGAAGAAAGCAGCCGATCGATTCCCAATGCGATTAGTAAGGCCGTGGGAAATATTGCGGAACAGATTGGCGCGTCGGCCATCATGACTTTAACGAAAACGGGCGCGACGGCGCGGAACGTGTCGAAATTTAGACCCACGATTCCAGTGATTGCGATTACGCCCCATGTGGATGTAGCGCGGCAGTTGCAGATGGTGTGGGGCGTGAAGCCCATGCTGATGTTGGATTTGGATACGACGTGGGAGACGTTCAGTGCAGCGTTGAATTTGGCTCAAGAGAAGAAACTCGTCTCACCGGGAGACTTGGTGGTGTTGACGGCGGGGACATTGCAGGGGGTTTCAGGTTCGACGGACTTGTTGAAGGTGGAAGTGGTCACAGCCATTCGAGGTAAAGGGGTTGGATTTGGTGAGGGTTCGGTGAGTGGTCGAGTCCGAATTGTGAAAGGTGATGATGATGTGTCGCAATTTGGGCAAAACGAGATTTTAGTGGTTCAGTCAACCTCTGCTAAATATGTGGATGCGATTAAAAAAGCGAAGGGTGTGATCACTGAAGATGGGAATGTGACGGGTCATGCGGTGACGATCGGAATGCGCCTTGATGTGCCCGTGATCGTAGGGGTGGCGGATGCGATGACGGTGATTCGAGATGGGGAAATTGTGACGATGGATTTGGAGCGGGGGGTTGTCTATTCAGGTAGCCATCCTTCATCCCACGATCGCGGGGATGAATAGTGGATTAGATGCGGGCTTTGACTGTTGTTTTGAATAGCATTTTTAGGGATTATGACGATTTATTACTATGTGGTGGCCAGCGATCGGTTCTTGTTTGTGGATGAGCCGACGGATGAGGTGATTAAGGAACGAATTCGCAATTATCAAGAGAATGAGAAGGAGATTGATTTTTGGGTTGTGAAGCAGCCGACCTTTTTAGATTTGCCCCAACTGTCGGCTATCAAATCCCAGGTTCCCACGCCTGCGGCGGCCATTGTATCGACCAACAAATCTTTTATTACATGGCTTAAGCTACGGCTAGAGTTTGTAATTGTGGGTGAATTTGAAGCGGCTGATGTGACCAGTGCGATCGCATCAGGCGTGACTGTTTAGTACTACTTTGCAACTAGAGACCGACGCGATATGAAGCAGCTTTTAATGATGACCGTTTTAGCCTTATCTGGTGTTCCAGCAGCGATCGCACAGCCCGTGGTGATTCCATCGGCTGGGAGCGGGATAACTGGGGACTGTCAACCGCCTAGTGCTAGCGAGTTTTTATTATTTGCAACGGCTCGAACATTGGAAGCTCAATCGCTTTTGCGATCGAAGGCTCCGACGGATGCAACCACGATAGTTTGTCGGTATCAGGGCAACACGGTGATGCGGGTGTCAGGGTTTGCCAGTGAACCTTTGGCATCAGCTTGGGGACAATATTTGATGCAGACCACGGGAATTCCAACCACGATCGTCCGTCCGGAGCCTGTGACCTTGGTCAGCAGTCCAGCTCCTGTGATTCTGACTAGCGGTTCGGGGAATGGTGGGGTGGGGAAACGGTTTGCCCCTGGAGTTTACAAGCCCCAAACCTTAGCTTCAGGCTATGCGGTGTTGGTGAATTACAACAACAGACCTGATGTGGCCGTACAGTTGGGTCAAGCGTTGAGTCAGGATATGGGGGTGGCGGTCTATGGCGAGCGGCCTTATTTATTGGTCATGCAGACGGGCGAGATGACGGCGGCCAATGCAGTGGTGAAACTATTGAGCGATCGGGGGTTCTTAGCGTTGCGGGTTGAGGCTAAGTCTGTGGTGGTGTTGAGACCCATTGTGAAGCGGTAAGAAATTTAATGAGGTCTGTATTTTCAATTAAGACTTTGAGTGCTTGAAGTCTTCGCGTTGGGTTTGGGACACGGCAAGCCATGTCCCTACGAGTTTGGGTTTCAATTGCTGTAGGGGCATAGATCGCTGTGCCCTAACCCTAACAAAGAGCGTGAAATTGGGTTTGGGATTAATGATTTATTCCACAGTTACAGATTTTGCCAAATTTCGCGGTTGGTCTACATCAAGACCCCGACGTGCTGCAATGTGATAGGACAACAATTGCAGGGGAATAACGGTGACGATCGGGGATAAAATCTCATCCACATGGGGCACCGGGATCAAAGTATCAAACGTTTCTGCGGCTTCCACTTCATCCATCGGGGTGATTCCAATTAACCGAGCATCTCGCGCACGCGCTTCTTGAGCATTGGACAATACTTTTTCAAAGACTGGACCCGGCATCGCGATCGTCACTACTGGAACTTTGGAATCAAGCAGCGCGATCGGACCATGTTTCATTTCACCAGCAGGATAGCCCTCCGCGTGAATGTAGCTGATTTCTTTGAGTTTCAACGCACCTTCAAGGGCGATCGGGAAGTTGATGCCACGACCCAGGAAAATAAAATCTTGAGTATCAACAAAATCGTGAGCGAGTTCCTCGATATAGCGTTCTTGACCTTCCAACACACTTTCAACTTGTGCTGGAAGTTGTCGTAATCCATCAATCATTTTTTCAATCGCTTCGATCGTCATTGTTTTACGACGATAGGACAAATCCAAAGATAGGAAATAGAATGCCATCAATTGAGCCACAAATGTTTTAGTCGCAGCTACTCCAATTTCAATTCCAGCTTGCGTATCAATTACCCGATCGACCAATTCACCCAAACTACTTTCAACTCGATTTGTAATCCCAAGCAATCGCGATCGGAATACCCCCGTTTCATCTTTACGACGTTTTTTATCCATATCCAACGCCGCTAAAGTATCAGCCGTTTCCCCTGATTGAGTTACGCCAATTAATAGGTTATTTGGAATCATTGGTGGCGGCGAATAGCGAAATTCAGATGCATATTGAACGGCTGTCGGGAGTTGTGCGAGTTGTTCTAGTAAATATTTGCCCACTAAGCTCGCGTGCCAACTGGTGCCACAGGAAACAATTTGAATTTGATTAATGTCAGCATAAAACTCATCTGGAATGCCCAATCGAATCGGAGAAATTCCTAATTCTGGAGTCCAATCGGGAACAAGATAAGTTTCTAAACAAGTCCGAACGACACCCGGTTGCTCATAAATTTCCTTAAGCATATAGTGACGGAAACCCTGTTTTTCCACCATCACAGGATTCCAATTTAAGGTGCGTGGAGTTTTGCGTTGACGAACTCCCTCAAAGTTATATACTTCTACACCCATTCGCGTCATGCGGGCAATTTCACCATTTTCCAGAGGTAGAACAGCGCGAGTATAAGGCACGATCGCAGGCGTATCCGATGCACAATAATATTCACCTTGACCAAACCCGATCACGAGGGGCGCTTGTTGGCGGGTAACGATGAGTTCATCGGGGAAATCTGCTGAAATAACGGCAATAGCAAATGCACCTTGCAATTCATTCACCGCTTGACGAACTGCTTCAAGTAATAGGGAAGATTCAGCGGTTTTATTGGTTGGCGGATTGGCTTGAATGGCAATTAGTTTTTGAGAAATCAGATGGGGAATGGTTTCGGTGTCAGTTTGCGATCGGAATTCACAGCCTTTTGCTTTCAACTCTTCCCGAAGTTCGCGGTAATTCTCAATGATGCCATTTTGAACGACAGCAATCCGACCCTCTGTATCCCGGTGTGGATGGGCGTTGTATTCTTCGGGTTTACCGTGAGTCGCCCAGCGAGTATGACCGATGCCCAAGGGTGCTGGATTGTCTTCACCATCCAGCTTTTCTTGAAGATTATTAAGCTTGCCTTTTGCTCGAACGCAGTGAATCTCATCATTTAAGATAGTCGCAATTCCGGCGGAGTCGTAGCCTCGATACTCTAGCTTCCGTAACCCTTCCAGCAAAATCCCACTGGCTGCTTTCGTCCCGATATACCCTACGATTCCGCACATAAATTCGTCCTTCTTTCAACACAATGAGAGACCGTCCGATCGATGGTGTTCCGATCGGTCTTTATTATACGGGATTAAAATTTAACATTCTCTATTCACTAGGTTCTCTATTTTGATTTAATAAATTAGCTCTAAACAATTGAAGATTCATCCTCTAGATCCTGTAATAACGGTAATTTCTCACCACAGCGCTTACAAAATTTTGCATCCCCATCATGGGCCACCCATCCGCAAGACGTGCAGACCAGCGCCACTTGTCCCTCCGTTTTTACTAACTGTCGAATCAGATCGCCTAACTGCCAAGGAATCAACACCACGCCTGTCAAAATTGCCACCACCGTTAATCCTCGCCCCAATTGTGACTTCGGCGTAATATCTCCAAAGCCAGCGGTCGTCACGGTTGAGACACAAAAATAAATAGCATCTAAAAATGTTCCAAAGCCGGGGTTAGTCGAATGTTCAACTTCATAGAGGAGTCCCGCAAACACAAAAATAATCGAAACTAATGTAAAAATAATTCGGGCAAAAATTGCAGCATCTTCCCCAGTCACATATCCAAAAATTGTTCGCCCACCTAAAAAACGGACCAATTTCAAAATCCGAAACCATCGTAAAATTCGCAAAAAGCCAACATTCCCAAACCCCAAAAGTGATGGCAAAATTGCGACTAAATCAATAATTGAAAACAAACTAAATACATATTTAATTCGGGTCTCTGCACACCAAAATCGGAGTAAATACTCTAAGGTGAATACTATTAATATTCCCCGATCGCACATCGCTAATCCTGATTGAAGCTCTTCCCCAACGGCATAACTTTGTAATACAAAAATGGCCGAGGACAACACCACAAGCCCCGCCAATCCGATCGTCAATGCTCGCCCGATGGGAGTCTCAATATCATCAAAATAAAATGCCAGTCGCGATCGTAACTCCTCCAAACCAAACCTCCTAAAATTTGAACTCTGTACCTTGATCAAAACTACAGGCAGTCATTGATCAAGTACCACGATCGCAGTAATCTACCCAAATCTTTCCCGATCGTTTCGGTTTCCATAGCGATCGGGTCATAATAGAAAACGCCATTTCAGAGCAGACTCATGCCCGGTTGGAAAATCTCAACAGAATTCAGCATCTCCGCCGCCCACGTTATCAACAACTACGACGGACCTTGCGGACGAATGCATGGTCATAATTACATCATCCGAATCGAAGCCAAAAGCGATCGACTCCACAGTTCACAATATTGCCCAAACCCCGTCATGGTCGCCGACTATCGCACCTTAAAATGGGCCAAAAAAGATGTCACCAAAGGCGGCTTAGACCACTGCATCCTCAATGAAGTCATGCCACCTGAATATGAAACCACAGCAGAAATGATCGCCCAATACATCTACGACAAAACCAAAGCGATGCTCCCCGATAACATTTCACTCACGATCGCCATCTCCGAATCCCCCAACGCCTGGGCTTACTATGGCGATGACTATTAATACTTAATAACTATGGTGATCAATCCTAATGAACCTCCCAATTTCCAATTCTCAACTGCTCCCCGTCGTCGAAACGTTCCACTCAGTTCAAGGCGAAGGTGCATGGAGCGGTACTAGTGCGTACTTTATTCGGTTAGCGCTTTGTGATGTTGGCTGTCCTTGGTGCGATACCAAAATTTCTTGGAGTGATAAAAATCATCCAAAGATTTCGATCGC
>JAYVUU010000122.1:0-3945 GCA_043787635.1 Synechococcales cyanobacterium | reverse complement strand
TCGAATTCGCCTGAGTTAGAGTATCAAAAAACGTTACCTCATATCTCCCATCCCCCTATCTCAGGAGTAATCATGTGTATCTGCATTCACTGTCACTACGTCGATCGTTGTTTGACCTACAATGCCGTTGAATCACAACATGCACAACCGAACCTCACCCAGACCCCAGATTTTGAGCCTCTTGAACCGAGTATCAATGTCAATATTCGTGAACAGAGAGACTTCATTGAGGTGGAATGGGATGTCGTGGGATGTTTGAGTTTTTCTGAGGAACAAGGAAAATGGTCCAAGCTGCGTCCGGGTGAGCTGATTCCAACCTAATCCCTACCTAGTGAAATGGACGTTAGAATGCGATCCATTTTTGGGAAGACTAATCGACTAACATTGCCTATTACAACGATTACACACTTTTAGATGGATTGCCTAGACCTTATGCGTAGCCTTATGTTTAGCTCAAAGCGTACCGTTTCTGGTTTAGCGGTCCTCACATTGATGGGATGGTTATCGACTGGGTTGGTAGTGCAAGCCCAACCTCTTGTCGGTCCAGATGCACCCACCGAGCCAACTAAATCAACGGCGGTCACTGTAACGGAAGCGCTGAAGGCGGCTAAAGAGAGTTTTCAAGCCGCTCAAAGGGCTTCGCAAAATCGCCAATATCGGTCCGCGATCGGCCACTATAACCAAGCGATCCTACGAAATCCTAGCTACAGGGATGCTTACTATGGTCGGGCGATGGCCAAAGTTGAAGTGGGAGACAAGGTCGGGGCGATCGCCGACTTGAGTGATGCGCTGCGGATCGATCCTCAACAGGCAACGACCCTAGGACAACGGGGGAATCTTTATTACCAACTTGGCGATAAGCAAGCGGCTTCAATAGACTGGGCGGCAGCGCTTCAGCTAGATCCGACCTTAACTTCTGTGCAGGTCAACCGAGCCTACGCTACCACGGAAGCGGGCAGCCCACAGGAGGCATTAGTCGAACTCGACCAAGTGTTAAACCTTAAGCCTTCCTATGGAGCCGCATTAATCAATCGGGCCTATGCAAAGCAGCAATTAGGCGATCGAGAGGGTGCCCTAAGTGACCTGAATCAAGCGCTTCAGCTTCGAGGCAATTCTTCTGAAGCCTATCTCAATCGAGGCTTGATTTTTCAGCAAATGGGGCGTAGCAGTGATGCCATTGAAGATTTGACGCGGGCGATTAAGGCTAAGCCTGACTACGCTGAAGCCTATTACAATCGGGCCATTATTTACACCACAGAGAGCAAATTTGATTTGGCTGTCATGGATTTGACTCAAGTAATCCAGCTTCAGCCCACCCGATCGGATGCCTTTTATCAGCGGGGATTGCTTTACTCGATGGCCCGCAACCGATCGGCAGCGATTGAAGATTTTGAGCAAGTTCTGAAACTACGCCCAGAAGATGGGGCAACCTTCAAGGCCGTTGCAGATCTACGGGCGGACAGTGGCGATTTATCTGGGGCCTTGGAAGACTACAACCGCGCACTTCAATGGAATCCCAACTTAGCGGATGCCTATGAAAGTCGGGGTAAGGTGCGTGGAAAAATGGGCGATTTCCAGGCTTCGATCGATGACTATACCCGTGTTATTGCTCTAGATACCCGCAATGTTAGTGCGTTTTACCATCGAGGCCAAGCCCGCCAACAGATTGGGGATGGAATGGGGGCGATCGCTGATTATTCGGAAACCCTACGGCTCAATCCTCGTTATGCTGAAGCCTTCTATGGTCGTGGAACGCTGATGGCTCAAATGGGACAAACGATCGCGGCTAAAAATGACTTTCAGCAAGCCAGTAAGCTCTATCTTCAGCAAGGAAAAGCAGACGGGTATCGGATGACGTTGAATTGGTTAAGTAAATTTTAGGCAGCGCTACGGCGATTTCTTAGTTTTGACTTCACAGATCTTTAAAGAAGTGAAATGCTTGCCGGGTCTGATCTAGACTTTCCCAAGTAAGGCTATGTGACTGTTTTTTCATTGCCGAATCTCTCCCTGTCTATCTTTTAGGATTGTCGCCATGTTTCCAAATCATCGTCCTCGCCGTCTGCGATCGAATGACACATTGCGCCGTATGGTGCGCGAAACCGTGTTAACGCCCAATGACTTGATTTATCCACTGTTTGCGGTACCGGGAGAGGGCTTTGCAAAAGAAGTTGTTTCGATGCCGGGGGTTTACCAACTTTCGGTAGATAAAATTGTGGATGAAGCGCAGGAAGCCTACGACTTAGGGATTCCGGCTATTATCCTGTTTGGGATTCCAGCGGATAAGGATGTGGATGCGACGGATGCTTGGCACGATTGCGGCATTGTCCAGAAGGCGACGGCGGCTGTAAAAAAAGCGGTGCCTAACCTAGTTGTCATTAACGACACTTGCCTGTGTGAGTATACGCCCCATGGTCATTGTGGTTATTTGGGGGAGAGCGATTTGACGGGTCGAGTGTTGAATGATCCGACGTTGGAGCTGTTGAAAAAAGTGGCGATCGCACAGGCTCAAGCCGGGGCCGATATTATTGCCCCGTCAGGGATGATGGATGGCTTTGTGGGGGCAATTCGGGGAGCTTTGGATGGGGCTGGGTTTGAAGATATTCCGATTATGTCCTATGCAGCAAAATATTCGTCTGCCTATTACGGCCCATTTCGAGATGCGGCTGAGTCTACACCGCAGTTTGGCGATCGGCGCACCTACCAGATGGATCCTGGCAATGCTCGTGAGGCGGTGAAGGAAATTTTGCTGGACCTCGAAGAAGGGGCGGATATGTTAATGGTGAAGCCTGCGCTGTCCTATATGGATATTATTCATCGGGTTAAGGAAGCGAGTAACGTTCCGGTAGCGGCTTACAACGTTTCAGGTGAGTATGCCATGGTGAAGGCGGCGGCGCTGAATGGCTGGGTGGATGAGGAGCGGATCGTGTTGGAAACCCTGACGAGTTTTAAGCGGGCGGGGGCAGATATGATCTTGACCTACCACGCCAAGGATGCGGCCCGTTGGATCGGCTAGTTGCTGATAGTTGACTTGAGTTTTGGGTCAAGATTTCTGTGCGAGTTGGGGTGTGAATGCTATAAGGGAGACGATCGTACGTCTAGCCGTATTTCATTCATCCCTCAACTTTGCCACCGTCATCTATTATGACCAGCTTCGACTTTCTTTTGTTGACTGTTTACATTCTGTGTGTGATCTTCGTGTTCGCTCGTGTCATTGATTCATTCAATGATGAGTTTTTTATTATTGTGGACCAAGATGAGTTGAAGAAACAACTTGAAGGTGTGAAGCTAGACGATCGGGTCGATATTTCCTTTGGGTTCAAGGCGAGATACGAGTTTCACACCTTGAAGGAGTTTGGAGTCAATGTTAAAAACAAATCCAGCGATCATCCTTTGTATGTAGATTGGAATGCGAGTAGTGTGACGGATTTGAGTGGTAAGGCTCGAAAAGTGACACGTTTGATTCCAGGAAATTCTCTAGATCTATTTCAACAGCAAGCCCTCAGCCCGGTCGCGGCCAACAATACTTTAAAAGAGAACATTGTTGCTGAAGATATGCTGAAGCGTAAAGGGGACAGTGGACCATTGGAAGTCACTAATACATTATTAAACCTGCCTAAATCTAAAGGTGCGGGTGGGGTTTATGGGGATTTTATGAGTTCAAAAGGTCGGCTCAAATTTAGCCTTAATTTGATGTTACGAGTGGTCAATGATGGGACACCCAGTACTGGTTATGGGATTCCAATTCGATGTGATTTTTTCCTACAAAAACTTCACTGGCACGCGGGTTTGCCTTGGAATCCTAAATAACTGCGCTAATGGGTAACAAGAGATTCTAGTTGATCTATGGTCACGGGAATGCTTTGAGTTAATACTTCAAAGCCTCGATCGGTGACAAATACATCATCTTCAATTCGAATGCCTCGTACATCATTGAATTGTGCGAGG
>JAYVUU010000121.1:0-2741 GCA_043787635.1 Synechococcales cyanobacterium | reverse complement strand
CAAAATCTTCAATTACCATGACAAGCCGATGCCCCACGGCCTCAAAATTAAGAGTCTTTACAACATTGTTGATTTCAAGATCTCGTGTGATTTGATATTCATGCCGCAGCCGAGCCAATGATTCCGAGGTCGGCTGGTCAGAGGTTAACGTTTTCAGAATTTGTGACTTCCCATCCAGCCCGATCGCCCGGTACAAGACTGTTTGGGATCCTTGGTAGACAGTTTCAACAACCTTGTATCCGGCGAGTTCAATCAGGGGCATTATCCATCGACTCCGGGATTAATTTTTGTGTTTATAACTCAGTAATTCCCAATTGTTATGACGGATTGATTTTCTTGCCGATTTTAGGCTCAGTGCCATTGCGTAACCGCTGAATATTTGCCCGGTGTAACCAGATAACGTAGGTACCACCTACGAAAGCTAGAAGCTGATAAGCCACAGGCTGCTGTAATACTACCATCAAGACCATAGTGCCGATCGCGCCTAGAATCGAACTGATGGAGACAATTTTGCTAATCGCTGCGGTCAGGACGAACACCAGTAAGGTTCCTAGACCTACGATCGGATTCAGGGCTAACAGTACGCCTAGGCTGGCTGCGACGGATTTACCGCCTTTGAACCCAAGCCATACGGATTTGCTATGGCCCAAGATTGCAGAAATAGCGGCACCGACTGCAATCCAGGGTTTGTATAGGGCTAGGTTAAGACAGAGGCTTGCTTCAGGGTTATCGAATCGGGCAATGGATGAGTTGTCTCCGGTTAGTGCAGCATTGGCGATATCTGCGATCGCGGCGCGGGTTCCGTCATCTAGGCGACAAATGGTTTCACCAAAAAACGAGATGTACAGCCAGTAGACGGCATAGACTGCCAGTACGCCTTTCAGGATGTCGAACAACATGACCCCAGCGCCTGCTTTTTTGCCTAGGGTGCGGAGAATGTTGGTGGCCCCGATCGATCCTGATCCAACGTTGCGAATGTCAATTCCTTTGTAGCGTGCGACAAGGTAGCCCGTCGGAAAGGATCCCAACAGATAGGCGACGACCATTGTCATCGCAATCATTAACCACGCGATCGTTATCCCACTCATTTTAGATCCTCCTCAAATCAGCCTGTCTCAATTTCCACACCTCAATCATAGGATGCCTATGGGATAACAGCGCCTGAATTAGGGAATGATTGAACTGTTTCAATACAACTGCGATCGTCCCAACTCTCGTGCAAACTCTGATCGTCGCTCGTACCCAAACTGATCAGAGATTTGAGTACAAAAGCTTCACACGAATGACATAAAAGTAATTTTGATTCAACTGACTCAATATATTTCGCATTTACATACAAATACAGAATAGATTGGTCTAAATCAAAAACTCTATCTATTCTGTATCCCAAAAGTCCCCTATTATCGCCACTCGCTTAGATTAATTCAGGTTGATTGAGGCAGTTTTGCAAAGATTAATCTGATCTAAGTCGGTAGAAGTATTGTCCCCATACTCTGCTCTGACATCAAAGATACAGCCTCCTTCCTGACCTTGGAACTCAGATCGTTTCCACTCAAATTCAGCTATTTCGCGATCGGGAATTGGTGCTTCAAGTTCATTTGGTCCCCAAGTCGCCTTGCTAGGGGGAGACATATAAATTGCCTTCAATAACTTGCGACTATTGTTAACAACGGATACGCGGATTGTATCAGGAAGCTTTTCAGCTTTGGCTGGTGTGGTGTAGGACGCAGTAGCGATGGATAATCCTGCAACGATCGCAAGATGGCCTAGGAATGATTTTGTGACGAAAAATTGCATAGGTTGCTTCCATATATCTTGAAATTGTGAAGGAATTGTACACCATAGAACCCATTCGGCGAACCCATTCGGCATTCTAGACGATTCTGGTTGCGTTTCAGTACTGGACTTACTGAAAGCTTTGAATGGACGATTTTTAGCTGGTTGAGGTTATGTCATCAAGAATCTGGCAAAAGAGTTCCAGACCTTAAACAAAACTGACGTTATTTATAGAACCCATTTGACATCCTAGAGTATACTGAAAGAGATGTCAAAAATTCGCGTACCTCCTTCCTATGGCTTATTCCAGCAGTTTAACCGATGAAGAGTGGGAAATCCTGGAACCACTTCTGTTGCAAGTGTTGCCTCCTAAGAAACAAACAAGACCTCCTGCTTGGACTAAACGAGACCTTCTAGATGGAGTCCTCTATCAACTGAAAAATGGTTGTAGGTGGGAAGACTTACCTAAAGACTTACCGCCGTATTCAACGGTCTATTGGCACTACAAACAATGGCGTGCTGCGGGTTCAATTGAGAAACTGATGACTTTACTTCATGAGGCAACCCGCGAGCAGGCTAAAAAAAAGAAAATGGACCAGATTAATAGTCGTTGACTCTCAGGCTGTGAAGAATACTTGTAATGCGAGTGTTGAATCGAAAGGCTTTTGCCGATACAAAGCCACAAATGGAATTAAAAGGCACGTAGCCGTTGATACAATTGGGTTTCCATTCTTTACTCATTGCACGACTGCGAAGGTAACTGATGATGATGGTTTGATAGAGATGTTCACGAATAATATTGAATATTTTAAATCCAAGCCTATCAACATTCCAAAGATTACAATTTTGTTAGACCATGGTTCTCATATTGACCGTTTGGTAAAAGAACTCCAAAAAGTGTATCCTCAGATCATGAGAAAAATCAGATTTGAGCGTTCAAAAAAGCATTCAAAACAGGAGAAAAA
>JAYVUU010000120.1:0-15041 GCA_043787635.1 Synechococcales cyanobacterium | reverse complement strand
GGCAGGAACAAGTCCCCAACCGATTCCTGCGCCCATTTCAGAGAACCCGCAACCAAGTCGCAATCGTATTTTTGTTAGCTGGATTGGGTGGTTTGACCTATGGTCATTGGAAAATTGAAAGCGAACTCCCGGACATCAGTAGTTTTAGCGCCTTTGTTCGCCCTGGGACGCTAACCGTAAAGGCAATGGATGGAACATCAATTTTACAGACGGGTCCGGCAACGCGCGACAAATTACCCCTCGAAAAGCTGCCCAAGCAGGTTATTAATGCCTTTATTGCCGCAGAAGATCGTCGATTCTACCAGCACCAAGGCGTAGACTACTTCGGATTGATACGGGCGATCGGACGCAACATCTCCAAAGGCGAAATGCTTGAAGGGGGCAGTACCTTGACCCAGCAACTCGCTCGAATGGTCTTTCTGAACCAAGATCGCAGCTTGATTCGTAAAATTCGCGAGGCAATGCTAGCCCAAAAGCTAGAGCGTGAAATCAGCAAAGATCAAATCCTGGAGAAATATCTTAACCTAGTTTATCTGGGTTCTGAAGCCTATGGGGTGGGAGATGCCGCTTGGGTCTATTTCAGTAAACCCGTCAGTAAGTTGACCTTGAGTGAGTCTGCAATGATTGCGGGATTGCCCCCGGCTCCAAGCGATTATTCGCCCATTGTGAATGCGGGGGTGGCTAAAATCCGTCGAGACATTGTGCTCGATCGGATGCAAGAGCAGGGATTTATCACCGAGGCTGAAGCGAACAAGGCCCGATCGGAAGCCATTACCCTCAAACCTGAAACCCCGAAACATCTCTATAGCAGCAGTCCCTACTTCACGTCTTACGTTGAACAGGAGCTTTCCAAATATGTCTCCAAAGATATTTTGGAATATGGCGGCTTAACCGTCGAGACAACCCTGAATCCTGAATGGCAAAAAGCAGCAGAAGAAGCGATTCAAGACACGATTAAACTGGATGGTCCAGGGCAGGGATTTGAACAAGCGGCATTGGTTGCGATCGACCCTCGCAATGGTGAAATTCGGGCCTTAGTCGGCGGCAATGACTACTACAAAGAAAGCCAATTCAACCGCGCCACCCAGGCCCAACGCCAACCAGGGTCCACCTTCAAAGCCTTTGTTTATGGCGCGGGAATAGCAGCGGGGTTTTCGCCTAATCGCCGCTATCTTGATGCGCCCTACATTGTGGATGGTTACGAACCTAAAAACTACGGCGGAACCTATTCTGGTTCAATGCTGGATATGCGATCGGCCCTGACCAAATCCGTGAATGTCGTCGCGGTAAAAATTTTGCTAGATGTGGGATTTGAACCTGTGATGGATCTGGCAAAGAGCGCGGGCATCGAATCTCCTATGCAGGATACCTATTCTCTGGCACTGGGCGCTTACGAGGTCAACCTTCTAGAACTTACCAGTGGGTATGGCATGTTCGCCGCCAAAGGCCAACACACCTCTTCCCATGCCATCACCCGGATTATCGATAACAAGGGCAAAGAGATTTATAAAGCCAACTATGAATCCAAACAGGTGATGGATGCAGGCTCGGCGGCGATTACGACTTGGATGATGGAAGGCGTGGTCAATAATGGCACCGGATCCCCAGCGGCCCTGCCCGATCGGTCAGTGGCAGGGAAAACTGGAACGTCAGAAAAGGCGAGAGACCTGTGGTTTGTCGGCTACATTCCCCAAATGGTTGCGGGCGTGTGGCTGGGCAACGACGACAGCGCCCCGACTGCCGGAAGCAGTGGGACAGCAGCGGCAACCTGGGGGCAGTTTATGCGGAAAGTGATTAAGGGAATGCCTGAAGAGAAGTTTGATCAATTGCCGAAGGAGCTAGAGGACCGTAAGGGCACCATCAAAGCCAAAAAAGTTACTCCCACGACCTCCTCCTCGAAAAGCGTACCGTCTACACCAGAGAAGAGTGACTGGCGCGATCGGGCAGTGGAAGAACCCCAAGAATTCAAACGTCGTGACTTAGAACCCGAACCCGAAGCCCCTCGCAGCTCGGGCCGCAGTCGTGACTACGAGCCACCAGTGCCTCCGGTCCAAGACGTGGTTCCACCTGAGTCCTATAGATCAGATCCTGAGCCGATTAGAACCATTCCTTCCCGCGAACCCGAACCCTATATTCCACCAGTTATCCGTGAACCCGACCCGATCGCACCAGAGCCACCTCCTGCTGCGGCTCCCCCTATTGTTACTCCTCCTGAAAATCGAGGAACGCCACCGTAATTTGAACATCACATCTACTTCTCTACTTAATCCTCCGCTCTAAAATCTCCTTAAACACTAGGGT
Source organism: Synechococcales cyanobacterium (assembly GCA_043787635.1). Classification (GTDB taxonomy): domain Bacteria; phylum Cyanobacteriota; class Cyanobacteriia; order Leptolyngbyales; family Leptolyngbyaceae; genus JAAFJU01. The sequence continues at coordinate 12,740 of JAYVUU010000120.1, read as the reverse complement.
CAATACCGCTAAAAATGCCAACAGGACCGCCGCTGAGTAAGCCGACTCCGTTTGGTATTGTTTGTAGGCTTCCTCCACAAACAGCGGTAGACTTTGGGTCTGCTGACTCAGGTTTCCCGACACCACAGCTACCGCCCCAAACTCGCCCATCGCCCGCGCATTGGTCAACAGTACGCCATACAACAGACCCCAACGAATATTTGGTAAAGTTACATGCCAAAAGGTCTGCCATTCACTCGCCCCTAGGGTTGCCGCTGCTTCCTCCTGCTCTGCGCCTGCTTCTTCTAATACTGGAATCACCTCGCGCACTACAAAGGGCATACTGACAAACAATGTTGCTAGTAACATTCCTGGAAACGCAAAAATAATTTGAATATCATTGCTATTCAACCAAGCCCCAAACCACCCCGATCGGCCATACAGCAAAATCAACATTAATCCGGCGACCACTGGCGAAATTGAAAAGGGTAAATCAATCACACTCAACAAAAACGATCGGCCCCAAAATCGATTCCGAGTCAAAGCCCAGGCCGCACACAGCCCAAACACTACATTAATCGGCACTGCAATCAACGCTAACATCAAGGTCAGGCTTGCTGCTGATAAAAACTCAGGTTTAGTTAAATTTTCAAAAAATGCTCCCGTGCCTAATCGGAAGGCTTGATAAAAGACATTCGCTGCTGGAATGTACAAGACCAATCCCAAATAGACAACGGTGATGCCAATTAGGATTGTTGGCACCCAGCTTTTTTTTAGAGTGCGATCGTTGAGTTGCTTATTCAATTGTTGTGGATTACTGGTCATAGCGACGACCCCAAGCTTGTAATAAATTAATACTGAACAAAATCACCAACGAAATCATTAACATCACCACCCCAATCACCGTCGCCCCTGGCACATCAAATTGCTCTAGACGTTGAAAGATGAGTACGGGGGCAATCAGATCTTTAAACGGCGTATTCGAGGCCACAATCACCGTCGAACCGTATTCACCCACGGCCCGCGAAAACCCTAAGGCCACTCCTGTTAAAATCGATGGAAACAACGGCGGGAAAATGACAGTCCAGAAGGTTTGCCACGGCGACGCACCCAAACACCAAGCCGCTTCTTCAATGTCTTTGTTAATCTCCTGCAATACAGGCTGCACCGTCCGCACCACAAAGGGCAATGAAATAAAGACCATCGCCACTCCAACGCCCAACCGACTAAAGGCAATCTGAATCCCAAACGGCGCAACTAATGAGCCAATCCAGCCCGTTTTGCTATATACCGTCGCGATCGTCAATCCGGCGACTGCTGTGGGTAAGGCAAAGGGCAAATCCACCGAGGCTTCAACCACCCGTTTCAGTGGAAAATCATAGCGCACCAAAGTCCAGGCAATAAGAGTGCCAAACAATCCATTAATTAATGCGGCAATGAATGAAGTCGTAAAGGTTACATCATAGGTAGATAAGGCAACGGGGCTAGTGGCGATCGTCCAAAACTCTTTCGGCGAGACGGTTGCAGCTTTTGCAAACATGGCTGAAATGGGCAATATCAACATTAGAAAAAGATAGCCAATGGTGACTCTCCATGCCCAAGACGAGGCTTTAAGCTGTGCCCATACTTGAACTGGAAAGGATTGCGATCGGATTGATTTTGAGACCGATGAATTCATGGAGAATGCCAAATAATTAACTCGAAATTAAAATAAACCTACGATCCATTGCGAATGCGATCGAACATTGCCCCATCATCAAAGAATTTCTTTTGAATTGCAGTCCAGCCGCCATAGTCCTTCACCGTGGCTAAGTCCACCACAGGATACCGAGCGACGTACTCCGGCTTCTGTGCGATCGTCTCATTCACCGGACGGAAGCCCGCCTTAGCAAATTCTTCCTGCCCCTCAGGACTATATAAATACTGTACAAACGCCTCGGCTACAGCGCGGTTTCCATGTTTATCCACATTTTTATCTACGATCGCTACGGGATTATCAATAGAAATATTGACCTTAGGAATTGTATATTCAATCTTCACGCCTTTTTGTTGCAGTAATATCACTTCATTCTCATAGTTAATCAGTGCATCCCCTTGACCTTGTTTGAAAAATACATCGCTCGACTCCCGTGAATCCTTGGCCATAATAGGCACATTTTTGAGGGATCTTTTCACTAAGCCTTCGGTATCGTTTTCACTTCCATTAGGCTTCATCGCCCCATGCCACAACGCCAAGAAATTCCATCGCGCTACCCCAGAAGTCTTTGGGTCTGCCGTAATCCATTGCACTCCGTCCCTGCTCAAATCATTCCAATCGTTGATCCCCTTTGGATTGCCGGGACGAGTCATCAAGGCCGCCACGCTTTTCGACACGATCGAACCATTCGGCAATTCACTCTCCCATCCCGGCTGAATCAATCCCGCTTTTTCAATTTTCTTCATATCCAGCCCCAGAGACAAATGCACAACATCTGCATCCAAACCATCAATTACCGCCCGAGTCTGCGTCCCCGACCCACCATAACTACGCTTAAATATCACCGATTGCCCATGGTCCTGCTTCCACTTCTGAGCAAACTTAGCAATAATTGCCTCATGGGCGATCTTGGTCACGGAAAATGACACCAGCGTCACCTCAACCTGATCGCCCGATGAACGTTTCCCACAGCCCACCAGTCCCATCAAAAATATAGTCGCTAGAGCCAAGGCTAGACTGCGTTTTACCCCAAGCGATCGCCCATTCATAGCACCCATAATTTGACTCTCTAACGCCCTGGCTGATTTAATCTACGGTAATCTGGTCGAGATAGCGGGGTATCTCCATGCAGAAGCATCCTACAGAACTTAGGACCAAAAATCAAGATTGTAGAGTTGTGTCCGTCGCTGGGTCTGCACCAATCAGCCGAACCCCAAAGACTTGCTCAAAAGCCTGCACCACAATCGGTTTCACCTGTGCCACCGTAATTCCCGGAATCCACTGTGCCAAACTGCCCACAGGCCGCCCTGCAATCCCGCAGGGCACAATCCGCCCAAACCCTACCATGTCTGGGCATATATTCAAGGCAAACCCATGCATCGTGATCCACCGACTCACCTTAATCCCGATCGCCGCCACCTTAAATCCATCAATCCAAACACCAGTCAACCCCTCAAGTCGCACACCGCTTAGTCCATAGTGCGCAACTGTCCGAATCACCACTTCTTCAAGCTGCCGCAAATACCAATGCAAATCGGGACGGTAATGGTTCAAATTCAAAATCGGGTAGCCCACCAATTGCCCCGGTGCATGGTACGTTACCTCACCGCCCCGCTCAATTCTATGTAAATCGTACTGACCTGGCTCAAATCGCACAAAACTAGTATCTGATGCTTGGCCTAGGGTATATACCGATGGATGTTCTAAAAGACAGAGCAAATCAGGTAAATCTGGGGACTGCTTACGATCGTTTACCCACTGTTTTTGCCAGTCCCACGCCACCGCATAGGGCACCAACCCGCTATCTATTAGATGACAAATGGACTGAGGGTTTGTCATCTAACTCACCACTATTTTACAAATGCTTTTGATATGATTTTTACCGAAAAGCAGGCGTAAAGCCGCTGGCTTTAGAAATGGGGATAGGAGCCGCGCGCCTGACCAACGGAAAGAAGTAATCTTCGGCAATCGCAGAAACGTTTGCTTGCACAGTTTTTTCTTGAGGTGAAGCCGCACTAAAAACCCTCTAGTTCTAGTGCAGGTTTTGGTAGGATCGTAATAGTGGAAAAGGTAATCAAACACGCTAAACCCCTTGCTAGGTATTGCAAGTTACCTTGTTTAAGTAGTCTCGATGAACCAAGAATCCCCGGTTCATCGGGAGGGAGTGTCAAAGGCTGAGACGTTTCACGCCACAATTCGTAAGGTCCGATCTTGAAATCCATGCATCACAGGCGGGGCAGCAGAAGCGGACGTGATGGCGAACAATCGGGCAATCACTTCACTGTTATAAACCCGAAATTCACGCTCGATCGTTGTTTTAGTCGATCGCACAGCTTGGTTGAGTACCGTGGAGCCATGAAGATCGGAGACCGATCGATGAAAGGTTCCCGGCGGAATTCTCAAAATATCGCCCTGAGCGTCCAGGCGAACCATATGGTAGGGAATATCCCAGTCAAAATTTACGATATAAAAAGTCCGACCCCCGGCTAGAGCCAGCAGATTGTCTTCTTGGTGGGGATGGAGATAAAACTGCCAAAACCCAGAAGTGGTATCATTAGGACTAACGGCTGGACCTTGGTGAACAACCAAGTCTCTGGCGTTTGATGTGGAAACGGTGATGTCAAAGAAACGAACACTGGGCGTATCACGAAACTTACGATACGAAAGAAGTTCAAACATAGAATTTTGGTAAGCCTGGGTATTGGAAGTTGTAGCATTATCATACATGAACCAACATAGCCAATATGTTGTTGATATTACCACCAACATGTCGGGGAGATTAAGCAAGCTTTGGGTGGATGTCTTGACCTTATTCCATATTTAGGGTGGCCGGAACTCCGATACGACTAGGCTTATAGGTTTTGCAAACTAACGTTCCAATAGACGAATTCTCAAAGTATTCAATACTGCCATCACGTTGAGTTTTATAGCGCCCACGGCAGTTATAAGGTTCTTTTCGACCTCGTTTTCCATCAATGCTAACGGCTGCGCTGTATTCCCAGTAGTTTTTGGCGCTGCGTTTAATCGTAAGGATGCACACCGTTTGATTTTGAATGGTATGGCAAAGGGGCGCAGCCATAGCGGGACTCACCTGCCAAGTCATCAGGGAAATAATGATTCCCAAAAGTGAGGCAACAATGACATTTCCCATCTCCAACAACTCCTAAACTAGTCCTTTTCCAGGATACTGCGAGTCTGATAAGAAGTTGAAGCGGACACTTCAAACCCTACCGCTTCGATCGCGGACTTGATTGCCCCACTGGAGTGAATCGTCGTCACCTGAACTTGCTTGGTCTCAGGATTTACCGTCACAGCAGCATCCGTATCTAGCCCCATCACTGCCGCCACAATTTTCTTCCCGCAAGAATCACACATCATATCGGGCACCAAAAAATTTAATGGCACAGCTTGAATCGTCATGGTCATACCTTAAAAGCATAGTGATTCAATTCTAGCGATCTCTAGGAACAATGGAATGGCGATCGGTAGAGAGGGAGTCAGAGAATGATTCTGAGGGCGGTTGATCTAGGGATGGCAGACGTAGTTTTCGGTCGGTAAATCCAAATACTGCGATCGCCCCTGACCGAACCCTTGGAGTTGCCCAATCTACAATCAACGCCAAGCCTAGAGTTCCAACGATCATCAATGGCAACGACTGACGATAGAGATTGAGATCCTGATGCACCCAAAGCCGAATGGTTCGATCGATTACAAAGTTATGAACGAGAAAATAACTATAGCTATGAGACCCAAGCCAACTCGAACAGCGCGCGACCCAATTAAAACGGCATACTGCGCGAAACACAACCATACAGAGCAATGACAGTCCGATCGCAATCAAAAAATCGTTGAGAACCCAGCCAGCCCTATAAAACTGCCCCACAAACCCGCAACCATAGGCTGGGATCGCTAGGGTCAATACTTTAAAATCACTCCAGAAAATTACCCCCGTTCCCCCTTTAAACTGTTGCGCTACTGTCATTCCTAATACAAACGTACCCAACTTCGCTAACAGTGACAAAAATGGAAACCAGCTCGCCGTCGCCGACACAATCATATAAGTCGGATGACCATCAAACACCCAGACTGCCAACGCCCGATACCCAAAGGTAATCAAACAGCTTACCCATAACAAATTGTTGGCTCCCCACCGTTGCAGCAACCACCACAGGACTGGGAACGCTAAGGCAAAACTCAGGATCAAAGGAACAAACCACCAAGGTCCACTAGTTGAAAGTAAAAGCCGTCCCCCGTAATCAAACAACAATGGAAACGTCAGCCCTGCAAACACATGCCAAGCATCAGGGACATAGCTACGGGTCCACCACCCGATCGCGGCTAATACCGGATAGGCGATCGCGGCCACTGTCCAAAACGGCAGCAAAATTCGCAGACAGCGCTGCACAACAAATTTCCCAGTCGAGGTGTTCCCCTTCAGTGACAACACCAAACTAAACCCGCTGACTAAAACAAATACATCAACAAACTGATACCCAAACCACATCCCCGCCGTCACGACTTGCGACCCTAAATCAGTCGCAAGTTCACCGCTAGCCGCCCACAGCAAAGCCCCGTTCGCAGCAAGTCCCGTTGGTTTTGGCGTATAGGCATAATCCGTCAGTAGTAGCTGTGCGTGATAGACCAGCAGTACTACCGCCGCAAAAAAACGAATCCCTTCTAGCCAAGCCAATCGTCTTGCCATGCCATGCCTCAATGACTAGGTGAACAAACATTATGATCGCGGCCCCTTTAGGAACCAGTAACTAGAGAGATCTCAACCCAGTTTCAAAACCGCACAGTCACACCCAGTCTTTAAGTAGGGCTTGACGACGGGGATGGCGGAGTTTGCGCATGGCTTTCGCTTGGATTTGACGGACTCGTTCACGGGACATGTCGTAGATTTTACCAATTTCCGCTAGCGTGTAATGCTGACCATCCTCAAGTCCATAGCGTAAACGAATAATTTCCCGTTCCTGATCACTTAAATGATCCAACACCGAGTTCAACCGATCGGTTAACAATTTACGATCGAGATTCTCATTCGGGGGGATATTGTCAGCGTCTTCAATAAGCTGCATCAGCTCTGTGTCTTCGTCCCTACCGACCCAGGCATGGAGTGACAAGGTTCGTTGACTCACATCTAATATTTGATCTAGCTTGTCCTCATCCATATCAAGCGCCACGGCCAATTCCTGCTTTGTAGGCCGCCGACCAAATTCCTGGGAAAGTGTTTGACGAACCTTGCGAACTTGGTTTAACTTTTCAACCATATGAACCGGAAGCCGCACCGTCCGACTTTGGGATGCGATCGCCCTGGTGATGCCCTGACGAATCCACCAGTAGGCATAAGTCGAGAATTTATAGCCCCGCTCATAGTCAAATTTTTCGGCCGCCCGCATCAAACCCATCGATCCTTCTTGAATCAGATCCAAGAAGGGAACACCCCGATTAAGATATTTTTTAGCAATAGAAACGACTAGTCGAAGATTGGCCCGCACCAATTTACGCTTGGCTCGTTCTCCAGTAGGTCCACCCTTAGCAATTTCACGGGCGAGTTCAATTTCTTCCGCTTGGTTAAGCAGGGGATACCTGGCCATTTCTCGGAGAAAAATTCCGACGGAATCATCCGACAAGCCGACATAGTCACTATTACTTTTGGGTACCGATCGCGCTAGGGCTTCCGGGGTCAGTTCATCATCACTCAAAACTTCTACATCTATGCCAAGCGCCAGGTCCTCGATCGGCTCACTTGGGTCAGGTTTCGTTTTTGTTTTAGAAGATTTGGTCACCATCAGGCATCACACTACATAGTTTCAGAACAATTTCAGAGATTTACCGAAAAATTAAAATCCAAGGCAGAAGGGTTGAGACTGCGCTGAACATGATTTTCTGACCCTATCCGGTAGTTTCTTTGGAGATGTTGTTGTTGTCTTTGAGCAAGACCAATTTGAGCGAGACCAAAATGATGCTCAGCAAATAGCTAAGCCAAGAATCTACTTATAGTCCAATGTCTAGCACAGTTCAAAAGATTTGCAACACTAAACCAGAGAAGTCATACACACTAGATATAGCGGTTTTTAGTTTTTGTCAACACTAGATGTGGATTATTTCAAACTTACGTAGGCTCACGCGCAAAAGTCTTGAGGGAATTTAGTTGGGAGTCCGAGCCTGTTCCATGAAGTGAACTTGGGAGGATTGCACCACATCGGTTGGACTGCGCTGGATATAGGCACCAGTGGTCTGAAGGTCCCAGGCTTGTCGATTGTCGGCCATCAGAACACCGAGAATTTCTTGGAGATCGGCCAGTAATTCAGGATCGCGCACGGGCGCAACAGCTTCAACCCGACGATCGAGGTTGCGGGTCATCCAGTCGGCGCTGCCGATAAAAATTTCTTCGTCGCCGTTGTTATGAAAATAAAAGACGCGGGAATGTTCCAGCAGTCGGCCAATGACGCTAATCACCCGAATGGTATCGCTCACGCCAGGGATTCCAGGACGCAGACAACAGACTCCGCGAATGACTAGATCGATCTTGACCCCAGCCATCGATGCTTCGTAAAGCTTACGGATGATCATGGGGTCCACTAGGGCATTCATTTTGGCCACAATTCGTCCTTGTCCACCCGATCGTTGATGTTGAGTTTCACGATCGATCAGCGAAATCATCCGATCGCGCAGGTTCACCGGAGCCACCAAGAGCTGTCGATAGTCTTTTTGCCTAGAATATCCAGTCAGGTAGTTAAACAGCTCCGTGACATCGGCTCCTAGGTCTTCACGGGCACTAAAGAGACCAAAATCCGTGTAGAGACGAGCGGTTTTGGGATTGTAGTTTCCAGTGCCGATATGGACATAGCGTTTTATTTTGTCGCCTTCGCGCCGGACAACTAAAACAATTTTGGTGTGGGTTTTGAGTCCGGCAAGGCCATAAATTACATGAACGCCCGAACTTTCAAGTCGTTTGGCCCAGAGAATATTATTTTCCTCATCAAACCGCGCCTTCAGTTCCACCAGAGTCGCGACTTGTTTGCCATTTTCGGAGGCATTGATCAGCGCTTTGACAATGGGAGAATCGCCCGATGTCCGATACAAGGTCATTTTTATCGTTAATACATTGGGGTCGTGAGCGGCTTCTTCAATGAAACGTTGGACACTGGTTGTAAACGACTGGTAGGGATGGTGAACGAGAATGTCTTGTTTTCGCAGAACACTGAAAAAATCTTCTTCCTTGTCTTCGGGGAGGTCTTCGACCTCATTTTCTAAGACTTTGCGTAGGCGAGGATGGGTAGCGGCTTTCCAAGGGGTATCCTTGAGCTGCGGTAGGGGAAGCTCTAGAAAATACATCAAGTCCCGCAGACAGAGTAATCCTTCAACTTCGTAGACATCCTCTTCACGAATATCCATTTCCTCCATCAGGAGCGATCGGATTGGGTTAGGCAGGTTGAGGTTCGTTTCCATCCGCACAACGGACCCACCAATGCGTCGTTTGCGTAATTCTTGCTCGATCGCCTCCATCAAGTCATCGGACTCGTCTTCTTCCACGTCCAAATCAGAATTACGAGTGACTCGGAAAAGATGATATTCCTGAATCTCCATACCTGGAAATAGCCCTTCAAGGTTATGGGCAATCACTTGCTCTAGGGGAATTCCAGACCAAACGACAGGCACAGATTGGTTATCGGTTGGAGTAGTAACATGGGTTTCGATCGGCAGGGAAATAAATCGCGGTAGGACTTTGGGGACTTTGACGCGGGCGAAGTTTTCTTCTTTAGTAATCGGATCTCGAACGATGACCAGTAAACTGACGCTGAGGTTAGAAATATAGGGAAAGGGGTGGCTCGGATCAACAGCCAAGGGCGTGAGAACCGGGAAGACTTGCTCTTCAAAGTAGTTGTGTAGGTAGCTGCGCTGTTCTTGACTGAGGTCTAGGTAGTCAAGGAGGTGAATCCCCTTGGCTGCGAGTTCGACTCTTAGAACTTGTTCAAAGTGTTGATGTTGGTATGCCATCAGAGGCCGCACACCGTCCTGGACAATGGCAACCTGTTCTTGAATCGTCTTGCCATCGGGGCTGAGTTTTTTAACACCTGCTTCTAATTTTTCTTTGAGGATGGCGACGCGCACCATAAAAAATTCGTCGAGATTGGAGCTGAAAATCGCCAGAAACTTCAACCGTTCTAACAACGGGGTCCGATCGTCCACGGCTTCGTGTAGGACTCGGCTATTGAACTCTAGCCAGCTTAATTCGCGATTGAGGTAGTACTGCGGGTCATAAAGATTGACCGCGATCGGAACTGTCTTGGCGCTGCGTTTCATGGCTTAAACACCTCATCTTCTTGACCCTTCCACCATTGTCCAAGGTTCATTAGATCCCGGTGAATATCAGCGAGAGCGTGGGCATAGTCTACAGAGTTCATGCTACTTTTCTGCTCGTTCAATTTAGCTAAGCGAAGCTGAACAAGAAGCCAAGGCTTACTGATGCCGCCAGTCTCTTCTATGTAGCGAGCAAGTTGATGACTATCCATGCAGTGTTGTCGAAGACCTAAAAAATTTGCGCGATCGGACTAGCTAAGCAGATCAAGATTAAGACAGGATTAAGGAGTAACGGGACGGCCAGTCGATTCGTCAATACTATCTCACTGCTTGGGTTTTGCGAGGTTAAAGAATTGCCTTACGTCAGATTTAGACAGAGGCGTAGCCTTTATTGCTATTATGCGTAATGCTTAATCAGTGTCAATAGACTAAATATCTGGTCCTAGTAGCTGCTTAATTTTTTAGACCCATCCTATGACGGGAGCTTCTGTCGCGTGACTCCAAAACCTTTACTCACTTCCTCTGGAACCAAATTGGTGGCGATCGTCTCTGGATTGGCATTGGCACTGGCTCTAGGTGGCACGTATATTGCCATCACGATGGGATCCAATGCAAAATCAAAAGAGGCTGAACTAGCGGCTCAAGAATCAAAAAAAGATGCGATCGTGTCGATCGGGGCGCTGGGTCGTCTTGAACCCGCTGGCGAGATTTTCAAAATTGCACCGCCTGCTGTTGGATTTAGTTCGCGAATTGAAAAGCTGTTAGTCAAAGAGGGCGATAAGGTCAAACCGGGGCAGCCGATCGCAGTGATGGATAGTTATCAATCTCTTTTGGCTTCAGCGAAACAGGCCGAGGCTTCGATGTTTGAGGCCCAAAGTAATTTAGAGAATGTTCAGGCTGGGGCAAAGTCCGGGGACATCGGGGCGCAGCGGGCGGCGATCGGGACAGAAGAAGCCCAAGGAACTCAAGCAGAAGCAGAAGTTAGGCGCGCGCAGGCAGATTATCAATCAGCAGGGTTAGAACTAGAAAAAGTGGTAGCGGCATCTATAAAGTTAGACGCTGAGCGAGAAAATGCAGAATGGGATTTCACGAAATATAGCGAACTCTACAAGAAGGGCGCTGTTTCTGAATCTGAATGGCGTAAGCGCGAACTCGCCTTTACCTCAAAAAAACAAGAAGCAGCCCAAGGTCAGAAGGTCATTGCCCAAGCCAAAGAACTCAGACAACAACGTCGTGATGGAGTTGCTCAAGCTCAAGCCGGAGTCCAGAAGGCGATCGCTCGAATAGCGGGACAAAATCAACTTCTCGGCAGCGTGTCGGAAGTGCGCCCAACGGAAGTGCGACGGTTTGAAGCACTGCTAATGGTGGCCCAAGCCAATTTTGATAAAGCTCAAATCGAACTAGAAAAGGCGATCGTAAAATCCCCAATTCCTGCAACGGTGCTGAAAATTCATGCAAAAGACAATGAGTCGGTCGGGACAACAGGCATCATGGATCTCGGATTAACGGATCAAATGTATGTTGTGGCTGAGGTGGATGAGAATTCAATTTCTAAGATCAGTGTAGGAAATCGTGCGATCGTCAGAAGCGACGCATTCCAAGGCGAACTTTCTGGAAAAGTCGAGCGGATTGGGGCACAGGTTCGCAAAAATGCCGTCACTAGTTCTGACCCATCAGACAAGCAGGATGTGCGGGTTGTGGAAGTGAAAATTCGGCTAGATGATAGTAAACCCGTTCAACGGTTAACCAATCTTCAAGTCAAGGTTTCAATTCAACCGTAAAGCACCTCACCCAGTTGTCTAAATCTATCTACCGTCAGATTCGTTCAAGCAATCGCGACTTTTGAGAGCAAAGCAAATGTTTTTTAGCATTGTCATTCCCACCTATAACCGACTGCCAATTCTCCAGAAAGCGCTGCGAGCGTTAGAAATTCAGACCTTCGATTCACAGCTTGTTGATCACTATGAAGTTATTGTTGTGGATGACGGTTCGATCGACGGCACGATCGAATGGTTGCACAGCGCTAGGCCAGAATTGCCCCATTTAAAAATCTATGAACAGGCCCATAAAGGGGCATCAGCAGCCCGTAATTTTGGGGTAGAGGAGGCGATCGGGGACACGATTATTTTTATCGATAGCGACATTGTTGTGACTCCCAGCTTTTTGCAATGTCATGCAGCGGTCTTGACCCAAGAACAGCAAGGATTAGGGAATGACAAAGTTTTTACCTATGGCGCAGTGATTAACACGGCAAACTTTGAAGAGCCAACCAGCGAGCCTTACAAAATTATTGATTTTTCAAATGCTTATTTTGCGACAACGAACGTTGCGATCGCAAAACATTGGTTAGTCGATGTTGGGCTATTTGACTTAGGATTTGACCTCTACGGTTGGGAAGATTTAGAACTTGGAGTACGGTTAAAAAATTGCGGCATCAAAATGGTGAAATGTCCTGAAGCCATGGGCTATCACTGGCATCCAGCTTTTTCACTCGATCGGCTCCCCCGCCTGATTGCGCAAGAACTCGAACGCGGACAAATGGGCGTGGTGTTCTACAAAAAACATCCAACCCTAGATGTAAAAATTATGATTCAAATGACCATATTCCATCGAATTTTGTGGAATATATTATCCATGGGTGGGGCGCTGAATGAACGCTCCATGAGACCGTGGTTACAGTGGTTAATCGATCGTAAAAAGCCACAGCTTGCTGAACAGTTTGCCCGAATTTTTCTCAATCAATATAGTGTCCAAGAGG
>JAYVUU010000119.1:0-13766 GCA_043787635.1 Synechococcales cyanobacterium | reverse complement strand
ACAGGTCATGTCGGAACTTCGTTGCTAGACAACGTAAACGCTTAGGGAGATTGGGTCTCTGGGTTAGGTGCGGGAACGCTCTTAATTTAAGTCCGATCGTTGAACTAAGAATCTCAGTCACTTTAGTGCTGAGAGTGTCAACAAGGGCTTTTACATTTGAATGTGTTGAAAGTCCTTGCATCGATCAACACGCTGTATTTACTCTGAAGGTATGTAACGATGAATCGTAATTCTAATTTGTGTGGTGTTTTAGCATTAGTCACTGCGATCGGGTCGTCTGGGTATGCATTAACAGCACAAGCTAATAGTCAACAATCGCCTCAAAGTTGCTACATACAAAATCAAGCGGGTCAGCAGGTTGACCTTTCTAGTATCTGTGGCAAGCCATCTATGGAAAGCCCACTAGACAAGATAGATGCCAATACTCCAGTTCCAATTGAGATGGTTGGCAGTGATAAGCCCTCAGCGCGTTGGAACATGATACCCAATTTACAAAACGCTCCTGATCAAGGTAAAACCTATAAACAAGCTCCACCGACGCAGGTGCAAATATTGGGCGGGCAAGATGCTAAGTAAACTAAACTCCCTGAAAGATGAGAACTTGAACCTCTGTCTTGCGCTAAAAGTAACAGTCAATCGCTGATAATTTTCTGACTCAATGTCAACTCAACCGATTGGAAAAGCCTCCGTAGGTTTTACGTGAGGCAGGGTTGGAATGAAATAGATACTCAAACCCCTCAGATTGAATGGTCTATCTGAGGGGTTCTAGCTGAATGTGATTGCTTCTATAGAACCTTTGCTCGCATTAGTGCAACCGGAAGTGCGGCTAGTTTACGACGAGTTGACACATAGGCTCGTTTGTTGAATACGTCATATCCATTGCGTTCAATCGCTCCTAAAATCCAACTGTAGGTCATGGATGCCGCCCAAACGGGCCAACGAGCGTCCTCACTCAGATATGAAATTCCACGATCGGCTTCTACGAACACTTTCCGCGCCCGATCGATCTGGAACTTCATCAAGGCCCGCCAGCGATCGTCCACCACGCCATTCATCAAATCTTTCTCAGAATAATTAAATCGATCTAAATCTTCGAGAGGCAAGTAAATACGACCACGCTGGCGGTCTTCACCCACGTCCCGCAGAATATTTGTTAATTGATTGGCGACCCCAAGGGCAACGGCTTCCTTCTCCGGAAGGTAGGGCGGACGGTAGCGATTCCATGGCGCATTTACACTAGACTCGTCAATTCCCATGATGGTCGTAGACATCAACCCGACGGTTCCAGCAACCCGATAACAGTAGAGTTCCAATTCTTCGTAGGTCTCGTAACGATTACGGTATAAATCCATCCGCTGACCTTCAATCATCTCGCGGAAGGGCTGGATGTCTAGATCGTAACGCTCGATGGTGTCCACCAAGGCTACGTCAAAATCGTCGTGGGGCTTCCCTCGGAACAGGTCCTCCAAACGATCGCCCCAAGCGTCAAGGGTCAAATTGGTAGTGTTGCCTGCATCATCTCCATCCACCAATTCATCGGTTCGACGACACCAGACATAAATGGCCCAGATCGCCCTCCGTTTCGGGGTAGACATCAACATTGTTGACAGATAAAAACTCTTGGCAAAGTCTGCGGTGACCTGACGGCAGGATTCGTAAGCAGTCTCAACAGACGCTAAAGATAGTTTCACACGCGGGGATTCAGGCAGTTGCAGCATTCCAATCCAGTGGGGAAAGTTAGGCAAAAATAGTTAACCCATCATCTCATGGATTCCACAAGGAAGGCAGTTAGATGTGTATTCAGGGAACTAAATTAGATAAATGGGCTTAATGGAGAGCTTTTTTTATCTCGAAAACCGCTAGGCGCCTATTCGGAAGCCTCAATTAAGCTTGTCGCCATTATACGTTACAAGTTGTTACAAGCAACTTAAGGTTATGGAGAATTGACAGCGACACCTTGATCTTTCCGTTAGCACAAGTGCAGCTTCGGACCAAACGGACCTGCGTGGAGTGTCAAGTCATTCAACATTTAACGATGAATGTACAAAACAAAAAAGAACCAAGCGTAAGCCTGATCCTTTTCTGGAGATATTTCTCGTTTATGAGGGCGAGCGAGGGGACTCGAACCCCCGGATGGCGGCACCACAAGCCGCTGCCTTAACCACTTGGCGACGCCCGCCATATCGATGGAATAAGCATACCGTAATGGCTGTGATTTGGGAATGCCTCCATTCATTTTTTTTGCTGATACCCTAGCTGATACTCTGTATGGAGACGGATTTTGACGATCGTTTATTTTGTCGTTATCTATGAAAATGCGTTATGAAAGGATGTCTCTGGGGACTGGGGCTGACGATCGGAGTCGGCGCAGTGGGTGCATTGATGGTTTCGACAAACCCCAGCCCCGAACAGTTTGAAGTCTATGCCTTGGAGCAGATGAAAACCGAACTTTGTAGGCAGATTCCGGCTGGATTGGAGAAACAATGTCCTAGGTTTTTAGAGGAGAACAAGGCATCGGTTAAACGGATGATTCACGAAAATACCCAACGGCGTGACTATTACTTCTTCAGTCGCTATCAGACTAGTTTATCGCTACGATCGGTGTTGCCTCCGGGAGTAATGCCGTTTTTGGCATTGATGCCGATTCCTTCGGGGTATGACTTGGAAACCGTTGGCATACTCGGTAATTTTTACATCTATCAGGCGCAGTCGAAACAACCTTAGCCCGTTGCAATTTATGGAAACTTGGACTATGAATTTTGTCTCTTCTGAAGATCTAGCTCACCAAGATTGGGCTGGACTGCTCCGGCAAATTGTGGCGGGGGAATCGCTTCAGGTGGAGCAGGCAAGTTTGCTGATGCAGGGTTGGCTAGCAGAGGCGATTGATCCATTGCTCTCTGGGGCAATTCTAGTGGCGCTGAATGGGAAGGGGTTTTCAGGTGTGGAGTTGGCGGGCATGGCTAAGGTGCTGAAGTCTTTATCGTCTGGGAGTCCTGTGGTCCACAATTATCCGGTGGTGGATACCTGTGGGACGGGCGGGGATGGAGCGGATACTTTTAATATTTCAACGGCGGTGGCGTTTGTGGTGGCGGCAGCAGGGGTAAAGGTTGCAAAACATGGGGGCCGATCGTCCTCTAGTCGGGTGGGTTCGGCGGATGTGCTGGAGGGGTTAGGAGTGAATTTTGCGGCGGACCCTTCTCGCATTCGATCGGCTGTTGAGGAGGTTGGGATGACGTTTTTGTTCGCACCCGGTTGGCATCCAGCAATGAAGGCGGTGGCGGGGATGCGGAAGGCGCTGAAGATTCGGACTGTTTTTAATCTGCTGGGTCCATTAGTGAATCCGATGAATCCGACGGGGCAGGTGATTGGGGTTTCTGACCCCAGGTTGTTACAGCCGATCGCAGAGGCGTTGGGATTGCTTGGGGTCGATCGGGGCATTGTGGTCTACGGTCGAGAAGGGCTGGATGAAGCCTGTTTGGGCGATGTGAATGATTTTGCAATTTTACGATCGGGGCAAGTGAGCTTAGAGAGCCATGATCCTCGCGGTACTGGATTGGCGGCGGCGACGATCGCGGATCTGAAGGGTGGAGATGTGGAAGAAAATAAGGCGATTTTACGATCGGTGCTCCAGGGAAACGGCACGGCGGCTCAAATGGATGCAGTGGCATTGAATGCGGCGCTGGTGTTGACGGTGGGCGATCGGGTGATGGAAGTGGCTGACGGGGTTGAATTAGCGCGATCGGTTTTACAAAGTGGAGCAGGTTGGGAAAAACTTGAAGCGTTAGTTACCTACTTGAACACCTGAGGGAGGGCGATCAACCACCGGAACGCTCCACCATGCCAAGGCGAACGCTTGAGTCGGTTCATTCACCTGTGATCGAAAAGCGACCCGGATTTTGTACTGACCCGATCGGGGAATCTTATAAAATATGTGCTCGACACTATCCACATCGCTGACAGACGAGGCAATGCTACGGCCCGTATCTTGCTCGGCAGCGGGCATCAGATAGAGATCGAGATTATTTAACCCTCGATCGACAAAGGTCTCAGTCAAATCGAATTTTCCATTCAGATTTCGGTCTTGCAAATCAACTCGGCGATCCCAAGCTAAGGTCAGAGAAATGTAGCTGTTAGCTCTAAGCTCGGAGGAAATTGTGTAATCCACTACCCTAGATTGGTCAATCGTTCGATAATCCCAAGCGATCGGGGGCACCATTCCCGGTTTCCACTGTCCGCCGTCGAATTGCCGATGGGCGCGGCTAGCATTGAGATGTCCGGCACCAAATTCAAGATTTAATGGGGATAGCTGGCTGGCTGAATCTGACGGGCGATTGTGAGATGTGAAACGTTTTGACGTAAACCAGTCTTGATTATTTTTTTGCATCATCGTCCGAGACATCCCCAGCAAATTGCCATCCCCAGCATCCTGAAGCTTATCCGCCGAATTCATCAACACCGCTTTCATCACCTCATGACGGCGCGCATCGGTGGTCCAAGGCAAGGCACAGCCACGACCCCGATTACAGCTTTTTGCAAGTTCCCGATCGCCCCACTCCTGAAGCAGGGCTACCGTCCCCGTGACATGGGGCGTGGCAAAACTGGTCCCCGTCGCTGTGGTGATTTGACCATTGAGCTTACGAACAGTAATGCGGTGACCGGGGGCTGCAAGCGCAATTTGTCGGCGGTTTCCGCTGTTGCTCTCTGGGCTACGACGGCTAGAACTAAGACTCGGAACCGTGTCACTGAGGTTTGAAAAATCGATCTTACTGTAGCGAGTACTGCCGCGATCGTTCACCATTTTTGAAGAGGCGATCGTCATGCCATTGTAGTGATCTGTTGGAATCGGAATACCGCCTTTCCCTTGGTTTCCCGCAATCACATACAAGACATCCTGAACCCGTGCCGACCAATCGACGCATTGAGTCAGCAGAGCATTGCCATCGAGTAAAGAATTAGGCCGTGGGTCGTCTCGGAGTGATTCGCCAAAGCTGAGATTAATCACCCGGACATCATTGCTATTTTGCAAGGCCACCGTTTGGGCCGCCAGACAGTCTTCCTGCTGGGCGCTGCGCATGATGCCGCCTGCTGCTGCTGCATAGACGCGGGCGTTCGGGGCTACGCCTTGAAGCGGTTTGTGCTGACCGAGAATAATGCTAGCGACTTGGGCCGCATGGGGATCGACTTGGGTTTGAAACGTTTCGCCATCGATCGGGTCGTCCATCATCGAGTTGCTTTGGCTTGCTAATCGATCGCGATAAAAGACCTGATTGAGTTTGAGATGAAAGAACGAATATTCCGGCTGAAACCGCTTCAATTTATCCTGCGCTTTATCAACCCCAAACATAGGCGGGCGGCCTACCTCAACTTGACCCACCACAATTTTTCGCCCCGTCAAATTAAAGGGCGATCGTTGAAGTCTGAGGGCATCAACCCCATTCGGTCCGATCGAACCCTGCTCTATGGCGGGCGGGACCACGGTGAATCCGGTATTGAATAGACTGGTCACAATCAGAATACCCAAAGTCGCGATTGGATGCGATCGCTTTGGCGGCTGTTGCCTCTTCATCGTCTCAAACCGCCTACTTGAATTTTTCGTATTTAGGATCTTAGGAACATTCTAGGGACATGCCGGAGATATGTGGCGCTAAAAAAGATTCAGGTTTTGTTAAACTGACCACATCCGTGTGGTGTTCTCTCTGATTTTCGAGATCATGCACCGTCAACCCTTTATCTTTTGAGCTTGCCATGACTTCCCCAAAAACCACGATGATCTCGCCGTCTATCTTGTCCGCTGACTTTGGTCGCCTAGGTGAAGAAATTCGGGCAGTGGATGCTGCGGGTGCAGACTGGATCCATGTGGATGTCATGGACGGTCGTTTTGTCCCTAACATTACGATCGGTCCATTGATCGTTGAAGCGGTCCGCCCCCATACGCAAAAACCTCTTGACGTTCACTTAATGATTGTTGAACCTGAGCGCTATGTGGCCGACTTTGCCAAGGCAGGCGCAGACATCATTTCTGTTCATGCAGAGCAAACGTCTACCACTCACCTACACCGGGTGTTGGGAATGATTAAAGACTTGGGTAAACAAGCTGGCGTTGTCCTGAATCCAGGGACTTCTCTAGATACGATCGACTATGTTTTGGACCTTTGTGATCTCGTATTGATTATGAGCGTGAATCCAGGATTCGGCGGTCAGAGCTTTATTCCATCCGTAGTGCCCAAGATTCAGCAACTTCGGAAAATGTGTAATGAGCGGGGCTTGGATCCTTGGATTGAAGTAGATGGTGGCTTAAAGGGAAACAATACTTGGCAAGTTTTGGAAGCGGGCGCTAACGCTATTGTTGCGGGTTCGGCGGTCTTCAATGCACCAGACTATAAGGATGCGATCGCAGGAATTCGTAACAGCAAGCGTCCTGAAAAAGTGTTGACCACGGTTTAATACTGTAACCCAATTTATTTTTAGTGTTTGAAATAAAGGAAGTTGTTCATCAACTTCTTTTTTATTGGAAATCGTTGTGAAATCCATGGCTTGAGACAGACCCATACATTCTTATTCACAGTTGGGTAGGACCGTTTTAGAATTTAGGCATTCAAGAATTCGGGCAATGTGACAAGCTTGATCCGATCGCTCCTTCGAGCTGAATCATGGTCTTTCGGCAAACTGTAGCCCCAATCCGCAAATAACAGGTTTACCGAATCGAGTTCGGAATGGGTGGCGATCGTTTGCAAGGTCTTGAGTCGATCTTCAATGAAAGTGATCTGGCTATGGTTCGGCAACAATTCCAATAAGGTCTCGTATTTGGGGCACTGTTTTTCCTTGCCGTAAATCTGACTAGGCTCAAGGTCAACGCCATTTCGATCGAGCAATGCTTGAATAAACCGAGCTTCCTTGGTGCTGATAATAACAAAGTGATCCAGCGATTTTAAATAGTCGAGCATTCCCGGATAAAAGTCATGCAAGGCCAGCCATTGATCTAAATCCTGGTCAATCCACCGATCGCGGACCTGATCGACCACTTGACCCACATCCAACGGAGTCAGTCGATGGTGATGTAACAGCTCTAAGGCAATGTTTGACCAGTCCTCAAGAATGTTGGATTCCGTAAACCCCGATTCCAGGGCATGAATTACAACAGGCATTTCCCAACCCGTCTCAACCACCGGACGCAATCGGGAGAAGGCATTCTCTAGTTCTGTAGAGGGCAACTCACGACCGCTACCCCAGACGTTGCTGTAGACTCGCCACGAGGTCTGAAAATACTCCCGTAATCCATTGCAAATTACGCCGTCAAAGTCGAGCGCTAACATATTAGATGACCGCATCAAAACTCCAGATCCACTGGATATGATTGTAATTCATAACACTCAATGCGGAGTGGCTTCTGTTCTGTCCTGATGCTTATCTTTAATACTGGGGCGCTAGGATTCGAACCTAGGAATGCCGAGACCAAAACCCGGTGCCTTACCACTTGGCGACGCCCCAATGCGTCTCACATGAACAAATATAGCAGACTACCCTAGGTTAGTGTCAATACTTTCTGCCTGCTTTATTCCCACAACGGCTTCTGAAATCGGCCGACTATTTTGTCGGGTTAGTTTTGCCGTGTTACTTTAAAGTCCTGGGAAAGATAGGGTTCCTAAAAATCTGCATTTTGAGGAGTTGGTTGTGTGAATGCAGCAGAACAAGCGAATACTCTTGAAAATGCAACTAAAATCGCTACCGTTGTCAACATTTTTAGACGATCGTTTCCCGATGCCATACCTGACCTGAAGCCATGGGCCACAGACTTGGACACTCGGGAGCATGTGGATCCTCATTCGATTGACATAGGATTTCACTTCCCTGGCTGGAGTCGTCGGTATCAATGTCGCAGTGTCTTGGTGCAGGTTCGCTTTTACCGCGATCCAGAGTCCAAGGAACGACGAGCGATCGGGGCAGAGGTCGCAGGCTTTAATCATGTGGGCGAGCAGTGGCGGCTCTCTACGGTGAAGGATTGGTGCTTTGTTGGGGTGGCGATGCCAGAGGATGAGCCTCAGTGTGCGCTGAAAGTTTTCTGTCGTGAGCTGTTGACGGTATTTAACGATCGCGAGTCCGATGCCTCTTCGTTTTGAAAAGTGATCCATAAAACATCAGCAATGCCTCCGATCGGAAACATTGCTGATATTTGGGATTTGTTACTCTATCTAAATAAGCATAGTTCTCACATCAGTCTGCAAGCTGCGAAATTGGATTGAGAACGGTCTTCTCTTTGACATTGCGCTTAGTTACCACCCATTCGGTATTCCCCGTCAAATGGTCATACACCGCAATGATTGCAATCATGCTTTTGAAAACACAATAGAACGGAATAAAGAAGCAATAGACGAGATAAGCCCAAAATGGCTGCGGATTCGCTTTGTGGCGGACAACCCAGGCCGCGATCGCTTGGGTAGGTCCACTAATCAGGGTCAATCCGGTGGTAATCCAAAAATAGACGGGATCAATTTCTGGCATATCCGTTTGGCTCAAACTCAAACTGAGCAAAATTGGAAAAGTTTGAAGCGCCACAAAGTGAAACGTCGCACTAAATACCAACAACATTGTCCAGTAGCCTTTCTGCCAGGGATCCAAAAATGAGGATTTTAGTAAGGGGATCTGATGCTCGATCGCAACTTCTGTCCAGCCCTGCGCCCACCGTTTCCGCTGAGACCAAAACGATTTTAGATCTTCAGGTGCTAGCTCAGTGGTGATGATGCGGGGATCGTGGACAATTTGATGACCGTCTAGCATTGCTCGCAAACTGGCATCAATATCTTCCGTCAACATCTCAGGCGAAAATTTTACCTGTCTCAGACTCGATGTTTTCCAGTAGCCATTGGATCCGCAGAAAATCCCAGTGTCGAATAACAAGGATTTCGCGGGGTGACTCGCGCCGTACATGCACTCAAATTCCACTGCAACCATTTGGGTCATGAAATTGAGTCCAAAGTTGCGAATCACATTGCGACCCTGAACCACCGAATATCGCCCAGTCGAAAGCCAGTTCCAGGCAATTTCAAAACTGTCAGGACTGGGACGATGGTCCGCGTCTAGAATTCCCGTGATTTCACCTTTGACCATCTTCATTGCTGCATTTAGGTTCTCGGCCTTCGATCGGCTTCCCTCAACCCGCAACAGTTTTAGTTCAGGATTCCGAGCGGCTAGCTCGACAAGTTCGGCTTCGATCAGAGGTAGATCGATCGGTGTGTTGTAGGCAAGTACCAGTTCAAACCCAGCCTCCGGGCGCTGTATAGTATCGAGGATGTAGGTGAGGGTTTCTAAGATTATGCTTTGCTCGTTGGGCAAATAGGCGGCAACCACCAATGAACAGCTTGGAAGCGCTTCGTTTAGCTCTGAACCGACGGGTAAAAAGAACGCAGGATTGCGACGGCGAAGTCGCAAAGCTCGCTGGATCCATCCAAGCTTGGGGCGTTTACTAACCCGATCCGAACTATAGGTAACCGTTGTGGCGATCGCTTCCCCCATAACGATGATAGATGTGACAAAGTACAACACGGGAATCATCCAGTGCAGCGCTGAGAGATTGCCTTGATTATGCAAAATGAGGGTGTAGACGATCGCAGGCAGGCCGATGACTACAACATGGGTAAAAATGATTTTGTCAAGGATGGTCCCGAATAACACAAAAGAGGATTTAAATGGGTTGGGGAGTCGTAATTTTCTCAACATTTGGTTTCTGGATAGGCTCTTTCGCATAATAGTGTTGTCAAAAGCCAAGAGAATATGAGTATCAATGCTTACCGTAGTGTACCCAATGTGAAGCTGTGTGTAGCATACTCTATCAACCCAGAAGCAGGATCATTCTTCAGTTCTTCAATGCGTCAAATCTCGAAAATCTTGCTAAAAAACCGCCAGCAACAAAATACTGGCGGCTTTATCAATCTAATTTAAGTCCCGAAATCTAATCAATTAGATACGAGCCATGACTTGTGCTTTTTCAGGAACAGTTGTGTATTCTGCAACAATTTGACGAAGTTCGTCACCTTCAATGGTTTCGCGCTCTACTAGCAAATCAACCAAGCGATCGATCACTTCACGGTTTTCACGAACAATCTTCAGCGCAACTTCGTAGCCATGTTCCGCGAGCGTTCGCACTTGGGAATCAATCCGAGCTTGAATTTCTTCGGAACATTCCGAACGAGTAGTCCAGTCGCGGCCTAAGAATACTTCGCCTTGTTGACTGCCCAAGGACACTGGACCCAAGTCCGACATGCCATAGCGAGTTACCATTTGACGGGCTAGACCGGAAACCATTTGTAAGTCTCCACCTGCTCCAGTTGTAACTTCAGCATCACCAAAGACAACTTGTTCAGCTGCACGTCCACCCAAAGCTCCGGCAATCCGGGCCATGAGCTGCGATCGGGACACTAGTCCGGAGTCTTCGTTTGGCATGAACCAAGTCAAGCCTTTTGCTTGTCCGCGAGGAATCAAGGTGACTTTCTGGACTGGATCGTGGTCTTTGACCAATGTACCGACGATCGCATGACCAATTTCATGATAGGCAATCAAGCGCTTGCTCTTGCTGTCGGTCAACGGTGTGCCTTCCATTCCGGCAACCACGCGATCGACGGCTGCATCGACTTCATCCATCGTAATTGCGTCTTTGCGACGACGGGCGGTGAGAATTGCAGCTTCGTTGAGAAGGTTGGCAAGATCAGCACCAGAGAACCCAGGAGTCCGACGAGCAATGGTGTCGAGAGAAATATCGTCACCTAATTTTTTGTTGCGGGCATGAACCTGCAAGACTTCCAAACGACCCTTGATGTCGGGCACATCGACTTGAACCTGACGATCGAAACGACCGGGACGAAGCAATGCCGCATCCAAGACATCCGCTCGGTTGGTGGCCGCAACAATGATGATGCCGGAGTTCCCTTCAAAGCCATCCATTTCCGTTAGGAGTTGGTTGAGCGTTTGTTCGCGTTCGTCGTTTCCGCCGCCAATTCCAGCACCACGTTGACGACCGACTGCATCAATTTCATCAATGAAGATGATGCAAGGTGCATTTTCTTTAGCTTTTTTGAACAAGTCACGAACGCGAGATGCGCCGACTCCGACAAACATTTCGACGAATTCAGACCCAGAGATGCTGAAGAATGGTACGCCAGATTCTCCGGCGATCGCTTTTGCCAAGAGGGTTTTACCTGTTCCAGGAGGTCCGACTAGCAGCACACCCTTAGGAATTTTTGCCCCGATCGCGCTGAATTTCTCAGGCGTTTTGAGGAACGTTACGACTTCTTGAAGCTCTTCTTTGGCTTCTTCAATCCCAGCCACATCGTCAAACATCACGCCTGTTTTAGCGTCCATTTGGAAGCGTGCTTTGGATTTACCAAAGTTCATCGCTTGTCCTGGACCACCGGGCATGTTGTTCGATCGGCGGAACAAGAAAAACAGTCCTGAGAGCAAGACAGCCGGGAACACCAAGTTACCTAAAATGCTCAAGAGCGCGCCGTCGTTGCCCATGGGATGAGAGTCCAATTCGATGTTGGAATCACGTAATCGGGCGATTAGGTCTGGTGAGCTACCGGGTAAATCGACCCGTAACCGTTGCACCCGATTATCCAATTCAGGGTCAAACGCTTCCACAATGGCTGTCCGTCCGCCATCGTACAAATCAACGCTCTTGACGCGTTTAGCATCTAGATATTCTAGAAACCGCCCGTAGGTCATCCGAGTGCTGGCCGCGTTGCGGGCGGTATTATTCGCTGGGTTCGTGGTCATGGGCATGAACGAACTCTGCCAGATGAAAAATCCGACAACGATAGTAGGTAGTGCCCACAGCAGAACAGTCTTCAGAGTTGGTTTCATAGAGTCAATACGCTCTTAAGGTTTGGATGCAACGGCTTAGAGAAAAACTTTGCCCTATTAGGTAAATCTGTTGGATCCACCGTTCGATGGGTAGTCGTTTAATCCTGAGAACATTTGTTAACTTAATTTAACATTAATCATTAACCTTCGGGAACCAAGCTTAAGGGAGTGTTTGAAAATTTCAGGCTGGAGCGGGTGAGGTCCGATCGCCCTAGCCCTCTTAAAAAGGGAAACTAGAAAAGGGGCGGGAATTAGAATGCAACTCAGGGGCTATCTCAGTTTTGAATCTGAAAGAAGACGATCGGTTCCTACCGCGCTAAGCTAAATTTCTGAGTGGACAATCTGGGCGAGGGGAAAAGGTTGCATGACTGTTATTCAAGGAAATTGGTTACTGGCTATCGATCCAGACAGTAACGTGCCCAATGCAAAATTCTTTCTGTGGGCCGAGGAGTGGCGTAGCGGTGCAACTGCGGCAGAATCTACAGGAAATTCAGCAAACCCTCTGACGCATCCTCTCCATCCCTACAGTATGAGCAGCGAGAGCTTAAGGAATTGGTTGAAGCAGCAAACCCGCTGTCCGCTATCGGCTCAGACTGGGTTTACGAGTGAAATCTGCACTATTTCATTACCGACGGTTGACGGATTGCCGACTATTTCTGAACAGATCGACCGGGAGGCTGAGTCGATCGGATTGCAATCTTGGTCCGTTCAAGGCATTTCACTTTCTGTTTCTGAGGCGTATCACTGGTTGTCTCATTTGCCGCTGCATCGTCGAGATACCTCATTGGCATGGATCAGCGACAGTTTGTTGTACTGGGTGCATGGGATGCGGTGGGGCATGAGCTTGATGGTGCGTGGGAAATACTTGCCACAGGTACTGGGTGATGCGCGATCGATCGCCTATTGGACTGTTTTGCTCGATAGTGCAACTGACCAATCTCATCTTCAGCATTTTGTCCAGAACTTTCCCCCAAGTTGTCGTTTTTATGGGTTGGAACTTGAGGAATTGTTTCCTCTTCAACGATCGCAGGATCTAAAAATCTATCTGATGACGGTGTTGGATACGGTAATTAACCACGCGGTGCGATCGGTTGCTCCGGTAATTACGCCAACAACTAGTTTTGGTCCTTGGTTAAAACCCACTGAAACTCAGATGTCGGGGACGATCGCGGCAACCTTAGCGCCCCAGCTTGAGGCTTGGTATGCGCCGTTACAAGATGCGAGTCGAGCATTTCGGGTGGCAGTTAAGTTAAATCCTCCACAGTATGGGGCGAGGGAATGGCAGCTGGAGTACGGGTTGCAGGCGGTGGCGGATTCGAGGATTTGGATGACAGCGGCGCAGGTTTGGAAGTCTCCCGCCTCTCGGTTGGAATGGTCGGGATTGCGGTTGAGTGACCCCCATGAGACGTTTCTGGCGGGGTTGGGGAATGCGTCAAAACTATTTCCAGTACTCGAATCAAGTCTTAGAACGGCTCGGCCAATGCAGGCGATTTTGGATGCAAATCAAGCCTATGAATTGATCCGATCGGTACGCTTTAAATTGCAAGACAATGGGATTGGGGTCGTGTTGCCAGCGGGTTTGAGCGATCGGCAAGAGAATACGCGATTTGGGCTGAAGTTGTCTGCCGATTTGCCTAAACTCAAGGGCGAACAGCCGAGAATTGGGTTGCAGGGGCTATTGAATTTTAAATGGGATTTGGCGATCGGGAAGCAAACCATTAGTAAGGCAGAGTTTGAGCGACTGGTGGCTTTGAATATGCCGATCGTTGAAATTAATGGCGAATGGATCGAACTCAAACCTCAAGATATCCGGGCGGCTCAGGCATTTTTTGACAATCGAAAAGTGAATCCGACGTTGACGTTGGAAGATGTATTGAGAATTGGCTCGGGCGATGGAAAAATTATTGAAAAGC